>NZ_CP127015.1:3835625-4192500 GCF_035199985.1 Nguyenibacter sp. L1
GGGTGTTCGAGATGCCCAGCCAGCAGACCTTCCTGCCGGCGCTGGTGCCGGCGGCGATCTTTCCGCGCGCGACGGCGCTGTCGTCCTCGCTGTTCCAGTTTGCCGCGATCATGGGGCCGTCGGTGGGCGGGCTGCTCTATGGAGGCGGGGCGGGGTTCTGCTATGCCGTGTGCGGCGCGGGGTTCGGTCTGGCGGCGCTGTCCACGTACCGGATGGCGCTGACCGGTACGGCGCCGGCGCGGCGGCCGATGACCATGGAGACGCTGCTGGGCGGATTGCGCTTCATCCGTGCGCGCCCCGAGATGCTGGGGGCGATTTCGCTGGACCTGTTCGCCGTGCTGCTGGGCGGGGCCACGGCGCTGCTGCCGGTCTATGCCGACGATATCCTGCATGCCGGGCCGGTCGGGCTGGGGCTGCTGCGCATGGCGCCGGGGCTGGGGGCGCTGGCCGGAGGGCTGATCCTGGCGCGGCGGCCGCTGCAGCGCCATGCGGGGCGGCGCATGTTCGTCGCGGTGGCGGTGTTCGGTTTCGCCACCATTCTGTTCGGGGTTTCGACCTGGCTGCCGCTGTCGGTCGCGGCCCTGGCGGTGCTGGGGGCGGCCGATGTGCTGAGCATGGTGGTGCGCGGCGCGCTGGTGCAGTTGCGCACCCCCGACGAGATGCGCGGGCGGGTGTCGGCGGTGAATACGCTGTTCATCGGGTCGTCGAACCAGTTGGGCGAATTCGAGAGCGGCATGCTGGCCAGTCTGGTCGGGCCGGTGGAGGCCGTGGTGCTGGGCGGGGTCGGGACGGTGGTGGTCGCGGTGGTGTGGATGCGGCTGTTTCCGGCGCTGCGGCGGCTGGATCGGCTGAGCGATCTGCGGCCCGGTTGAGGTGTTGCGGTCGGACCGGCGGGCCCTTCGAACGCGGGGGCTTTGATTCCGCCGTTCAGGCGTTGTCCTCGGTCGCGTGGAAGCGGGTGTAATCCACGGTGATCCGCCCGTCCGGCGCGGCGTCGATGATATCGACGAAGCGATGGTTGTAGAGCACGCGGTCGAACCCATAGGCGTTGCGGGCGAAGACCGTCTGGCCGGAGATTTCGTCAGTGCCGGTCACGGTGATGATGATTTCGGCCTCTTCGGCGCGCAGGGCCGCGATCGTCAGGCCGGCCAGGGGACTGGCGTCGTCGATGACGTGCAGCAGCGGGAAGGCGAAGCGCAGTACCGGGACGTGCGACTGCGCCAGGGGCAGCGGGTCGAACCGTCGCGCCAGCCGGCCGTTCGGCTGCACGATCAGCCGGGCGAGGAACATTTCCACCCCCACGGACAGGATGGGGCTGAGGCGCCGGTTGGCGATCCGGACGCCCAGATGGGTCGTGCCGTCCTCGACGCGCATCAGGGCGCGGTCGCTGAACAGGATCCGCGCCTTGGGGCGTGCGAAACGGGCGAAGACCAGGCCGGTCGCCACCGCGTTCAGGATCATGCCGCCCAGAAGCTCGCAGGACGTGATCGCGTGGGCCGCGGGACCGATCGGCGCCATCACGCCGTACCCGACGGTGGACAGGGTCTGGATGCTGAAGAAGAAGAAATCCCAGAACGCGCCGGGCCGGGTGCCCGTCACCTGGCCGGGGACCGCCATGTAGAGCAGCGCAAATCCGGCATTGATGGCGATATAGAGGACCAGCGAGGACCAGAAGAACGTGGTCCAGCGCATTGTCAGCGCGTGGTGATACAGGTCCGACCAGGCCCGGTCGGCATGGCCGATCCGGACGATGTTGTCGTGGCCGCGATCCTCGAGCGCATGGTGGTTCAGCAGGCGGGCCAGGGCCTGAGGCCGGTGGGGTGCGTGCCGTGCGGCGGGCTTGTTCGGGCGGCCGGCGGTGTCTGGTCGGGTTCCCGTTCCGCTGGTGTCGTCATCCACGTGCGTTCGTCCCCTCTGTAGCCCTTTTGCCGTATGACCGGCATAGGATGCACGCGGGGGCTTGCGTATCGGGGAAAGCGGCTGGGTCCCATGCGCCGGGGCCATGGACGCGCCGATGCCGACGCGAAGGCGCCCTCAGATGGGGCGTTCGGCATAATCGGCCGATTTGACGGCTTGAATGCGAAGGAAGGGTGGCTCCCCGGGACCGACGAAACCCAGAACTACGAACTGCCGATTGCCGTCGAACCTTCGCCACAGCTTCCGAAGCGACGGAAGCGCGATCGGGACCGTGATCCGGCTGTTCGCCTGGCATGCGGCGCTTTTCCCGACCGGGCGCAGCGGCATGACCAAGATCATCGTCGGCGCTTGGCGCAACGAGGCGTCGGGCCCGATGCAGGTCGTGTCCGGCCCGATCGGACGCGAGATGGTGCATTATGAAGCGCCGGCGGCGTCGCGGCTCGACGACGAGATGGCCGCCTTCATCGAATGGTTCAACGGCGCGGCGCCGCTCGACCCCGTCGTGAAGGCGGCGATCGCCCATTTGTGGTTCGTTACGATCATCCCCTCGAGGACGGAAACGGCCGCATCGCCCGCGCTATCGCCGACATGACGCTGGCGCGATCGGAAGGCAGCCCGCAGCGCTTCTACAGCATGTCCGCGCAGGTCCGCCTGGAGCGGAAGGACTATTACGCCATCCTCGAGCGGACCCAGAAAGGCAGTCTCGACATCACCGCATGGCTGCAGTGGTTCCTGGGCTGTCTCGAACGCGCATTCGACGGCGCCGAGGCGATCCTCGCCAATGTCCTTCGCAAAGCGCGGTTCTGGGAGGCGATGGTCGGGCAGCCGCTCAACGAGCGCCAGCGTAAGGTCGTCAACCGGCTGCTGGACGGTTTCGAAGGTAAACTCACGTCCTCGAAATGGGCGACGCTCGCGAAGACATCGCCCGACACGGCCTTGCGTGACATCAACGACCTCGTCGCGCGCGGCGTGCTCGTGAAGGACGAGGCGGGCGGGCGCAGCACGAGCTATTCGCTAGCGAACTTGGGCGACGGTGAGCCGTATCGCGCTTAACGGATCTTCTGTGAAATCGGTGCATTTCTAGGGTGCTAAGAGATAGCATTAAAGGCAATATCGTCAGTTTATGACGAAATAAATAATTAAAACATTCCGACTTCTACTCAAGAATATTTACTTTCATTTCCAAGGTGCGCGATGCGGACTTGAGATCGAAGTTCCACGTATCGCTGCCGCAGTTCGCTATCAAGCACCTCTGAGTTGATTGACTGTAGGATCCCGTCGGCTGCGAACGGTAGATCGCAGAGAAGACAGGCGTCCGCAATCCAGAGTGCATCATAAACATCGGGTATGGGCTGAGTAGCTAGCGTGAACAGGATCGAACGCGCTTCTGCTTCAAACCCAAAGGTGTGGAGCAACTCCGCCCCCCTGGCGCACGCGCTCGCGTCACAACCGCGTTCGGATACCAAAAGGACAATAAGTTTTCGCGCCACCTCTTTCGAGACCGTATCTCCCAGGCTCCCGAGAGCCTCCATTTTATCTAGAGTGCATATTTCAGCGCGTTCAATGTATTCCCGGCATATTGCAATTGCGCGATTTGCCTGGCCGCAGGCGGCCAAGGCTTCAATCCCGTCTGGCCAGACCAGATCTTGGGCAATGAGATCGACCGACGAAAGCAGACCTCTTGCATTTTCCTTGAGCCCGACCTTTGCCAACCCCTTGACACAGTTGACCCGCTCGCGGGGTATAGCTAACGCGGATTTTGCCACAGCAAGAAAAATACGCCGCGCCAACGACCAATCATGAATGTCGATAGCAACCCTACCAATGGCCAGTTGGTCGGCACAGGTTGTGGCTCTGGTCGAAAGCCTTAGCAAGCGAGCGCGCGCATCGCCTGTCCTGCCAAGCTCGGACAGAATGCGACAAACGAATGCTCGTTGAGAGATGCCAAGCTGGGTGTTCGAACAGATGTCGTTCAGCGTTTTCGCAGCGTCGTCTCGCTCCCCCAGTTCTGCTTGAAGGCGATGGAGATGGGCGAGCTCGTAGAGCGCCGCATCATCAGTTCGGAGCCGCTTTTGCAAAGAGATCTTCCGCGCTCCTACAATCGCGCGGACAATTGTTATCGCGCCATATTCGACGAGAGTTCGGGCTACTGACGTGATGTCATATGCGCTCAGACCTTTCTGGCTCGCTACCGCCTTCGCCAGGTCAATAAATTCCTCAGTTGGAAGAACGGCCTTGCTCAACAGCAACAGGTCTTCGAGTAATTCTAATTCGAGGTCGTTGACCTGACCTGAATTCAGAGCTTCGGAAAGAGCGGTCGCTGCTTCCCGACCGGCAAGCGGCCCTTCGACCAGAAGCACAAGTTCTTTCCAGATCCGCACGCGTATGTGCAGGCCTGCCTCCTCGGCGAGAGCAAGATGGAAGCGTTCAGCCGCCGCATCGCGCCAGTCAGCGGCCAGGTAAACATACGCCGCCTCAAGATGACCGAGTTCCCCGCTGTCGAGCACGGTCCGCCAGCGCTCGATCCGCGTCGGATCCTTACGAAGAGCATAGCGGATGGCAGGCCAGCGCAGTCGGATGGGTGTCGCCTCATCCTGACAGATGGCGTCTACTCCGGGCCAGAACGGGTCGTGTAAACGGTCGCTGGCATCATTTTGATCCTTCAAACGCGCGGCGGCGAAACGGCGCTCGATCGGTTGAGCCGCATCTGCCGCAATCTCTTGAAGAGCTTCGACCATCGCGCCGTAATTCCCTCCGGCCAGAGGCTCGTAGGTCGAGTCGCGGCTATGGCGCATCATCGCTAGGAAGGCATGAGCCGCCTCGATGAACTGGTCCGGAGACAGCTTCTTGTCCCACACGACATCGTGGCCGCCATCCATCGCTAGGAACTCGTCGTGATAGTGCAAAAACTGCATCGCCTCGATGCCGGCCTCCATCGTCTCGTCGGGAGACGTCGTGATGTCGAAGACCAAATCGAGGGCCGTTCCCCTCTCCATTTCATCCAACTGTCGGGCTGCCTTTATACGCAGATCCGGCGGAAGCTCTCGATCGAGAATGATATGTCGAAGCAGATTCTCGGCACGCGTTGAGTCTGTCTCCACTCTCTTTGCTCGCACGAGGGTATTCAGCACTGCGATCTGCAAAGCCCGGTTGTCGGATGACAGGAGTTCACCACAATGATCAAGAAACTCGGGCCAAGCGGATGTGTGAGCAAATGTGTTCGCAATTGGATCCAGACAGCGATTATTCAGATCGCCCGAATATCGTAACCGCCGAAAGGCAGCGATTGCGAGATCGATGCGGCCTGATTGGGCGAGTTGCATAATCGCTTCCACTCGCTCGCCGGTCGACTCGGCCGGTTCGAAGGCCACGCGGCTGAGGATTGCACAACCCTTTTCTGGCTCACCACCGAGCACGAGAGCTGTCCCGCATGAAACGCGAAACCAAGGTTCATCGATGGCGACGCGCTTTAATGTTGAGATCACGGCTTCGCGCAAAGAAGAGGCTAGTAGATACGAGACAGTACTGAAGCGCTTGTCGCGAGGTGCTCCTGGGTCGCTAAGTAGGGCCTCAAGTGCCGTGTGTCCAAAATCATCGTGTCGCTCAAGAAGCTCAAGCGCGCTTCCAAGCCGGTCCGTCGCGCTTCGCCGGCAATCGGTGGCTTCCGCCCGCAGTGCCTCGCTTGCTTGATTCTCGAGCTTCTTCAGTCCGTTGCGGACAAATGAGGCCTCTCGGCTCGCGCCGACGCGATCCAGCAGTGCCGCTATCTGAGCTGCATCGTAGTCGTAGCCACGCTTTGCCATGAGGGACCATTTCATGGTGTTGAAGGCGCGCCGCGCAGCCGCCTTCGCCTTCCTTGGCTTGCCGATCGCAAGATATGTTTCTGCGAGTATGCTGAGGTCGAGTTCGCCGCTCAATTCGCGATCGAGACGGTTGAGGATATCGATTGCAGCCTGCTTCCGGCCGAGCTTATGGAAAGCTTCGGCCAGACTCATCCAACTCAGATCCATGTCGGGCGGTTTGCTCCCCCACTCCGCGGCTAGTTCATCGGCACAGGCTCGAGCCTCCATCTCGGCACCGATATTGATGAGAATCTCGACGGCTAGGACGCGGCTTCCACAATAGGCACCCGCCTTTCGACTGAGCGACATGAGGAAGGCGCGTGCTTCGCTTTGAAGCCCAGCCTTTGCCAACCCCTGGGCCGCATATGCGGCGTCTTCAAAATAAGTCCAATCGTCTTGGGCGACCTTGCGAAGAGAAGCGCGGGCAGACCGATAGTGAAACGCCATAAGCGTAAGTTGCTGGATGGGCCCGTCGATATGACCTGGATCCCAAGCGTCCTCACTTCCATGCATCCACTTATCGACAGCAAGATCGATCACCTTGGTCGGAAGGCCCGGGTCGCGACTCGCAAGCTGTGCGATCAATCGGAGCCCAGGCTCGCCGAAGGCGAGCAGATCCTCCAGAGCAGATGTCGTATCTTGGCCGTCCCGTCGCCAGATTTCGATCGCGAACGCGATAATCTCCCACCCTTCTCGGAACGGCGAAATCGACCGCCAAGGCGCAATCTGCGGCTGATGCACTCTCGCCAGTGCCTCGGATCTAAGATAGCTACGGAAACTCTCGTGGATGAAGGTCAGCCGCTCCCCATCCTGTCGCACGATGCCCGTCGATACGAGCAGCGCCTTTGCATTTCTGTTTCTGGCGAGGCCGATAAGCCCCTTCGGTAGCAGCCCAAGTTCAGCCGTAAGCCGCTCCGCATGTCCGGCGAGGTCGGATTCCAAGTTTGCGCAGGCTTCCAGAAGCTTAAACCCAATTTGCGCCTCGCGAAGCAATAATTCTTGGCTGCGCCCCAATCGATCTATCACGAATTCTCTATAAAGCGCCGCGCGAGATGAAATCTTCTGGCGTCTCATAAGTGCCGACAGCGTCAGAATCAGCGGATTGCGGGGCAAATCTTCCAAACCAATCGACTCGTGGCGATAGGCGCCTGAAGTAAGTCTGGAGATCAGCGCGGCTGCCTGCTCCTGCGTTGGCTCTTCAATTTCGACGTAGGCGAATCCAGGCTGAGAGAGAGCCGATCGGCTTGCAAGTGTGATATTGAAGGCTGCTCCGTGGCTCTTGATCTTGGCAATAAGATCATCCCGGCTCTCGGGAGAAATTTCGTCAAGCCCGTCGACGACGGTGAAAAGGGATCTGGGTGCACCAGGCTGCCGTGAATCGAAAAAATCCGTCGGAACGCCAAACGGAAGCCGAACTGCCATCTCGCGTGAGACCGCAAGTGTAATCGCTGTGGTGAGATCAACCCTTTCCCGTGCAATGGTCTCTGCTCTGATGTAGACTGGCAATGGCTCAGCCAGAAGCTGATCGAAATCCGTCGTTTCGAGTTGCCGTCGAGCTTGGTCCAGAACCAACTTCCGCAATTGCGTCGATTTGCCTGCCCCTGAATCTCCTATCAACACAAACGGAGCGCCACATGCTGCGACAGCCTCCACCAACGATTCGAACCTCAAATCGTCGGCATGGCGCTGTTGCGGTTGATCCGGCCGAACGACTCGAAATGCCTGCGGCACCCATACGTCATCGAGGCGGAGCCGGCTTTCTGTTCCTCCGACGACCGGAAGGTCGGAACAATAGTCGATTAGAGCGCGCAGATAGACGATTCTAAATAGCAGGCGCGACAATTCGACCGCTTCATTCGTATGGGTTTGAACCCACTCGACAAAGGCGGCCTCAATGATGGCCGGCCGCCGTTCCTCATCGATCTCGTCGAGCCGCTCACGTAAGTACTCTGGGAAACTGTCGTTGATGCGTTTCGTCCAGTGCGACAAGACCGCATGAACTGATCCCGCGACACGTTGGCCCACCGCGGTTGCTACTTTGCCACCTGCGTGCGTGATGACCCTCTCACCCGTTTTAGTGAGAAGCACCGCAGGATCGAATCCAAGTTGGTTCGCAAGCGCCCAAAGCGACTGAATTGAGATCATCGCACCACATTAGCGCGAGGAGCTTAAAAAGCACGATCGTTGGTACGATAGCTAGAGGCGTTCGCCAACAGGCTGGTTTCTGGGTGCCGATGGCTGGACAACTGCTCAATGAGCGCCAGCGCCCCGAAGGTCGGCTGTTGGCGCAAATCTGCGATACACCGCCGATCACCTAGGGTCTGTGGGGATTTGGGATTCCCATTTTAGCGGAGATGTGATTCACCCTCTGGATGGATCGCTTAGTACTGACCGATGCCCAATGGGCGAAGATAGAACCGCATTGCCTGGGTAAGCTGTCTGATCCCGGACGCAGTGGCCGCGACAACCGGCTATTCATTGAGGCGGTTCTTTGGATTGTCCGAACAGGCAGCCCATGGCGGGACCTTCCTGCCACATTCGGCAACTGGAATACGGCATTCCGTCGGTTTCGTGATTGGCGCGAAGCCGATGTTTTCAAGCGGATTTTTGATGCCTTGTCGGGAGACCCCGACATGGAATACGCCATGGTTGATGCCACTATCGTCAAGGTCCACCGGCACGGCCAAGGCGCAAAAGGGGGACTCAGAGCCAGGCCATTGGTCGTTCCAAAGGCGGGATAACGACCAAGATCCTGGCCCTGACCGATGCCTTGGGCAACCTTGTTCGCTTCAAACTGCTACCGGGGAACCGCTACGACACGATCGGCGTCGCCCCTTTGATCGATGGCATCAACTTCGAAGCCCTGCTGGGCGACAAGGCCTTTGATGCCAACTGGATCATCGAAGAACTCGACCAGCGAGGAGCGAAAGTCGTCATCTCACAACGGTCACAGCGCAAGAACCCGCGCGCCATTGACGAAGAGATATACAAATGGCGTCACCTGATCGAGAACTTCTTCTGCAAACTCAAGGAGTTCAAGCGCATCGCCATGCGAGCCTGCAAAACCGACCGGAGCTTCGAGGCGATGATATATCTCGCCGCAGGTGTCATCAACTCACGTTAAATCCCCACAGACCCTAGCTTTCCACGCCATGGCCGCCGATTCTGCAACGTGTGCTCCGAAGGGGTGGGCGATCGTGGCGCATATCGCTATTCTACGCCTGTCTCTCGATAGATCTCGCAGTCCTACGCTGGCTGTGCCGGCAGGAGCGCATAAGATCGTAGCGTAGGGAAAAATCGCACGCTGGCGCGCAATATCGCGCCGTAGCGTACAAAAGGCGATGGCTCCCGAAGTAGGACTCGAACCTACGACCCAGCGATTAACAGTCGCTTGCTCTACCGACTGAGCTATTCGGGATCAGCGCCGGGGCACCGTATAGCGGAGGTCCGGTTTGGTGGTAAACCCCCTTCGTGATGTTTTTTTTACGCGTCGGGCTGGGGTGGGGGCGCCGGGCGCATGATGGGGGAATGTGAGGTGGTGGTGGCGTAAGTTTTTGTTCTGACGTGTATCTTCACGCGGTGGAGGGCGCGCCCTACATCAGCGTCTGCGTCTTGTGCATGTTTGGCTGGGCGGCTGTTGGGGTGGGAGGATGGTGCGCCAGGATGGATGAACGAAACGGCGGGGCCGGGCCGGTGGTCGAGCGTCCGCACAGGCCGGGCCGGCTTGGGGCGGGGCGGCACGGGCTTGGCCGACGCGAACTGGTCGCGGCGGCGGGCGCCGGCGTGGTGGGCGTAGGGGCGGTGGTCGCGGGCGGGCTGGTGCTGCGTCATGCGCGGCATTCTCCGGCGGTTGCCGGCAGGACGCCGCTGGAGGGGACGTTCCGGCGGCTGGTCCTGTCCTGGCCCGCGACCAATCCGATGCTGTTCGCTGTGGCGCGGGCCAATTTCTTCGCCAGCTATCACCTGGACGTATCCCTGGCCGGCGGCGTGCCGAACGGGCGGGCGGCGATCGCCGCCCTCGCGGCGGGGCGGGCGGTCGGCGCGGTGTCGCCGATCCTGACATGGCTGGATGTGTATCAGCAGGGGGGCCTGCAGGGAGGCCAGCATGGCGGGGTGCCGGCGCATCTGGTGGCCGGCCTGCAATCGGGCACGTTCCGGCTGCTGGTGCGGCGCAAGGTGAAGATCACCCGGCTGGACAACGTGGCGGGCCTGCGGATCGCGGTGACGGATCCGGACATGGCGGACCGGCTGTTCTTCTCGGTCATGATGCGGCGGAAGGGGATCGATCCGGACAGGGCCGTACAGTGGCTGACGCTGCCGCCGGAGCAGGTGGAGGCGGCCGCGCGGGCCGGGGAGATCGATGCGGTCGCGGCGCATGATCCGCTGGCGTGGCGGCTGTTGCATGCGGCCGATTCGCCGTTCTTCGAACTGGCCAACAGCGTGAACGGCAATTACGGGGCGCGCGCCAACCTGGCCCTGAGCCTGTCGGATACGTTCCTCCAGGCCGATCCGGCGGCTGCGGCGGCGCTGGTCATGGCGTTGCGCGCGGCGTCGGACTGGATCCGCGACCATCCGGCGCAGGCGGCGTCGCTGATGGCGGGGCAGGGCGATGGGACGGGGCAGGCCGACATCCTGGCGATGCTGCGCCATGAGCGGCTGGGCGTCAGCCCGGTGGGCGCCGATCTGCGGGTGCAGGTGGCGCAATATGTGGACGAGATGAAATTGCTGGGGCGGGTGCCGGATACGGTCGGTTCGGCGGCCTATGCGCGGCGGGTCTGTTTCAATGCCCTGCAGGCCGATGCGGCGCGGTCGTTCTGGCCGCTGGGAGCGGGGCCGCGTTAGGAAGAGCGCGCGGTCAGGTGGCGCCGTAGCGTATGTTCTGTTCCTTCAGCCAGCGCCGGTAGGCGACCGAGAGGGAGTCGGCGCGGGTGGGGATTTCGGCGCGGGGATCGAGCGGCAGCAGGCGGGGGCGCTGGTTTTCCAGGATGATCCGGTCCTGGAGGAAGATGCGTTGCTGGAACTGGACGAGATCGGCCTGCGGCGAGAAATCGTCGAGCAGGAACATGACCGGGTGGGCCAGGCAGCGATCGGGCGCGGTGGGCTGGACGAACAGGGCGATCACGTCCGGGCGGACCGGGTCGTTGGGGCAGGTCTTGTAGAGCAGCGTCACGAAGGGGGTGGCGACGCGGTAGATATAGCGGGTTTCGAGCGCCGCCTGGGCCGAGCGGGCGGCCTGGGGCTGGTGGAAGCGGCAGTCGGTGGCCCAGACCTCGGTCGCGCCACCGGTCATGCTGTCGGTTGCGTCGCGGCGCAGTTCGGTGTGGTAGCGCGCGACCTCGGTATGCGGTTCGGCGCCCAGTATGCCGGTATGGACGAAGGGGAAATGCGCGAGGTCGAGGAAATTCTCGACCACGCGGAGGCCGGAAGCGTGCACCGCGACCGAGCCGCAGCAGACGAGGCGGCGGTCGGGTTCGGCGGCCTCGGGGATGGCGACGGGGGACGCGGGCGGGGTGCCGAGGCTGGTCCAGAGGCAGCCGTGGCGGAGGGCCGTCGGCAAAAGGGTGTCGCCGGCCGTTACCCGGAACGTGCCGTGATCCTGGCGGCGGATCAGCAGGTCGGTGCCGAGCAGGCTTGTGTGGTGATTGCCCGGGGGGAGATGATCGAGGAAACCGACGGCGTACCAGGCATCGCGGACGGCGCGGTCCTGCGGATCGGGGGACGTGGCGGTCTGGGGCGTGCCAGTCTGGGGCGCGGCAGTCTGGGGCGCGGGTGCCTGGGTCATGCGGAGCCTCGTCAGCGGACGTTGCGGTGGTAGGGCACGCCGAGGGCGGCCGGGGCGGCCATGATGCGGCGCATGCGGTGCCAGACCACCACCGGAACGATGATGAACGCCATTGTGCCCAGATAGGGCAGCATATTGAGGAAGGCGGGCGCGATCGGCCAGTTGCGGGCCTGGCCCACATAGGCCAGCGCGGTGATCAGGCCGAACAGCAGGCCGGAGCAGGTGGCCGCGAAGGGGCGGTAGCCGGCGAAGATGACCAGGGCCAGGGCGATCCAGCCGCGGCCGGCGACCAGGCCCTCGGACCAGACGGGAACGTAGGCCAGGGTGAGGTAGCCCCCGGCGGCCCCGGCCAGGGCGGCGCCCAGGGTGACGTACCAGAAGCGGATGGACGCGACCGGGATGCCGGCGGCGTCGGCGGCGGCGGGGTTTTCGCCGACGGCGCGCAGATTGAGGCCGTGGCGCGTGTGGAAGAGAAGCTGGGTCGCGGCCGCCGGCAGCAGCAGGTAGATGAGATAGACGAGGACGTTCTGGCCGAAGAAGGCCGGGCCGACGACCGGAATCGCCGACAGGAGGGGGATGGGCGCGCGGCCGAAGGTCACGGGCGAGGGGATGCCGGCGTAGTCATGGCCGATCGTGGCGGAGAGGCCGAGCCCGAGGAAGGTGACCGCGAGGCCGCACAGGACCTGGTTGGCGCGGACGATGACGGTGGCGAAGGCGAAGACCATGCCGCCGGCGGCGCCCGTCAGTGTCGCGGCCAGCAGGCCGAGCCAGGGGTGGGGGGTGGCGACCACGGTGATGATGGCGACCACGGCGCCCATGGACATCAGCCCTTCGACGCCGAGATTGGTGACGCCGACCCGCTCGGCCAGGACCTCGCCCAGCGCCGCGAGGGCGAGCACGCCGCCGGCGAGCATGGCGGTGGTGAGCATGCCGGTGAGCAGCGCGATCATGGCGTGGGCTCCGCGCGGGGGGCGACCGGGCGGTAATGCGCCAGTTCGTCGCCGAGGGCGATCAGGAACAGGACCAGGCCGGTGATGGCCAGCACGGTCGATGCGGTGAGTTGCTGGGTCTGGAGCACGATCCCGGAATCGAGGATGAAGGCCATCAGCAGCGCGGCGGGCAGCACGTTGAGGCAGGAGCCGCGCGCCAGCACCGCCACCACGATGCCGAAATAGCCGAAATTATTGGCGAGGCCGCCCTGCAGCCGATGGACGGTGCCGGCGAGTTCGAAGACGCCCGCCAGCGCGGCGAGGCCGCCGGAGGCCAGCATGACGGCGATGATCCTGGCGCGGACCGGTATGCCGGCATAGCGCGCGGCCTGGTCGTTGGCGCCGCTGATCGTGACCTGGTAGCCCCAGCCGGTGCGGGCCATCAGCAGGGCGAGGGCCAGCACGATCGCGAGCGCCAGGGGGAAGCCCCAATGCACCGCGCCCCAGAATTCGGGGATCTGGACCGGCAGGCGGCCGGTCGAGGCCAGCGCGCCGGTGACCCGGTCGTGCCAGGGGCCGACCGCGAGATAGGATGTCAGCAGGGCGGCGACGAAATTCAGCAGCAGGGTGGTGATGATCTCGTTCACGCCGGCATAGGCGCGGGCGAGGGTGGGGATCAGGATCCAGCCCATGCCGCACAGGATGCCGGCGAGCGCCATCAGCGGCAGGATCACGATCGCGGGGCCGGGGAGGAACAGGCCGATGGCGGCGGCGCCGATGGAGCCGGCGTAGACCTGGCCCTCGGCCCCGATATTCCAGATGCCGATCCGGCTGGTGATGGTGACGGCGGCGCCGGTCAGCATCAGCGGGGTCATGAACAGGGCCAGATCCTCGAGCCCGAAGCGGGAGCCGACGGTGGAGCGGACGACCAGGTCGGCCAGCAGGCGCGGGTCGCGCCCCGAGGCGGCGAGGAAGAGGGTGGTGACGAGCAGGGCGGCCAGGATCGCGCCGGCGCGCCAAGCCAGGCGCCGGGCGGGGGAAATGGTGGGAAGGCGTTGCAGTCGGGTGGCCATCACGCGGTCCCTCCGGCGCCGGTGCGGCCGCCCATCAGCAGGCCGATCGTTTCCATGTCCGCCGTCGCGGCGTCGATGGTCGCCATCAGCCGTCCGTGGAAGAGCACGCCGATGCGGTCGGCGACGTTCAGCAATTCCTCGAGATCCTCGGAGACCAGGACCACGGCCACGCCCTGGTCGCGCAGGTCGGTCAGGTAGCGCAGCACGGTGGCGATCGCGCCGATATCCAGCCCGCGGCTGGGATAGGCGGCGACCAGCACCCGGCGGGCGATGCGGATTTCCCGCCTGGCGACCAGGCGCTGCTGGTTGCCGCCCGACAGGTTGCGGATGGGCATGGCGAAATCGGGGATGCGGACCTCGGCGGCCTGGGCGATCGTGCGGGCCAGGGATTCGGCGGCGGCCGGGCGGTAGAGGCCGCGTCCGCCGATCGGCGGGTGGCGATATTCGCGCAGCGCCATGTTCTCGGTGATGCCGAGCGCGGGGGCGAGGCCGCTGCGCAGCCGGTCCTCGGGGATATGGCCGATGCCGGCGCGGGCGAAGGCGGCGGCGTCGGCCCCGGGTACGCGCCGGCCGTCCAGCAGCAATGTGCCCGACGACAGGGGCAGCATGCCGGTGAGCACCTGGGTGAGTTCGCGCTGGCCGTTGCCGGCCACGCCGGCGATGCCGAGGATTTCGCCGCCATGCAGGTCCAGCGTGACGTCGCGCAGGGTTTCGACCCCGCGCGAATCGTGGCAGGTGGCGCCGCGCAGGCTGAGCACCGGTGCCGGGGCCACGGGGGCGGCGCCCGGCGGGCGGGCGCGCATGTCGCGGCGGGTGATGACGCGCCCGACCATGGTGGAAGCCAGGGAGGCGGGGGTGCAGTCCGGCGTGCGGAAGGTGCCGATATTGCGTCCGGCGCGCAGGATGGTGATGCGGTCGGAGATGTCCATGACCTCGTCGAGCTTGTGGCTGATCAGGATCACGGCGTTGCCCTGGGCGCGGAAGGCGCGCAGCGCGCGGAACAGTTCGCGGCTTTCGGCCGGGGTGAGCACGGCCGTGGGTTCGTCGAGGATCAGCAGCCGGGCCTGGCGGGACAGCACGCGCAGGATTTCCACGCGTTGCTGCTCGCCCGCCGAGAGGTCGGCGACGCGGGCGTCGGGGCGGACGGGAAAGCCGAATCGTTCGGACAGGGCGCGGGTGCGCGATTCCAATATCGCGGCGCCGGCGCGGGCAGGGGTGTCGCGCCAGCCGAGATGGATGTTTTCGGCGACCGTGAAGGCGGGGACCAGCTTGAAATGCTGGTGCACCATGCCGATGCCGGCCTGGATCGCCTCCTGCGGCGCGGCGAAGCGCCGGCCGTAGCCGTCCAGTACGATTTCGCCGGCATCGGGCTGGTAGATGCCGGTGACGACGTTCATCAGGGTGGATTTGCCGGCGCCGTTTTCGCCCAGCAGGGCATGGATCTCGCCGGGGCGGACGTCGAGATCGACATCCTGGTTGGCGATGACGCCGGGGAAATATTTGCAGATCCCTTGCAGTTGCAGGATCGGCGGCGTGCCCGGCGCGACGGGGGGCGGGGCGTCGGGAGGCATGGCGGGGTCAGTCAAGGCCGCTGACTCCTTCCACCGGCCAGTCCCATTGATAGATCCGGTCGTCGTCCATCACCGCGCCGTCGGGCACGCGCAGGCGGCCGGCGGCGTCGCGGATCGGGCCGCGGAACGGGTTGTACCCGGCCAGGATGCGCTCGCGCATCGCATCGGCCCGGGCCGCGATGTCGGGCGGGACGGTGCGGCCCCAGGAATCGCGGTCCACGCCGTGGCCGAGGGTGAGGAAATGCGGCTGGGCCTGCCAGGTGCCGGCCAGGCGGGCGGCGACCTGCCGGACGTAATAGGCGCGGAAATCGAGTACGACCGAGCTGACATAGGCGTCGGGGCCGTATTGGCGCATGTCGGTGTTCCACATCGCGGCCTTGATGCCGCGCTGCTGGGCGACGCGGAGATAGCCCGGTTCGTCCATGATGCCGCACAGGAAGTCGCAGCCGTTTTCGGCCAGCGCGGTGCCGGCCTGCGTGGCGGCCTGCGGGTCGAACCAGGCATTGATCGAGATGGCCTGGAGCGTCGCCGCCGGATTGACCGAGCGCGCGCCCAGCAGGACCGCGTTGGCCCCGGCATAGACCGAGGGAATCGGGAACGAGCCGACGAAGCCGATCTTGTTCGTGCGGGTCATCAGGCCGGCGGCGATGCCGATGACGTAGCTGGCATACCAGTGGGTGATGTAATACCAGCCCAGATTGCCCGAGACGCCGTGTCCGTCGCATTCCATGAAGGCGACGTTGGGCGCGCGATCGGACACGTCGCGGATGAAGTCGCCGTAATTGGAGGTCGCGATGACCATCTGCGCGCCCTCGGCCACGAACTGGCGGAAGATGCGCGTGGCATCGGCGGAATAGGGGATGCTTTCGACATAGACGGTGCGCAGGCGCGGAAAGGCCTGGCGCACGGCGCGCACGCCGCGGTCATGCGCGGTGGTCCAGCCGCCGTCGGTGACGGGGCCGGTATGGCCGAAGGCGACCAGGGCATCCGATTCGGCGATCGGCGCCAGCCGGCGCGGCTGGGCCCTGAGCGATCCGGCCAATGGCGATTGGGCCAGAAGCGGCGGCGGGCGGAGCAGGACGCCCCCTGCCGTGCCGGCCGCGAGGCCGAGAACCTGTCGCCGCGATGTGAGAAGCCGCCCCCGCGGCCTGTACATGGTCATACCCGACCCGGAACGGTCATCGGTCCGTCATCCCCCAAATTATCTGTTCGGGCCGGTCCCACCCGGCGCCGAACACCCCCGGTTGCGCGATCGCCCCTATGCCGTGCCGGCGAGGTCGGCGGAGCGGACGCGGACGATGCCGTGCCGTTCGAGAGCCTGCCACGTGGCGGCGGGGTCGGGTGCGATCCCACGGCAGGCATCTTCGACCACGAACGTTTCAAAACCAAGGGTCTTCGCGTCGATCGCGGTGAAGGCGACGCAATAATCCAGTGCCAGGCCGGTGATGAAGACGCGGGTGACGCCCAGGCCGCGCAGCCAGAATTCCAGCCCGGTGCGGGTGGTGCGGTCATTGTCGAGAAAGGCGGAATAGCTGTCGATGTCGAGGGCGCGGCCCTTGCGGATCACCATGCCGACTCGGGTCTGGTCCAGTGCGGGGGCGAGTTCGGCGCCGTGCGTGCCGGCCACGCAGTGATCGGGCCAGGTGCCGTGCGGGGCGTGGGGGCCGTGGGTGCTGGCGAAGGAGGCGTGGCCGTGCGGGTGCCAGTCCTGGCTGGCGGCCTGCTGGCCGAAAGGCAGGCGGGTGAGATGGTTGATGACCGGGATGACCGCGTCGCCGCGGGGGACGACGAGCGCGCCGCCCGGCAGGAAATCGTTCTGCACGTCGATGACCAGCAGGGCGTCATGGGCGGTGATGGGGATCATGGGGCTGGGACCTGTTCGGGGAAAGGGACGATTCGGTACAGGGATGGCACGGTTCGGCGGGGCAGGCTATCGGAGATGGCGTGAGTTTGGGGCGGGGACCCGGATGGCCCGGCGGGAACGGATGCGGATGGTGCTGGCGGGATGCGCGCAGGACGCGGCGATGATGCGCTTTGTCCGCGAGCGGGCGGCGCTGCTGTCGGTCGCGTGCGTGGTGCGCGAGGCCGTGCCGGAGCGGCTGGTGCTGGAGGTCAGCGGACCCGAGGCGCTGGTGGGCGCGTTCGAGATGGCGTGCCGGCTGGGGCCGCCGGGTTGCCTGGCGCCGGATATTCTGTGCGAGAGCGAGTGGGGCGAGAGCGAGTGGGAGGACGAGGCATGACGGCCGATCCGGGGGATGGGTGGCATGCGCTGATGCTGGCGATGGACCTGGAGCCGGGCAGCGTCGCGGGATGCGTGCTGCGCGGGCGCGAATTGGCGGTGTGGCGCGATGCGCGGGGCGTGGCGCATGTCTGGGATGATCGCTGCCCGCACCGGGGCATGCGGCTAAGCCTGGGATTCCTGCGCGAGGGGACGCTGGCCTGCCTGTATCATGGCTGGCGTTTCGGTCCCGACGGGCGGTGCGCGCATATTCCGGCCCATCCGGAGCTGTCGCCGCCAGCCACGATCCGGGCCGCGCCATGGGCCGCCGTCGAGCGGCACGGGCTGATCTGGGCGCGGCCGGTGGCCGAGGAGGGTGAGGCGCCGGGCGTGGAAATCGGGGCGGAGGGACGTGTCTGGACCGGGGTGCGGTCGTTGCGGGTGGGTGCGCCCGCCGAGCGGGTGGCGGGGGTGATCGGCCTGGCGGCGGGCCGGCTGGCCGGCGTGCTGGACCGGGACGTGCATGGCGCGGTGCTGGCGGCGATCCTGCCGGTGGACGGGGATGCGTGCATGCTGCATGTGCTGGCCGGCAGCATGGCCGGGGCCGCGCGGCTGCATGCGCTGGCCGACTGGGCGCGGGATATGCGCGGATGCGCGGAGGAGGCGGCATGACGGCGCCGATGGCGCAGGAATTGGTCCTGCATGACGATGAGCTGGACGAGGGGTGCTATCGGGTGCGGCTGCTGCTGTCGCTGCTGGGGCTGACGGCGCGGATCGTCGCGGTGGACGTGGTGCCGGGCGGCCAGCAGGATTCGCCGGGATTTCGCGCCATCAGCCCGGCGGGCGTGCTGCCGGTACTGCGCATCGCGGGGCAGGATGTCTGCGGGGCGCAGGCCGCGCTGCTGGCGCTGGCTTATGGCCGGGCGGGGTGGTGGCCGGACGATGGCGCGTCCTTCGCGCAGGTGGCGCACTGGCTGGATTTCGCGGCCGGGCCGCTGCGCGCGGCGATCGCGGCGCGGCGGGCGGCCTTGTTCGGTGACGGGGGTGACATGGCGGAGCTGTGCCGGGCGGGGGTGGCGGCGCTGCGGATCATGGAGGACCATATGGCGCGGCGGCGGCTGGACGGGGCGACATGGTTCGTGGGCGATGCGCCCGGCATCGTGGATGTGATGCTGTTTCCGTCCTTTGCGCTGAGCCGCGACTGGGTGAGCCACGATCGGGGCGCGGGGCATGAATTCCATCCGGCGCTGCGGCGCTGGGCGCGGGCGGTGCGGGGGCTGCCCGGCTTTGTCACCATGCCGGGCATTCCGGACTATAATTAAAAGTCCGCATAATTCCGCGTGATTAAGTGTCAGTCGCGGGGCGCTGGTCGGTTTCCGGGCGGCGGGGGCGGCGGGTGACGAGGAGCTGGTTGATGCGGAAGCCTTCGACATCGACCACCTCGAAGAGGAAATGCGCGGCCTCGACCCGGTCGGCCTTGCGGGCCATGCGGCGCAGGCGGTGCATGACGAGGCCGCCGATCGTATCGAAATTATGGCTGTCGGGCAGCGCGGGGATACCGAGCTCGCGGATCACGTCGCCGATGGGGGCGGCGCCGTCGATCAGCCAGGAATTCTCGTCGCGGCGGACGATGGCCTGTTCCTCGAACGGGTTGGCCAGCCCGTCCATCAGCGCGCCCATGATGTCCTTGAAGGTGATCAGCCCGACCACCAGCCCGTATTCGTTGACGATCAGGGCGAAGCCCGCGCCATGGGTGTCGAACTGGGCCAGCGTGTCCCAGAGATTGAGCGTGTCGGGCAGGGACAGCACGTCGCGCCGCATGCGGTAGATCTGTCCCGGGGCGGCTTCGGCGGCGGGCGGTTCCTCGACCACCGCGGCGAGCACGTCCTCGGCGCGGATCGAGCCGATGACGTTGTCCAGCCCGCCGTCGCAGAGCGGGTAGCGGGAATAGGGCTTGGCGCGGACCTTGTCGCGCTGGCTTTCGGCGCTTTCCTGCACGTCGAGGAAGACGATCTCGTCCCGTGGGGTCATGGCCGAGGTGACGGAGCGGTCCTGCAGGCCCAGCACGTTCTGGATCATCTGGTGTTCCTGCTCGAGCAGGACGCCCGAGGCGGTGCCGGCGGCCAGGATCGCGCGTAGATCCTCGGGCGTGACCGGTTCGACCGTCGAGGCGGCCGGGATTTTCAGCGCGCGCAGGATGAAATCGGCGATTTTCGAGAAGATCCAGACGAAGGGATAGAACAGCCGCAGCGCGAGTGCCGGGAACCAGCCGATGGCCAGCGCCACGCGGTCGGGCGCGTTCATGGCGATGCGCTTGGGCAGCAGGTCGGCGAACAGGACGAACAGGCCGGTGACCAGCAGGAAGGACGCGGTGGAGGCGACATGGTCGGCCAGCGCGGCCCGCATGCCGGCCGCGCCCAGGATTTGCGCCAGCGGCGGGGTGATGAGTTCGCTGCTGATGACGCCGCCCAGCACGCCCACCGCGTTGAGGCAGATCTGGAGCACGGTGATGACCTGGCCGCTGTTGCGGCGCAGGCGGAGGAAATTGGCGGCCCTGGTGTCGCCGGCCTCGGCCCGGGTGCGCAGCCGGACCTCGCGCGCCGCGGCGAAGGAGATTTCGGACAGCGAGATCAGGATGCTGACCGCGATGAGCAGGATGATGGCAAGCAGGCCCGCGAGCAGGATCATGGCCGTGCCTTTCGCGTGGAAGCCGGCGACCGGGTGTGACGGCATGCCCCGCGGTCGGCGGCGGGCCGGGACGGATGGAGGGGACGGCGCGTCCCGGCGGCGGGTTTTTTCATTGCGCGCAGGATAGCGCAGAATGCCGCCGTGGGGCCAGAAGGGGGCGGGCCAGAAGGAGACGAGCCAGAAGGGGGCGGCCGCGGATCAGGCGGGCGGCATGCCGGCGAGTTCGCGCCATCCGGCCTCGTCGAGCGTGTCGATGCCCAATTCGGCGGCCTTGCGGGCCTTGGAGCCGGCATCGGCGCCGAGCACAACCAGGTCGGTCTTCTTCGACACGCTGTCGGTGACGCGCGCGCCCAGCCGTTCGGCCACGGCCTTGGCCTCGGGGCGGGTCATGGTGGTCAGCGTGCCGGTGAAGACGATGGTCTTGCCCGACAGGTGGCCCTGGGCGGGCATGTCCTCGTCCTCGATCGTCAGGATGGCGGCGAGGTCGGCCAGCGTGTCGAGATTGTGCCGTTCCATGAAAAAGGCGGCGAGTTCGTCGGCGATGGCGGTGCCGATGCCGGTGATCGAGCCCAGGGCCAGGCGTTCGTCCGAGCCGATCTGCGTTGCGCGCAGCATCTGGTCGCGCCAATGGGCATAGGCGCCGTAATGGCGGGCCAGCAGGCGGGCATTGCTGGCGCCGATACGACGGATGCCCAATGCGTAGATGAAGCGGGCCAGCGGGATGGTCCGGCGGGCACGGATGGCGTTGCTGAGATTGCGGGCCGAGACTTCGCCCCAGCCGTCGCGGCCGGCGATTTCGGCCTCGTGCTCCGGCAGGCGGAAAATGTCGCCCGGGGTGCGGATCAGGCCGTCCTGGTAGAATTCGGTGATGGTGCGCTCGCCCAGCCCGTCGATGTCGAAGGCGTCGCGCGAGACGAAATGGATCAGCCGTTCGACGATCTGCGCCGGGCAGGTCAGGCCGCCGGTGCAGCGCCAGACCACCTCGCCCGGGGGACGTTCGGCGCGGGAGTGGCAGATCGGGCATTCATGGGGGAAGCGGAACGGTTCGGCGCGCGGCGCCTCGCCGGGGCGGGGCGGGACGATTCCGAGCACCTGGGGGATGACGTCGCCGGCGCGCTGGATCTGCACCAGGTCACCCTCGCGGATATCCTTGCGGGTGATTTCGTCCTCGTTGTGCAAGGTCGCGCGGGTGACGATGACGCCGCCGACATTGACCGGCTCGAGGATGGCGACGGGGGTGAGCGCCCCGGTGCGGCCGACCTGGATGTCGATGCGCGTGAGGCGGGTGATGGCCTGTTCGGCGGGGAATTTCCAGGCGATCGCCCAGCGCGGCGCGCGGCCGACGAAGCCCAGCCGGTCCTGCAGGGCCAGGTCGTCGATCTTATAGACCACGCCGTCGATGTCGTATGCGAGGCCCGAGCGTTCGCGGGCGATGGTTTCCATGAAATCCTCGGCCGCGTGCGCGTTTTCGACGATGCGCGACAGCGGATTGACCGCGAACCCCCAATGGCGCAGCCGGTCGAGATAGTCCCAATGGGTGCCGGCCAGTCGGTCGGAGGCGAAGCCCTGGGCATAGGCGAAGAGCGAGAGCGGGCGCCGGGCGGTGATCGCGGGGTCGAGCTGGCGCAGCGAGCCCGCGGCGGCGTTGCGCGGGTTGGCGAACGGTTTCTGCCCGGCGGCCGCCTGGTCGGCATTGATGGCCAGGAAGGCGGGCTTGGAGAGGAAGACCTCGCCCCGGATCTCGATCAGGGCGGGGGCGTGGCCGCGCAGGCGCTGGGGCAGGTCGCGCAGGGTGCGCAGATTGGCGGTGACGTCCTCGCCCTCGGTCCCGTCGCCGCGGGTGGTGCCGCGGACGAAGACCCCGTGTTCGTATGTCAGGCTGATCGACAGCCCGTCGATCTTGGGTTCGGCGACGAAGCGCAGGGTATGCGACTGCTCCTCGGTCAGGCCGAGGAAGCGGACGGCGCGGGCGATGAAGGATTCGAAATCCTCGCGGTTGAAGACGTTGTCCAGCGAGAGCATCGGCACAAGGTGGCGGTGCCGTCCGAACGCGGCGGCGGGGGCGGCGCCGACGCGCAGCGAGGGGCTGTCGGCGCGGCGTAGCGCGGGGAAGCGGGTTTCGATCGCCAGGTTGCGCCGGCGCAGCGCGTCATACTCGGCGTCGGAGACGGCGGGGGCGTCCTGTTCGTAATAGGCGCGGTCCAGGTCGTGCAGCCGCGCGGCGAGGCGTTCGAGTTCGGCGGCGGCCTGGGATTCGGAGAGCGCGTCCGGGGGCAAGGTTGCCAGATCGGGGGTTGCCGGATCGGGGGTCGCCGGATTGGGGGCGGCTTGCGTGTGCGACATCTGTTTCGTCTGTTTCGTTCCCATGGGCCTTACCCCCGGAGCAGGGAATCCGCCGCCGCCCGTGCGGCCTCGGTGATCGTGTCGCCGGCCAGCATGCGGGCGATTTCCTCGCGCCGCTGCGCGGGGGACAACGGTTCGGCCCGGGTTTCGGTTCGGCCCTTCGTCACGGTCTTGCTGATGCGCAGATGGGCGTTGCCGCGGGCGGCGACCTGCGGGCTGTGGGTGACGACCAGGACCTGGACGTCCTGCCCGACGCGGAAGAGACGCTCGCCGATGGATGAGGCGGTGGCGCCGCCGACGCCGGAATCGACTTCGTCGAACACCAGGGTGGGGACGGCGGAGCGGCCGGCCAGCACGACCTTGAGCGCCAGCATCAGGCGGGACAATTCGCCGCCCGAGGCGACCTTGGCCAGCGGGCCGGGCGGCTGGCCGGGATTGGCGGCGATGAGGAAGGCGGCCTGTTCGCGGCCCCTGGCATTCCAGCCCTCGGGCGGCAGGGCGGGGAGCGAGACGAGGAAGCGGGCGCGTTCCAGGCGCAGCGGCCGCAATTCGGCGGTCACGGCCTGTTCGAGCCGGCGGGCCGATCGTTCGCGGGCGGCCGAGAGCAGGGCGGCCGCGTCCGCGAAACGGGCGCGGCGGGCGGCGACTTCGGCCTGGAGTGCGGCGATGCGGCTGTTGCCGGAATCGAGGGCGGCCAGCCGCGCGGAGAAGGCGGCGAGCAGGCCGGGCAGTTCGGGGACCGACACGCCGTGCTTGCGCGCGGCGGCGCGGAGCGCGAACAGCCGTTCCTCGGTCTGTTCCAGGAGTTGGGGATCGGCCTCAGACTCCGCAACGAGGCGGGAGAGATGGGTTTCGGCTTCGGCCAGGGCTTCCTCGGCGCGTTCGAGGGCGGCCATGGCCTCTTGCGCCAGCAGGTCGGCGGCGGTGGAAGGGACCGCGCCGTCGCCTGCGGCGGCATGGCCGGGGGCGTGTCCCGGGGCGGGCAGCAGCCGCTGCAGGGTGCGGCCGGCATTGCGCAGCGCGGCGGCGGGACCGGCGGCGCGCCGGTCGCGCGGCGTGAGTTCGGCCAGGGCGGCGGCGATGGCCTCGCCCCGCCGTTCGCCCTGTTGCAGCGCCTGGCGCAGGCCGGCCAGATGGGTTTCCTCGTCCTCCTGCGGGGCGAGGGCGGCGAGGTCCTCGACCGATTGGCGCAGCCAGTCTTCCTCGCGCGCCGCGCTTTCGAGCGCGGCGCGGGCGGCGGCGAGTTCGGCCGTGGCCTCCATCCAGGCGCGATAGGTGTCGGCGGTGTCGGCCCGCAGGGCGGGCGGCACGTCGAACGCGTCGAGCAGGTCGAGATGGGTCGACTGGTCGGCCAGGCCCATCTGTTCGTGCTGGCCCTGGATTTCGACCAGCAGGCCGGCGGCGCGGCGCAGCAGGGCCACGCCCACCGGCTGGTCGTTGATATAGGCGCGGGAGCGGCCGTCGGTGGCGACCAGGCGGCGCAGCACCAGGGGGTCGCGCGGATCGTCGATCAGGATGCCCTGTTCGGCCAGGACGCCGTGCAGCGGGTGGTCGGAGGCCAGTTCGAAGCAGGCTGTGACGCTGGCCTGCTCGGCGCCGGCGCGGACCAGGCCGGCGCTGGCCCGGTCGCCCAGGGTAAGGCCAAGACTGTCGAGCAGGATGGATTTGCCTGCCCCGGTCTCGCCGGTCAGCACCGTCAGCCCGGGGGAGAAGGGCAGGTCCAGCCGTTCGATCAGGACGACGTCACGGATGGCGAGATGGGTCAGCATGCATCGGGCCCGCGCCGGATAGCGGTATCGGAGCGATGGGTCAGAAGATCGCGTGCCAGGTGCGCGAGAAGAAGCCGCGGCGGGACGGTGGCGGCGGGGCCTTGTGGTCCGGCGTGCCGGCATCGGACGGAGCCTGGGCCGTGTCGGGGGCCGAGCCGGGCAGCGGGGCGTTGGCGGCCAGCAGATGCTTGCTGCGCAGCATGTCGTAGCTGTAGCGGTACCACTGGCTGCCGGGGTAGTTGTAGGACAGGACCGAGGCGGTGCGGCGGGCCTGATCGGTCAGGCCGAGATCGAGATAGACCTCGACCAGCCGTTCCAGGGCCTCGGGCACGTGGTTGGTGGTCTGGAAATCCTGCACCACGCGCTGGTAGCGATTGACCGCGGCCTCGTAATTCCGCTGCTGCTGATAGAAGCGGCCGACCAGCATTTCCTTGCCGGCCAGGTGGTCGCGGCAGAGATCGATCTTGAGCTGCGCGTCGCGGGCGTAGGGCGATTGCGGGAAGCGGGTGATGACCTCTTCCAGCGCGTTCATCGCCTCGATCGTGCCCTGCTGGTCGCGCCGTATGTCGGAGACCTGTTCATAATAGCAGAGCGCGCGGAGATAGAAGGCATAGGCGGCGTCGGGGCTGGTGGGGTGCAGTTCGAGGAAGCGATCGAGCTGCTGCACGGCCTCGGGATATTTGTCCTGGAGGTAGTTCGCGTAGCCTTCCATGAGCTGGGCGTTCGCGACATAGCCGGAATAGGGATAGTTCTGCTGCAGGGCCTCGAATTCCGCGGCGGCCAGGGCGTAGCGCTGGCTGTGCAGGGCGTCGATGCCGTTATTGTAGAGCGTGTCGGCCGGGGGGACATGCGCCTGCATGTCGCTGATCGCCTTCTTGTCGCCGCCGCAGGCTGCGAGCGACAGCATCAGGGCGAGCGCGGCGTACCGGGCGGCGCGGGGGCCGGTGGGACAAGCAGCGAAACGGGTGCGAATGGTGTGCAGTGACATGCCGGCTCTTCCAGTTCGGTCTGCCTTATATCATGCGCCGGGCCATGGTGAAGGCCATGGCGTCGTTTTCGCGGCGAATGAGGGGGGGATTCGGCGCGGGACGGGGCATGGGGCGGGGCGTTTCGGATTGGAGGCGGATCAGAAATCGAGCGCGGGTTCGTGCCGGTCGATCACCTCCTTGAGGCAGATGAAGGTGCGCGTGCGGTTGATGCCGGGCAGCGAGACGAGATAGTCGCTGTGGATCGCATTGAAGCGGTAGATGTCGGCGACGCGGATCTTGAGGAAATAATCGTATTCCCCCGAGACCAGGTAGCAGTCGATCACGATGTCCAGCGCGCGGACCGCGCTTTCGAAGGCTAGGATGTTCGCCTTGTCCAGCGAGTCGAGATTGACGCCCACCAGGACCAGCGCGCCGCGCCCGACCTTGGCGGAATCGAGGATCGCGCTGAAGCGCAGGATGACGCCGCGTTCGACCAGGCGTTGCACCCGGCGAAAACATGTCGCCGCACTTTGATTGACCAGCGGGGCGAGGTCCGAGATCGACAGGCGCCCGTTCGCTGCCAGGTGGTTCAGGATCGCACGGTCGGTCCGGTCGAGGTCGGACCTGGCAGCATCTTCCATCATGTCTCCCGATGACGTCAAAATCCTTCAGAGCGACGAAATGTAGTGAATGATTCCGTCATTTCTATGCCGGAATATGAATGCACAATTCGTATCGCTTTCGACAATATCGCACCACACGAATTCGTGAGCAAGGAGCGGCCCGTGAGCGCGCGAAGAAAATTTTTGTACGCCTTCGTTTCATCTTTGGCGGTGCTGGCTGCGTTGCCTGCAGCCCATGGCGCTCCGGTGCCGGTGCGCAAGCCGAAGGACAAGGCGGCGGCATCCCATGCGCCGAAACCGCGCGTCCATGCCGCCGTCGCCGCGTCGGAATCGCTGGCCGTGACCGCGAACCGCAATACGTCCCATGGGATGGAGCAGACGATCACGCGCAAGGCGCTGGAGACCTTTGTGCCGGGAACCAGCGTGCTGCAGGTGCTCTCGGCCACGACGCCGGGGGTGAGCTTTGCCTCGGACGACCCGTTCGGCCTGGATACCTGGGCGAACACGTTCTATATCCGGGGCTATACGCAGAGCCAGCTTGGCATCACGCTCGACGGGATCCCGCTGGGGGACGGGCAGTTCATCAATGCCAGCGGCCTGGACATCAACCAGGCGGTGATCCAGGACAATATCGGCCATGTGAACATGTCGCAGGGGGGCGGGGCGCTGGATGTCATGTCCATCACCAACCTGGGCGGCGCGCTGCAATATTATACGCTGGACCCGCGCGACAGGATGGGCGGCGACGTGTCCCAGACCTTCGGCAGCAATGGGACCTATCGCACCTTCGCCCGGTTCGAGAGCGGGGTGCTGAACCGCACCGGCACGAAGTTTTCCGCCGCTTATGCCCGCACCGACGCGGGCAAGTGGAAGGGCGCGGGCGATCAGTTCGAGCAGCAGGCGAATTTCAAGGTCGTCCAGCCGCTGGGCACGCGGGGGAAGGTCAGCGGCTATTTCAACTATTCGGAGTTCGATCAATATAACTATAGCGACCTGAGCCTGGAGATCATCCGCAAGCTGGGCCAGCGGGTCGATTACTACTATCCCGACTATGCCACGGCCTATAAGGCGGCACTGGGGCAGTTTCCGGCCGGCTATGACAGGTTGTCGGACCCGGAGGATGCGTCCTATTACGACGGGGCGCAGCTTCAGCGGAATTACCTGACCGGCATTACGACGCAATATGACCTGACCGACCGGCTGCATTTCACCAACGTGCTGTACGACCACCAGTCCGGCGGGGATTACGAATGGACGAATCCCTATGTCACGTCGCCGTCGGGCGCGCCGATGATCCAGCAGGTGGGCCATACCGCGGTCACACGCCTGGGGGCGACGGCTGCCCTGCAATACGAAATCGGCAATCACACGCTGCATAGCGGGGTCTGGTACGAGCATGTGGGCTATAGCTGGGCGCAGCGTTACTACAGCCAGCCCGTGCTGGGCCAGGGCGCGCCGCGCAGCGGAACGGGGCCCTATGACGATCCGTTCGCCACGGCCTATGCGATGCAGTTCAACACGAACACGTTCCAATATTATCTGGAAGACAGCTATCGCATCCTGCAGAACCTGCGCGCGCATGCGGGCTTCAAGTCGATGCTGACGACCACGGCGGGGGGCGCGTCCTACAACAATCCGACCTATACCGGCCAGGACACGCTGCCCAATGGCAGCCTGACGACGGCCGGCGCCTTCCTGCCGCATGTCAGCCTGAACTGGACGTTCCTGGGTAGAAACGAGCTGTTCTTCGATTTCGCGAAGAACCTGCGGGCCTATACGTACAATACGTGGCAGAGCGGCAATGCCTGGGGCGTCAACGAGATGCCGACGAACCTGAAGCCGGAGACGTCCTATAACTACGAGGTGGGATATCGCTATAACGCGAAGCGGCTGACGGTTCTGGTCAATCTCTATCACATCGACTATCGCAACCGCTTGGCCACGATCACGGTCGGCAGCCTGGTGAACGCGCACAATACCTATATCAACGTGGGCAACATGGATATGTGGGGCGCGGATGCGGGCGTGACCGTGCGGCCGCTGCCCGGCCTGGAGGTCTTCAACAGCTTCAGCTACAACAAATCGACCTATGGCCGCGACGTGACGAGCGACGGCGTGACCTATCCGGTCGCGGGCAAGCTGGAGGCGGGCTATCCGCAATGGATGTACAAGGCGAACGCGAGCTATGCGTTCGGGGATGCCCGGCTGAACTTCAACGTCAACTACATGAGCAAGCGCTATATCTCGTATGTCAACGACGCGGCGGTGAGCGGCTACTGGCTGGCGACGCTGTCGGCGAATTATCGCTTCCGGCATGTTCCGCATCTTGAGACGCTTGAATTCAACCTGGGTGTCTACAACCTGTTCAATCAGCAATATGTCGGCGGCATCGGCGGCTATTCCATGTCGGGCGACACGCAGCAGCTCTTCGCGGGAGCGCCGCGCCAGATCTTCGGCTCGCTGCACGCACGGTTCTGACCCGGTCCTGACGCGCCGTCGCATGGGCGGACCCGGTTGTCCGGGCCGCCGATGCGAGCCGTGTCGATGCGAGCCATGTCGAGGCGGGAGAGCAGGCGTTCCGCCAGGGGCGGCAGCGGGTCGACCCAGGCGGCGCCGATTTCGGAGCGATGGGCGCCGAGATCGAGCGGGACGCGGCGGATCTCGTCGCCGGTGGAGATGACGGCGCAGGTCGGGACGATCGCCACGCCCAGCCCGACGCCGGCCATCTGGATCGCGCTTGTGTATTCGTGGAAATATTTGATCTTCTTCGAAGGCAGGTCCTGCAGGTGGGATGCGCGGGATAGCGCGTCGTGAAAGCCGGGCGCATTCTCGCGCGACAACATGAGGATGGTCTGGCCGCTGAGGGCTTCGGGCGTCAGCCGGGCATAACCGGACAGGCTGTGGCCGCGTGCTATGACGACGTCGAAATCTTCATAGGCGATCGTGCGGATTTCGACATTGTCCCGCGCGATCGGCATGCGGACGAAGCCGAGATCGAGCTGTCCCTGCGCCAGGGCCGCGACCTGGCGGCAGGAATCCAGAGTCAGCAGCGTGATTTCCACGCCCGGGCAGGATTCCTCGAAGGCGCGGATCGTGTGGGCCAGGAACAGGTTCAGCGCCGAGGACACCGCCCCGATCCGCAGGGTGCCGGCCGCGCCAGACCCGACATTGCGTGCGCTGGCGATCGCGCGATCGATGCCGTGCAGGATGTCGCGCGCATGGCGCAGGAAATCGCGCCCGGCCGCGGTCAGCCGAACGTGATGGTGCGAGCGTTCGACGAGCCGGGTGCCGACATGCTGTTCGAGCTGCTTGATATGCGTGCTGAGCGCGGGCTGCACGATGTTCAGCCGGTCGGCGGCCATGCCGAAATGCAGCGTCTCGGCCAGCGCGCAGAACGACCTGAGATGTCTGATTTCCATAAGGTTTGAAAAATCCCCGCATGTGCCGCCGGGCCGGGCGGCCCTGTTCCACCATCCTATCCAAGCCGGATTGCACAGCGCGTCACGGGTCGGTGATCGCGGGACGTGATGACGGGGATCATGAAACATTATTGGACAGCATGGTCGCGTCGATGAACATCGGCGGGGCGCCCGGCCGTTCGAAAGCCGGCGACCAGGCGGCAGGGGATCGCGGCGGGAACCGAAGCGTGCCGTCGGACGATGCCTCAAGACAAGAAAGGGATAACCCTCGCATGTCCAACCAGAGCACGCCCCAGAGCGCGCCCCAGAGCATGCCCCAGAAGAGCATGCCTCGAAGCGCGCCCCAGCCAGGGCGCGTTTCCGCCCGGTGGCTGCGGATCATGCCGATCGTGTTCGTGACCTACAGCCTGGCCTATCTGGACCGCACGAATTACGGCTTCGGCGCCACGGCAGGGCTGAACGACGATCTGGGCATTTCCCCCGGCAGGGCGGCGCTGCTGTCCGCGCTGTTCTTTCTGGGCTATTTCGCCTTCCAGGTGCCTGCCGCCGCCTATGCGCGCCGGCACAGCCCGACCAGGATGATCTTCGTCTGTATCCTGGGGTGGGGCGTGATGGCGTCCCTGACGGGGCTGGTCGACAATTTCTGGCTGCTGGCGGCCGATCGGTTCCTGCTGGGCAGCATGGAAAGCCTGATCATCCCGGCCATGCTGCTGCTGTTGACGCAATGGTTTTCGCGGGACGAGCGGTCGCGGGCGAATACCTATCTGATTCTCGGAAATCCGGTGACGGTGCTGTGGATGTCCGCGATCACGGGGTATCTGATGTCGCGCCTGGGCTGGCGGACCGTGTTCGTCGTCGAGGGGGTGCCGTCGATCGTATGGGCGTTCGTCTGGCTTGCCACGATGTCGGACACGCCGCAGCAGGCCGGCTGGCTGCCGGCGGAAGAGCGCGCGGCGCTGGGGGCGCGGCTGGCGCGGGAACAGCGTGCGATCGCACCAGCCGGGGTAGGGGCGGCCGGGGGCGGGATCTGGGCGGTGCTGTCGGACAGGCGCGTGTTGAGCCTGAGCCTGCAATTGCTGCTGTGGAGCGTCACGGCCTATGGCTTCATCATGTGGCTGCCCGACATCATCCATCGCGGCGGCGCGCGGAGCATGGGCGGCACGGGGCTGCTGGCCGCCGGGCCCTATGCCGGGTCGGTCGTGCTGATGGTCGCGGCGTCGAACCTGTCCGACCGCTATCGGATCCGCAAGCATCTGGTCTGGCCGCTGCTGATGCTCTCGGCCGCGTTCTTTCTGGCCAGCTACCTGGCGGCGCCGGGCAGCTTCGTTGCTGCCTATCTCTGCATGGTGCTGGGCTGTGCCTGCATGCAGGCACCGCTTGGGCCGTTCTTCGCCATCGTGCCCGACATCCTGCCGCGCGAGGCGGCCGGGGTGGCCATGGGCGTAATCAACAGTGCCGGTGCGCTGGGCGGCTTCCTGGGGTCGTGGATCATCGGCGACATCCAGGCCCGGACCCACAGCCTGGGGGCGAGCTTTGCCGTCATGTCGCTGTTCATCTTCGGGGCGGCTGTGCTGATGGCGCTGTTCGACGGGCGTCCCGCGAAGGGAGGGGAGGCCGGCGGGCGGGCGGTCGGCGGAGGAGCCGCTGCGCCGGAATTCTCGCGGCCGCGCGACATCCTGCTGTCGTGAAGAAATCCCCGCAACGGATCACCGGAAATTTTCAAGGAGAGAGAAAGATGCTTTTGAAACGCTCGCAGATCAACGCCAGCATCGCGCTGGCGATGGCGACCTTTCGGGATTACGGGATCAGCCTGCCGGAATTCGCTTACTGGACCGTGGAGGATTGGATGTCCAAGGGGCCGGAGGCGGACGAGATTCGCGCATGCATGCTGGGATGGGACGTCACCGATTTCGGGCAGGGGGATTTTACCAGGATCGGCCGCACGCTGTTCACGCTGCGCAACGGGTCGATGCGTCACGAGAGCCCCAACGGGGGGTATGACAAATCCTATGCCGAGAAGCTGATCCTGGACCCCGAGGGGCAACGTTCGCCTGCGCATTTCCATCGCACCAAGATGGAGGACATCATCAACCGGGCCGGGGGGAACATCATCGTCCAACTGACGAAGGCCGGGGCGGACAACCGGCCGTCCGACGCGGCGTTCACCATCGCGGTGGACGGCGTTGCGCGGCGGATGCGGCCGGGCGATTCCGCGCGGCTGAAGCCGGGGCAGAGCGTGTGCATTCCGCCCCGCACCATCCATCAATTCTGGGGCGAGGACGGTACCGGGCTGACCGTCAGCGGCGAGGTGTCGTCGCTGTGTGACGACCATGCCGATAATTGCTTCCTGGAACCGTCATCCCGTTTTCCCGAGATCGAGGAGGACGCGCCGCGGCGCCATTTCCTGTGCACCGAGTATCCGCAGGCGGTCCGGCACTGAGTGGCCGGCGAGACCCGCCTAGGTTGTAGTGCGAAGTGGGATAGATTCCCTTGGATGAGGATTTGTGATCCAAGGCTGATTTTTGAGGTCAGTCCTAATGACTTACCAAGTTGAGGAGAGTTCAGCGCCCAGCCAATTCAGATAGTCCTTGATTGCAGCTTCATCCCGTTTGCAATACGACCATTTCAGGTGCTTCCGCACGGTGATGAAGCCGGCTTGTTTGAGAATTTCCAGATGGCGGCTAGCCGTAGGCTGTGCCACCGATAGTGCCTCAGCGATCAATGTCATGCAGACGCCGAACTCGACCGGATCGGCCGACCATTGGTGGCCGAAGTGCTTTTGCGGTTTCGCCAGCAATCGAAGGACCGTCAGGCGTTGCTCGCTCGCCATCGCTTTGATTTGGTTTGATCTATCCATAGCTGTTATCATATTGTCATTTAGCTAAATTGCAATATGAGTCGCTGTCATGCTGGATCTGCCCCATACGACGATCATAGAAGGAAATGCCGTCCGGTGGGGCAAGGCCGGCAACGGGCCACCGCTGGTGGCGCTTCATGGGACACCCTTTTCCTCGCAGGTCTGGCGTAGAATCGTGCCGCAACTCGCCGACCGCAGGACCATCTACTATTTCGATCTGGTCGGCTACGGACTGTCGGAGATGCGTGAGGGTCAAGACGTCTCTCTGGCTGTGCAGAACAAGACCCTCGCCGCTTTGTTCGCGGAATGGGACCTCGAACGTCCCGATATGTTGGCACATGACTTCGGCGGGGCCACGGCGCTACGCGCCTACTACATGAACGGCTTACGTTATAGTTCCTTGACGATCTTCGACGCCGTTGCCCTCGCCCCCTGGGGGTCCGCTTTGGTTCAGCATGTGCGTCAGCATGAGGCCGCCTTCTCCGGAATGCCGGACTACATGCACCGGGCGCTATTGCGCGCCTACTTGCAGACAGCGGCTTATAATCCGCTGTCCGAAAAAGCATTGGAAATCTATAGTGCGCCGTGGCTCGGGCCAGTAGGCCAGCCTGCGTTCTATCGCCAGATAGCGCAGATGGACCAGAAATTTACCGATGAGGTTGAAGGACGATACGGGCGGATGGACTGTCCCGTAACAGTCCTCTGGGGGCGAAACGACGAATGGATACCCTTTGAAAAGGGCGTGGCGCTGGCTGCATTGATCTCCGACGCTGATTGCATCGCGGTGGACGATTCCGGGCACCTCGTTCAGGAAGACCAGCCCGAAATCATCGTGGCGGCCGTCCTGAAACGGCTCAACCAGGCGTAATGGCGATACGCAAGACATGCCTGCACCAGGCGGGCTGGAATTCCTGAACCGCCCAGGGGAAAATCGTCATCCAACTGGCGAAGGCCGTGGCGGACAACCGGCCGTGCGACGCGGCGTTCACCATCGCGGTGGACGGCATCGCGCGGCGGGTGCGGCCGAACGCGTTATTTTGATGCGTGTTTTCGCCCGATCGGATGATTTCATCCGGTCGGGCGATGCCGGGATGCCGCATTGCCTGAGTCGGGGCCTGAGTCGGGCGCGGGCATTCCGCCGGGGCGTGTTGCAGGGAACGGGTGATGTATATCGGTATCGATGCGGGTACGTCGGGGATCAAGGCGGTTCTGGTGGACGAGGCGCAGGCCGTCCTGGCGAAGCGGACCGTCGGGCTGAGCAGCCGGTCCCCGCATCCCGGCTGGAGCGAGCAGGAGCCCGCGGATTGGTGGGGGGCGCTGTTCGACGCGGTGGACGGATTGCGGGCCGAGCAGCCGGCGGCGGTCGCCGCGGTGCGGGGGATCGGCCTGTCGGGGCAGCAGCATGGCGCCGTGCTGCTGGACGCGGCGGGGCAGGTGCTGCGGCCGTGCATCCTGTGGAACGATGTGCGCTCCAGCGCGGAATGCGACGTGTTCGAGCAGCGTTTTCCCGACAGCCGGAGCGTGTGCGGCAACATCGCCATGCCGGGATTCACGGCGCCGAAGCTGATATGGGTGGCGCGGCACGAGCCGGAGATCTTCGACGCCGTCCGGCATGTCCTGCTGCCGAAGGCGTGGCTGCGCTATCGCCTGAGCGGCGAGATGATCGAGGACATGTCCGACGCGTCCGGTACGTTGTGGCAGGATGTCGGGCGCCGCCGCTGGTCGGACGATGCGCTGGCGGCGACCGGCCTGACGCGGGCCGCGATGCCGGCCCTGTGCGAGGGCACGGCGCAGGCCGGGCGGCTGACGCGCGCGCTGGCCGCGCGGTGGGGGATGGCGGTGCCGCCGATCCTGGCCGGAGGGGCCGGCGACAATGCGGCCGGCGCGGTCGGGCTGGGGGCGGTGCGGGAGGGCGATGCCTTCGTCTCGCTGGGGACGTCGGGGGTGGTGTGGGCCACGACCGAGCGTTTTCGCCCCCGGCCGGAATCGGCCATCCATGCCTTCTGCCATGCGGTGCCGGAGATGTGGCACCAGATGGGGGTGACCCTGTCCGCCGCGTCCTGCCTGGCCTGGTGGGCGGAGGTGGCCGGACGGGACGAGGCGGCGCTGCTGGCCGAATTGCCGGAGCGGGTCACCGCGCCGTCGGGTGTGCTGTTCCTGCCCTATCTGTCCGGGGAGCGGACGCCCCATAACGACGCCGCGATCCGGGGCGCGTTCGTCGGGCTGGATCGGGCGAGCACGCGGGCGGACATGACCCAGGCCGTGCTGGAAGGCGTGGCCTTTTCGTTTCGCGATGCCCTGGACGGGTTGGCATCGGCTGGTTCCGTCCTGCGCCAGGCCGACGTGATCGGCGGCGGGTCGCGCAGCGCAGCCTGGGTGTCGATCCTGGCCTCGGTCATGGATATTCCGCTGCATCGTCTGGCGCACGGAGAGCAGGGCGGCGCGTTCGGCGCGGCGCGGCTGGCCCGGCTGGCCGCGACGGGAGAGTGCGTCGCGGACATCTGCCTGCCGCCCGAGCGGATCGCGACCGTGGCGCCCGACGCGGCCCTGAGGGAGGCGTACGGGCCGGTGCTGGCGCGCTATCGGGCCCTGTATCCGGCCTTGTCCGGCCTGTCGCCGCGGCGCGGCGCCGCCTGAGGACGCCCCCAACGCAAGAGGCTTGCGCGGGAGCCTTGGGCCGGGGGCTTGGGCGGGGTGCGCGGATTTATGCGGCCGTTTCCGCGGGAGCCGGGCCGTCGTTCGAACGGTTCAACGCGCGCAGGGTCATGCCCGTCAGCCCGATCAGCAGCACCACGTAGAGATCGGTGGTGGCCGTGAGGCCAAGGCCGCGCACCGCGAACCCGGCGGCGAAGGCCGGCACGCAGAAGGCGAGGTAGCTGAGCACGAAATAGCTGGCCATCAGGCCGGCGCGCTCGTGGACGTGGGCGAGCGGGACCAGCGCGCGGAGCGACCCCTGGACGATCAGGCCGAGCCCGGCGCCGGCGATCGCGGCCCCCGGGAGGAAGAGCGCGAGGTGCCGGGCATGAAGTCCGAGCAGGATGACGGGCAGGCCGAGCAGAACGAGGGGCGCGCCGCGCCGGAGCAGCATCATCGCGTCACCCTTGCGGTGCAGCAGCATCGCCGCGAGCGCCGCGCTCATGACCGAGGCGATTTCCCAGCCGCCCAGCAGCGGGTCGGTCGATCCGCCGGCGGCCAGCCGCGCGACGGCGGGGCCGAGCGACAGGAACAGCCCGGCGAGCGCCCAGACCGCGATATTGGCGGGCGCGACCCGGAGCAGGGCCGCGCGGGCCCGGTGGGGCACATGCACGCGGGGCCTGAGGGAGGCGAGCGCGCCTGGCTTCGGCGAGACCGTTTCGGGCAGGGCGAGGATCGCGGGAACGGCCAGTGCCAGGGCGGCGAGGACCAGCACGAAGACCAGATGCAGCGGCTGGGGCGCGAAGCGTGCCAGCACGGCCGAGAACAGCGCGAAGCCCGCCATCGAGCCCATCGGCACCATGCCGCTGATCAGCCCGCCGCGCGCGCGTTCGGCGTCCTGAAGGCCCGCGCTGAGCACGCTGGTGGCGATGCCGGTGGCCAGCCCCTGCAGGGCGCGGCCCCGGATGACGTCGCCGATCCCCGCGGCGGTGGCGAATTGCAGCATGGCCAGTGCCTCGATCGCGATCGCCATGAGCGCGACGCGGCGGCGGCCGATATGGTCGGACAGCGCGCCGAAGCAGAGCAGCGCGCCCAGCAGGGTCAGGGCATAGATCGCGAAGGCGGCCTGGAGCATCGGCACCGGGACGTGCCATTGCGCCTGATAGAGCGGAAAGAGCGGGGTCAGCGCGGCCGAGGCGCCGAGAAAGACGAACAGGACCGCGCCATAGGTCCAGAGGAGGCGTCGTGCAGGTAGCTTCGTCATGGACGGGTTCCCCCGTTAAAGCATAGGATGTGCGTTAGTCCATATTGGAGTATGCCGCATAAAAGCAATATATTTGCTTTAGGGGGTACGCATCATGTCGGTAAGACGGATCTTGCAAGCGGGGGGGCAAGCAGGGGGGCGAGCAGGGATGCGACCGGGGGGGCGGAGTTTGCGCGTGCAGCAGGCCGTGCATGCGGCGGTCGGCGCGTTGATCGCGGAGGGCGGCCGCGAGGCGCTGACGGTGCCGCAGATTGCGCAGCGCGCGGGCGTGACGCCCTCGACGATCTATCGCCGCTGGGGCGATCTGGCGACATTGGTGAGCGACGTCGCCCAGCGCACCCTGCGCACGGAGTGCCCGATCCAGCCGACCGGCCATTTGGGTACCGACCTGGCGACCTGGGCGGAGATGTATCAGGAGGAGATGGACTCGACGCCCGGCCGGGAGATGATGCGCGACATCCTGCGCGGCTGGGACGGCGCACAGGCCGCATGCAGCCTGATGGATACGGTGCAGCCCGTTATCGAGGCGATTCTCGCCGCCGCCCGGCCGCCGGTCCGCCTGTCCGCCGCGCGCGTGATCGATGCCGTCGTTGCGCCGGTGCTGACGCGGCTGCTGTTCACCGATGCGCCGTTGCCCCCGGGGCTGGCGCGCGACGCGGCGCTGCGCGTGGCGGCGGAGGGCCGGGAGCGCGCGTGAGAAGGGGCTGGTGACGTCTCTGGAGAGGGGGCGGTCAGTTCCATGTGTGGATATCACGATTTTTGCATGCGTGAGATGGCGACGAGGTAGGTGCAGGGGGTGGATTCGGAGGGATTGTGAAACGCGCAATCCAGCGGGAGGCCGAGCGTGAGGCAATCGCCCGCGGCGAGGTGATGTTCGGTCGTGCCTGCGCGGAACGACAGCGCCCCTGCGAGCACCCAGACGCATTGGCCGTCCAGATGCGCATAGGCCGCGGCCGGATAGTTCACACATGCGCCGGGCGGCAGCTCGACGTGAACCAGTTCCGGCTCGGCGCCCGGGGGCGACACCGCGCGCCGGAGATAGCCCGTGGCCGGGTCGCGCCAAAGCGGCTGCGCATCGCCCCGCATGATGCGCCCCGCGCCGGATGCGTCGCCTTCGGCCCGGGCCAGCAATGTGGACAAAGTCAGTCCGAACGCGCCGGACAGGCGCCCCAGCACCGTCGCGGTGGGACTGGCCTCGGCGCGCTCGACCTTGCTGATCATGGCGCGGCTGACGCCCGACCGTATGGCCAGGTCGGACAATGACCAGCCGCGCGCCACGCGCTCGGCGCGCAGCCGGGCGGCGAGGGTGTGCTCCAATGCGGACAAGGTGATGTCGTCTTGTATCGTAGACATGATGACACTATAGTGGACGGCACCGCATGATTCCATCCCGTATCGCCCGAGGCGTGCCGATGTCCATTACCGTCCGCGACGCGACCGAGGCCGACCTGTCCGGCATCCTGGCCATCTATAACGAGGTCGTCCGCACATCCTCGGCCGTCTACACGGAGCAGGAAGCGACGCTGGAGGACCGCAAGGTCTGGTTCGCGCAGCGGGCCGGCCAGGGTTATCCGGTGCTGGTGGCCGGGCACCCGGCGGACGATTCGGTGCTGGGCTATGCCACGTTCGGCGATTTTCGGCCCTGGCCGGGCTATCGGCATACGGTCGAGCACTCGGTCTATGTTCGCGCCGACATGCGTGGCCGCGGGGTGGGCAGGGCGCTGGTCGAGCCCCTGTTCGGCCGGGCGGCGTCCCTCGGCAAGCATGTCATGGTGGCCGGGATCGACGCCGCCAATCCCGCCTCGATCCGCCTGCATGACCGTCTCGGCTTTGAGCGCGTGGGAACGTTGCGCGAGGTCGGACACAAATTCGGTCGCTGGCTCGACCTGGTGTTCATGCAGCGGTTTCTCGACGCGGGCCGCGACTGAGGGCCGGCGTCGTGCATGGCGGCGGGTCAGGCCGTCATACGGCCCGCTCGCGCGGCCTCGATCCGGGCAATGTCGATCCGGCGCATGGTCATCATGGCGTCCATCGCCCGCTTTGCGGCGGCGCGGTCCGGATCCTTCAGCGCGGCCATCAGGATTCGCGGCACGATCTGCCACGAGAAGCCCCAACGGTCCTTGCACCAACTGCACGCGCCTTCGCTGCCGCCATTCTCGATGATCGCATTCCAGTAGCGGTCGGTTTCCGCCTGATCCTCGGTCATCACCTGGAAGCTGACCGCCTCGTTCGGCGAGAATGCGGGGCCGCCATTCCGGTTCCTGTCGTTCAGGCCCCTGCCATTCAGGCCGATGAATGCCTGGCCGAGTACGGTGAATTCGACGGTCAGCTCGCTGCCCCGTTCGCCGCCAGGGTAATCGGACGGAGCGTGAAGCACTGGTCCGACATGGCTGTCCGGAAAGGTGGCCGCGTAGAATTCCGCCGCTTTCCGCGCCTCGTCATGGTCGAACCACAGGCAGGTGACGATTTTTCCGGACATGTGCTTTCCCCCAGGGATCTTCCCCAGGCGAGCCTTGACGGCACGCCATCGCCATACGCGTGCGACGTATGGCGATGGCGCTTCGCTTCAAGACCGGGTCATCCGTTCGTGACGGCTTGGGCTGTTCAGGCGGCGATGCGGAGGGACTGCGGCTGCGGGGCGCGGCTGCGCAGGCGCCAGGCGGCGGGGTCGGCGAAGAGGGCGCGGAGCAGGCGGTTGTTCAAGGCGTGGCCGGATTTGTGGCCGGTGAACAGGCCGTTGATCGCGGCGCCGGCAAGGTAGAGATCGCCCACCGCGTCGAGCATCTTATGCCGGACGAATTCATCCGGGCGGCGCAGGCCGGAAGGGTTGAGCACGCGCGCGCCGTCCACCACCACCGCATTGTCGAGCGAGCCGCCCCGGGCCAGGCCGGCCTTGTGCAGGGCCTCGATGTCCTGCCGCAGGGTGAAGGTGCGGCAATTGGCGAGGTCGCGGCGGAAGACCTGGCGGTCGAGCCGCGTGGCGAAGGTCTGTTCGCCGATCGCGGCGGCGGCGAATTCGATCGACGAGGTCATCGACAGGCCGGGATCGCGAGTACTGGGGTCGCGGGCGGGGCGCAGTTCGGCGAAGGCGTCGCCCTCGGCCACGCGGACGGGGACCAGGATGTCGATCACCGGGCGCGTGGCGGCCTGTTCCGCCAGGCCGGCGCAGTCGAGCAGGAAGACGAAATCGGCTGCCGAGCCGTCCAGTACCGGGATTTCGGGCCCGTCGACATCGACCAGCGCGTTATCGACGCCGCAGCCCGCGAACGCCGCCATCAGATGTTCGATGGTGGCGACGCGCAACGCCGGGTCACGGGCATCGCCGATCACGGTGCTGAGGCGGGTATCGACGACCTGGTCGAACCGGGCGGCGATGGTGCGGCCGTCGAGATCGGTGCGGCGGAAGACGATGCCGGTCTCCTCGGCGGCCGGACGGAGGACCAGGTTGATGCGCCGGCCGGTATGCAGCCCGACGCCCACGCAGGAGATGGCGTGGCGCAGGGTCTGCTGGCGCGGGGCGCGCGAGGTCCGTGTGGCGGATGCCGGAGCGGGGGAGGATTGGACGGCGGGCGGCTGGGCCTGCCGCAGGGCGTCGTTCCCCACCATCGCCAGCATTCCGTCCATATGTGTCCCCCAGTCTTTGATCGCTTCTTGAGCGCGTTTCGATCGCGTCTTGATCGCTTAATTCTCGATCGTTCGATTTCCGTCGTGCGTTACAGCACCGACAGCATGATCTGTAGCGGGTGCGGCGCGGCGGGGCGAGTCAAGGATTATTGCTGACTGTTACGGGGTAAGGGACTGAGAATAAAGACAAAATTACGCCATAATGATCGATGTCGCGCATAGCGCCGTGCCGGCCGGGGAGGGCGGCGCGGCGCCATGGAGCGGATCAGGATTGGCGGCGCAGGAAGGCGGGGATGTCCAGCCCGACCTCGTCGGCCGAAGCCTGGCGCACCGTGGCGGTGGGCTCGGGGTCGGGCAGGGCGGGTTCGGCGCGCGGGGCTTCGGGGGCCGGCTGGCGGCGCAGCGCGCCGGTGACGATGCTGAACAGGCTGCCGCCGCGCGGGGCGGGCTGATGGACCGGTTCGGGCTGGCGCGGGGCCTCGGAGAACAGGGGGGAGCGCGGCGACGGGCGTACGCCGGCCATGTGCTGCGGGACCGCATTGGGCGAGGGCGCGCCGGGCGATGCGGCGTGGGACGCGGCGGCGTTGGGCGCGGCCGCGACCGGCGGGGCGTTGACGAAGTTCGGCGTCGCATGGCGCGGGGCCGCGCCGTGGGCGTCGGACGCGGCGTCCGGCGCCGGCGCCGGCGCTGATTCGGCGGCCTCGGCCGGAAATGCGTCGGCCGGGGCGGCGTCGAACGCGCGGACCGGCGGCGTGTCGATGCCGGTGGCGACCACCGAGACACGGATGCGGCCATTGAGCGATTCGTCGATCGCCGAGCCGAAGATGATGTTCGCGTCCTCGGCCACTTCCTCGCGGATGCGGTTGGCGGCCTGGTCGACCTCGTACAAGGTCATGTCCTCGCCGCCCGTGATGTTGATCAGCAGGCCGCGCGCGCCGGCCATCGAGGTATCTTCGAGCAGCGGGTTGGAGATGGCGTCCTCGGCCGCCGAGATGGCGCGGTTGTCGCCCTCGGCCTCGCCGGTGCCCATCATCGCCTTGCCCATCTCGGCCATCACGGTGCGGATGTCGGCGAAGTCGAGATTGACCAGGCCGGGCGCCATCATCAGGTCGGTCACGCCGCGCACGCCCATGTAGAGGACGTTGTCGGCCATCTTGAACGCGTCCTTCCAACTGGTGCGCTCGGTCGCCAGGCGGAACAGGTTCTGGTTGGGGATGACGATCAGCGTGTCGACATATTGCTGAAGCTCGGCGATGCCGGTCTCGGCCGATTTGGAGCGGCGCCCGCCCTCGAACGTGAAGGGCTTGGTGACCACGCCGACCGTCAGGATGCCGCGTTCGCGCGCCATGCGCGCGATCACCGGGGCGGCGCCGGTGCCGGTGCCGCCGCCCATGCCGGCGGTGATGAAGACCATGTGCGCGCCGTCGAGGTGGCGGGCGAGTTCGTCGGCCGCTTCCTCGGCCGCCGCGCGGCCGATTTCGGGCTTGGCGCCGGCGCCGAGGCCCTGGGTCAGGTGCGGGCCGAGCTGGATGCGGCGATCGGCCTTGCTGTGCGACAATTGCTGCGCGTCGGTGTTGGCGACGACGAATTCCACGCCCTGGAGCTGGGACTGGATCATGTTGTCGACGGCGTTCGTCCCGCCGCCGCCCACGCCGATCACGGTGATGCGCGGCGTGAAGTCGGAATGATTCTGCTGCGGGATGGAGAGATTCAAAGTCATAGGCGTCTCCCGGGACGAGTCGTTGGATCGCGAGTGCCGATTCGCGGGTTTGGCTTCAGGGGGTATTGTGAATCATTTCATCATACCCTGTCGCGTATGAATTCGATGACGCGGCGCAGCAGGCCGGGCGATCGCGGTTCGGAAAGATCCAGATCGCCCAGCGCGCCGCCCGCGCCGGCCGCCCAGGCCAGCAGCCCGGCCGAGGTGGCGAAGGACGGCCAGGCCGCCGGGTCCTCGGGCAGGCCGCGAATCCCGGTGGGGCGGCCCAGCCTGACCTGGCGGTTGAGGATGCGCGCGGCCATGTTGCCCACGCCGTCGAGCAGCGAGGCGCCGCCGGTCAGCACGACGCGCCCGTCGGCGGCACGGCCGACCCCCGCCGATTCCAGGCGGTCGCGCACCATTTCCAGCGTTTCCTCGATGCGCGGCCGGATGATCGAGACGACCTTGGCGCGCGAGACCTTGACGAAATGGTTGTCGTCGTCGCCGATCAACTGCACGGGCAGCAGGTCGAGATCGTCATCGGCGGAGAGTTCGGCCGAGCCGTACATCGTCTTGAGCCATTCGGCGCTGTCGGGCGAGGTCGAGAGCACGTGGGCGATGTCGCGCGTGACATGCATGCCGCCGACCGGCAGGCAGGCGGTATGCAGAAGCTGGCCCTCGCCGAAGATGGCGATCGAGGTGGTGCCGCCGCCCATGTCGACCACGGTGACGCCGAGTTCGCGCTCGTCGGCGTCGAGCACCGCGAGGCCGGAGGCCAGCGGGGCGGAGACCAGTTCCTCGATCTTGAGTTCCGCGCGGGTCAGCACGGTTTCCAGGTTGCGCAGCGCCGTGGTGCTGGCGTCGATGACGTGCAGGCGCGAGGTGAGCTGGTCGCACAGATGGCCGCGCGGGTCGGCGACGCCGGCGGTTTCGTCCACCGAGAAATCGAGCGGCATCGTGTGCAGGATCGAGCGGCCCTCGGACATCGCGCGCATCCGGCCCTCGGTCACCACGCGGCGGACGTCGGACTCGGTGATCTCGCGCCCGCCCACCGGCCAGCGGACATTGAACAGGCGGCTTTCGGGGTGGCCGCAGGAGAGATTGACGTAGACATTGTCCAGCCGGCGTTCGGCCATGTCCTCGGCCTGGCCCACAGCGGCGCGGATCGCGGCCTCGGCGTCGCGCAGATCGACGATGCCGCCGGAGCGGACCCCGTGCGAGCGGCGCCAGCCATGGCCCAGCACCCGCAGCGTGCCGTCGGATTCGCCGCGTCCGATCAGGCACATGATCTTGGTGGAGCCGATATCCAGCACGCCGAAGACCCCCTGCCGCCAGCCGCGCGGCGGGGTGGGCTCGTCGGGCGGGGGCAGGGCGATGACGCGGCCGCCCGCGGGCGCGGGGAGGGCCGCGTCGGCGCCGCGCCGGCGGGAGCGGCGGCGGCGGGCGGGGGCCGGGTTCTCGGGCTGCGGGGTGACGACGAGATCGTTCATGCGCGCCTCCGTGGGGCGGATTCGCCGTCGGGAGGCGGCAGGTTGGGGACGGGGGGCGGAAGCGCATTGCCGTCGGGGAGGGCGCTCGGCGCGGTGCGGAGCGGGGCGGCGTGCGCGACGGCCGGATGTCCGGACGGCGGATGGTCGGGGACCGGGTGGTCGGATGGCGGATGTCCGGGTGCCGGATGCCCCGGTGTCGGATGGCTGGGGGCCGGATGGTTGGGTGCCGGATGGCTGGGCGCCGGGTGGGCCGCGGGGTGGGCGGCGGCGGCGTTCTGCTGGCCGGGCGCGCCCGGCGCGGGGGTGCCGCCGGCCGGAGCGGCGCCCGCGTCGGGGGGCGGGGGCTGCTGGATGACCAGCCGGTCGGGCAGGCGCATGTCGATGGCGATTACCGGGCGGTCCAGCAGCCTGATGCTGCCCTGCAGGTCGGCGAGGCGCCTGAGGGCGGGGATTTCCTCGCCTTCGGGCAGCAGGATGGTGGTGCCGTCGCGCAGCAGCAGGTTCCAGCGCCGCTGGTTGACCCGCACGGCGGCGACCACGCGCCCCTGCACGGCGGGCTGGCCGGCCAGCGCGTCAAGCAGGCCGGCGGCGGCGAGATTGGCGTCCTGCCCCACCACCAGCGGCAGTTGCAGGAAGGCCTGGGCGTCCTTGCCGGTCATGCCCTGGTCGTGGACGACGGTGCCGGCGCGGTCGATCAGCATGAAGCGGCCCTGGTTCTGCCACACCGCGAAGGGGCGGCGTTCGGTCAGGCGCACGATGATCGTGCCGGGCAGATGACGTTCGATTACCGAATGATCGACGAAGGGCAGGGCGTCGATCCGCCGGCGCGCCTGCTCGACCGAGAAGCCCAGCACCGGGTCGCCGATGCGCGCGCCCAGCGCGTCCTGCAGGGCGGAGGCGGACGTGAGCACGCGGCCGCTGACCTGGATGTCGGTGATGCGCAGGGGCAGCATGCTGACCAGGCGGGCGCGGATCGGGGCGAACCGTTCCTCGGAACGCATGTCGCGCAGCGTGACCGCCGCCCCGCCCGCCAGCGCGGCCAGGGTGAGCGCCAGGGCGGCCGGCCGCACCATGCGGCGCCGGCGCCGCAGGAAGATCGACAGCCGGGAGGGCCGGTCGTTGCGATTGTCGGCTGCGCGTCTCATGCGGCGGTTCGTGATCCTCCTTGGCTCAAGGGTGGGGTTTCGGTGCGGGGCTTCAGGTGCGGCAGGTCGCGTGCTCGACCATCCAGCGGCACAGCGCGCCGTAGGAGATGCCGCAATGCGCGGCCTGTTCGGGCAGGAGCGAGGTGGGCGTCATGCCGGGCTGGGTATTGACTTCGAGCACGACCAGGCGGCCGGGGCGGCGGTCGGGTCCGTCGCCGCAGGACGTATCGTCATAGCGGAAATCGGTGCGCGAGGCGCCGGAGCAGCCGATCGCGCGATGGGCGGCCACCGCCAGTTCCAGCGCCCGGGCGAAGGCGTCGGGGTGGATGCGCGCGGGCAATTGGTGGTGGGAGCCGTCATCGCCGTATTTGGCGTCGTAATCGTAGAATTCGTGCGTCTGGGACGGGTTGGGGGTGATGTCGGTCGCCGTCAGGGCGCGGTCGCCCAGCACGCCCACCGTGATCTCGCGCCCGGGGATGAAGGTCTCGACCAGCGCGCGGGGGCCGTAGGTCCAGGCGGCGGCGATGGCGGCGCGGCGGTTGGAGCCGGGGCGGACGATCTCGACCCCCACCGACGAGCCTTCGTTCAGCGGCTTGATGACGTAGGGGGCGGGCAGCGGGTCGGCGGAGGGGAAGTCGGCGATGTCGATCACCCGTCCCTCGGCCACCGGCAGGCCGGCGGCGCGCAGCGTGGTGCGCGCGGCTGCCTTGTCCATCGCCAGCGCCGAGGCGCGCACGCCGGAATGGGTATAGGGGATGTTCATCCAGTCCAGCACGCCCTGGATCGATCCGTCCTCGCCGAAGCGGCCATGGAGCGCGTTGAACACGACGTCGGGCCTGTGGTCGGTCAGGTCGGCGACGATGGCGCCGAGATCGGGGCCGGCGTCGATCACGCGGACGTCGAATCCTTCCTCGCGCAGTGCCGCGCTGATTCCGGCGCCGCTGGACAGGCTGACCCTGCGTTCGGCGGAGAGGCCGCCCATGAGCACGGTGATCTTGCGCGGTGCGGTCATGCGGGGTCTCCGGCAGGGGATGGGATAGAGGCAGGATCGGGGCGGCCGATGCGCTTGATTTCCCAATGGAGCGCGATGCCGGTGGCGGCCTGGACGCGGCTGCGCACCGTCTCGCCCAGCGTTTCAAGCTCGGCGGCGGTGGCGGTGCCGGTGTTGAGCATGAAATTGCAGTGTTTTTCGCTGACCTGCGCGCCGCCCAGGGCCAGGCCGCGGCAGCCGGCCGCGTCGATGAGCTGCCAAGCCTTGCGGTCGGTGAGGGCCGGGTCGGGATTGCGGAAGGTCGAGCCGCCGGTGCGGGCGCGGACGGGCTGCGACTCCTCGCGCGACTGGCGGATGGCGGCGATGGATCGGCGGATCTCGGCGGACGGGGCGGGGGTGCCGCGCAGGCGCGCGCGTGCGACCGCGGCGCCTGCCGGCAGGGCGGAATGGCGGTAGGCGAAGCCCAGTTCGGCGCCGGACAGGCGCAGGGTCCGGCCGTCGCGGGTGACGATGTCGGCCCAGTCGAGGATCGTGGCGATGTCGGAACCATAGGCGCCGGCATTCATCGCCACCGCGCCGCCGATCGAGCCGGGGATGCCGGCGAGGAATTCCAGGCCCGCCAGCCCGGCCTCGGCCGCGCGTTCGGCGACGACCATGTCGAGGCAGGCGGCGCCGGCCACCAGCCCGTCCGGTTCGATCGCGATGTCGGCGAAGCCGCCGCCCAGCCGGATGACCAGGCCCGCGATGCCGCCGTCGCGCAGGATGACGTTGGAGCATGCCCCCAGAACGGTCACAGGGACGTCGGGCGGGAGCAGGCGCATGGCCTGGGCCAGGTCGGCCGTATCGGCGGGTTGGAACAGCAGGTCGGCCGGGCCGCCGACGCGGAACCAGGTGCGCGGGCCGAGCGCGGCGCCCGGGGTCAGGCGGCCGCGCAGGCCGGACAGAAGGCCACGCAGCGCGGCCGGATCGGCCGCGGCGGGCGGGGAGGCGGAGGATTCGGGTGCGGCGGCAATCATGCCGCGAAGCCCCCCGACCTGGCCGCCGGGTTCTGCAGGGCGGCGAGTTCGCCGGGCAGGGCCTGGGCCCAGTTGGTGATGCTGCCGGCGCCGAGGCAGACCACGAAATCGCCGGGGCGGGCGATGGCGTTGATCATTTCCGCCAGGTGTTCGGGGCCGGGCAGCGGGACCACCGAGCGGTGGCCGCGTTCGCGCAGGCCCTCGACCAGGGCGTCGCGGCTGATGCCGTCGATCGGGGTTTCGCCGGCGGCGTAGACGTCGGCCACGATGACGGTGCCGGCATCGTTCATGCAGGTGCAGAACTCGCCGAACAGGGTCTGCAGCCGCGAATAGCGGTGGGGCTGGACCACGGCGATGACGTCGCGCGCCCCGGCCTGGCGCGCGGCCTTGAGCACGGCGGCGATTTCGACCGGGTGATGGCCGTAATCGTCGATCACGGTGACGCCGCCGGTTTCGCCGGTGCGGGTGAAGCGGCGCTTGACGCCGCGGAAGCCGGCGAAGGCCGAGCGGATGGTGGCGTCGTCGATTTCCATCTCGACCCCGACGGCGATCGCGGCCAGGGCGTTCTGCACGTTGTGATGGCCGAGCATGGGCAGGCGGAACGGGCCGGCGCGGCGGGTGCGGTTGCGGTTGCGGTTGGTCACCACGACCTCGAACGTCGCGCCGAGCTTGTCGGTGATGATCTTTTCCGCCCGGATGTCGGCCTGCGGCGAGAAGCCGTAGGTGATGATGCGGTGGTCGGACAGGCGCGGGATCATCTGCTGCACCGCCGGGTGGTCGATGCACAGCACGGCGAAGCCGTAGAAGGGGATGTTGGCGACGAACTGGTCGTAGGCGGCCTGCATCGCCTCGGCCGTGCCCCAATGGTCGAGATGCTCGGGGTCCATGTTGGTGACGACGGTGATCACCGAGGGCAGGCGCAGGAAGGAGCCGTCGGATTCGTCGGCCTCGACCACCATCCAGTCGCCCGAGCCCATGCGGGTGTTGGTGCCGTAGGCCTCGATGATGCCGCCATTGATCACCGTGGGGTCGAGGCGGGCGGCTTCGAGCACCGCGGCGATCAGGCTGGTGGTGGTGGTCTTGCCGTGGGTGCCGCCGACGGCCACCGACCAGCGCAGGCGCATCAGCTCGGCCAGCATTTCCGCGCGGCGGACCACCGGGATCAGGCGCGCGCGGGCGGCCAGGACCTCGGGATTGTCGCGCTTGACCGCCGTCGAGGTGACCACGACCTGGGCCGCGCCGAGATTGGCGGCGTCATGGCCGATCGCGACCTTGATCCCGGCGGCGCGCAGGCGCAGGACGTTGGCGTTCTCCGCGATGTCCGACCCCTGGACGGCGTAGCCCAGCAGATGCAGCACCTCGGCGATTCCGGACATGCCGATGCCGCCGATCCCGACGAAATGGATGGTGCCGATGGAAAGGGGCAGGGCTCTCATGCTGGGGTCTCCGTCTTGGCGGCTGTCGGATAGGCGGGGCGGGGCGTCCGGTGCAAGCGTTCCGCGATCCGGGCTTCGATCAGGTCGGCGAAGCGGCGCGCGGCGTCGGGGCGGGCCAGGCCCCGCGCGGCGCGGGCGGCATCGGCGAGGGATGCGGGATCGGACAGCAGGGCCTGCAGCCGCTCGGCCAGCGCGGCGGCGGTGAAGTCGGGCTGGCGGATCATCCAGGCGGCGCCTTCCTGGACCAGGGCGGCGGCGTTCGCTCCCTGTTCGTCGCCGGCGGCGATCGGCAGCGGCACCAGGATGGCGGGACGGCCGGCATTGGTCAGTTCGGCGACCGACGAGCCGCCGGCGCGGCCGACGACCAGGTGGGCGGCGGCCAGCAGGGCCGCGACGTCGGAGAAGAAGGGCGAGAGGGTGGCGCGGATGCCCAGCGCGTCATAAGCGGCGCGGACCCGGTCGATATCCTCGGCGCGGGCCTGCTGCGTGACGTGAAGGCGCGCGCGCAGGCCCGCCGGCAGGCGGCCGATGGCGTCGGGCACCACGTCGCTGAACACCCTGGCGCCAAGGGAGCCGCCCCAGACGAGGAGGCGGATCGCGTCGCCCGGCGGGACGTAGGGGGTGGCGTGCAGGGCGGCGATGTCGTCGCGGACCGGCATGCCGGTCGGCTCGGGATGTGCTGCGGCCGGCAGGCCGGCGACGCGGGCGAAGGAGGTGGCGATGCCGTCGGCGAAGCGGGCGAGCGCCTTGTTGGCCTGGCCCAGCACGGCGTTGCCTTCATGGAGGAAGATCAGCGGCCGGTCTTTGCCCAAAAGGCGGGCGCCCAGCAGGGGGGGGACCGAGGGGTAGCCGCCGAAGCCGACCACGGCCAGGGCATCGAGCCGGCGGAGGATGGCGCGGGCCTGGCGTGTGCCGCGCGCCAGAGCCAGGGCGGCGCCGGCGCGGCGGGCGAGCCCGTGGCCGGCGATGCCTGCGCCGGGCAGCACGAATTGCGGGCCCTCGGCGAAGATACCGTGGCCGCGCTCGCCGGCGCGGCGGTCGGTCATCAACGCGATGGCGTGGCCGCGCGCGGCGAGCGCGCGGGCCAGGGCCTCGGCGGGGATGAAATGGCCGCCGGTGCCTCCGGCGGCGATGACGATCGGGCGGGCGATCATGATTCGGTCCTCATGCCGCGGCACGGCGGCCGCGGAAGGCGGGACGGCCGCGCGGGATGCGGCTTTCGCCCGTCCGCTGGCGGGTCAGGGCCAGGACCATGCCGATGGTCAGCGCCACCGACATGGCCGACGAGCCGCCATAGGAGATGAAGGGCAGGGTCATGCCCTTGGTCGGGATCAGGTGCAGGGTCGAGCCCATGTTGACGAACGCCTGGAGGCCGAAGCCGGTGACCAGGCCGGCGGTGGCGACGACGATGAAGGGATCGTCCTCGCGCAGCAGCTTGAGCAGGGTGCGGATGACGATCACGCCGAAGACGGCGATGATGAACAGGCAGATCAGCATGCCGAATTCCTCGCCCGCCACGGCGAAGACGAAATCGGCGTGGGCGTCGGGCAGCAGGTCCTTGACCCGCCCCTCGCCGGGGCCGCGGCCCATCAGCCCGCCATTGCCGAAGGCGCGCAGCGCGGTGTCGATCTGGTAATGGTCGCCGACATTGGGGTGCAGGAAGCGTTCGACGCGCGAGCGGACATGGGGGAAGACCATGTAGGCGCCCAGGAAGGCGGCGATCATGCAGCCCACGCCGGCGCCGACGAAGAAGATGTTCAGCCCGTCGATGAAGAGCTGGGCCAGGAACACCGTGGTGATCACGCTGAGCATGCCGATATCGGGCTGCGATTTGAGCAGCAGCAGGATGACCGCGAACAGGCCGAGCGCGATGGGCATGCCCGGGAAGAAGCGGCGCAGGCGCCGTTCGGTCAGCAGCCAGGCGGTGACGACCGCGAAACAGGGCTTGAGGAATTCGGAGGGCTGGACCGACATCAGCGGCAGCGCGATCCAGCGCCGTGCGCCCTTGATTTCGACCCCGTGGACCAGCGTGAGGGCGGTGGCGCCGATGGCGACCACGAAGCCCGCCGCCGCCAGGCGCCTGACGCCGCGTGGCGAGAGCAGCGAGGTGGCGGTGACGATCGCCCCGGCCAGCAGCAGGAAGATGACCTGCTTGAGGATGAACATGTCGCGCGAGGCGCCGATGCGGGTGGCCACCGCCGGGCTGGCCGCCAGCATCAGCACGTAGCCGAAGCCGATCAGGATGCCGATGCAGGAGAGCGTCACCCGGTCGACATGGCGCCACCAGCGGGCGAGATAGGACGCATCGACGCGCGAAATGGCGGCCATTATCCGTGATCCCCGTATTCGTGATTCCCGTCCTGGGTATTGGCGATGCCCTCGACCAGCGCGGCGAAATGCCGGCCACGCTGTTCGAAGCTGCTGAACTGGTCGAAGCTGGCGCAGGCGGGCGAGAGCAGCACGACGGGCGCGCCTGTACGGCGGGCCGCGTCCAGGGCGGCGGGGACCGCCTGGTCCAGCGTGCCGGACAGGGTGTGGGGCACGCCGTGCGCCGCCAGCGTTTCGGCGAGCGCCGGGCCGTCGCGTCCGATCAGGAGGGCGTGGGCGATCCGTGGGAAATAGGGGGCGAGGTCGGCGATGCCGCCGGCCTTGGCCAGGCCGCCCGCGATCCAGACCAGCCGGTCGTAGCAGCCCAGCGCCCGCGCGGCGGCGTCGGCATTGGTGGCCTTGCTGTCGTCGATGAAGCGGATGCCGTCGATCGCGCCCACCGGTTTCTGGCGGTGGGGCAGGCCGGGGAAGTCGCGCAGCGCCTGGGGGATGTATGCGCGGGGCACGCCGAGGGCCAGCGCCATGGCGGTCGCGGCGGCGGCGTTTTCCGCGTTGTGGGCGCCGGGCAGGGCGGGAGAGGCGGCGAGCGGGGCGATCGGGCCGGCGGTGTCGCGCAGCGTGCCGTCCGCGCCCGTCAGGTCGGCGGGGGCGCTGCCCGAGATCGTCATGACGCTTATGCCGCGTGCGTGCAAATCCTGGCAGAGCGCGTCGGCGGCGGCGTTGTCGCCCAGCACGGCGAGGTCGCCGGGGCCCTGGCGGTCGAAGATATGCAGCTTCGCCTGGCGGTAGCCGGCCATGTCGCCGTGGCGGTCGAGATGGTCCGGGGTGAGGTTGAGCAGGCAGGCCGCATCGAAGCGCAGATCGTGCAGCCGTTCCAGCATGTAGGACGACATTTCCAGCACGTAGACGCCGTCGTCGGGCAGCAGGGGCAGGGCGAGCGAGGCCGGGCCGAGATTGCCGCCCGCCGCTGCCGGGACGCCGGCCGCCTGGAGCATGTGGGCCAGCAGGGCGGTCGTGGTGGATTTGCCGTTGGTGCCGGTGATGCCGGCGAAGCGGGCGCGCGAGCCCGCGCGGCGCACCGCGCGGAACAGCAGGTCGGCGTCGGACAGGATGGGGATGCCGGCCGCGCGGGCCAGCAGGGCGACCGGGTGGGGGGCGGGCAGCAGATGCGGGATGCCCGGGGACAGCACCAGGGCGTCGAACCCGTCCAGGGTCGAAAAGGGGGCGATGGTGATGCCGGACGCGTCGCCCGGATCGGCGTTCAGCGCGGTGCGGGCGGCCTGGCCGTCGTCCCAGGCCTGGATCCGCGCGCCCATGGCGGCGAGCGCGCGGACGACGGGCGCACCGTTGCGGCCGAGCCCCAGCACCGCGTAGCGGTGGCCGGCGAAGAGGCCGGGGGGGAAGGGCCCCGGGATATCGGGATCGGCGGGACGGATCGTCATCGCAGTTTCAGCGTTGCCAGGCCGCACAGGCCGAGAACGATCGAGACGATCCAGAAGCGGATCACGATCTTGGGTTCCTGCCAGCCTTTCTTTTCGAAATGGTGGTGGAGCGGCGCCATCAGGAACACGCGGCGGCCGGTGCGGCGGTACCAGAAGACCTGGATGATCACCGACAGGGTTTCGGCCACGAACAGGCCGCCGACGATGCACAGCACCAGTTCGTGCTTGACCGCGACCGCGACCGCGCCCAGCGCGCCGCCCAGGGCCAGCGAGCCGGTATCGCCCATGAAGACGGCCGCCGGCGGGGCGTTGAACCAGAGAAAGCCCAGGCCCGCCCCGACCAGCGCCGAGCAGAACACGCAGAGTTCGCCGGTGCCGGGCACCGCGTGCAGTTGCAGGTAGTCGGCGAAGACATGGTTGCCGACCAGGTAGGCGATCAGAGCGAAGACCAGGGCGGCGATGATGACCGGCACGATCGCCAGCCCGTCCAGCCCGTCGGTGAAGTTCACCGCGTTGCCGAAGCCGGAGATGGTGATCATGGCGAAGAGCGGAAAGGCGAGGCCCAGCGGCAGCAGCCATTCCTTCAGGAAGGGGAAGGCCAGATGGTTGGCGAGGTCGGCGGGCATCAGGCTTTGCAGCCAGTAGCCGCCGATCAGCGAGGCCGCGAATTCACAGCCCAGCCGCGTGCGCTTGGACACGCCCGCCGTGTTGCGCCGGGACAGCTTGAGATAGTCGTCGGCGAAGCCGACCGCGCCGAAGGCCAGCGTGGTCAGCAGCACCGCCCAGACGAAGCCGTTGGTGAGGTCGGCCCAGAGCAGGGTCGCGCCGAACAGGGCGGCGAGGATCAGCACCCCGCCCATGGTGGGGGTGCCGGCCTTTTCCAGGATATGGCGTTCGGGGCCGAGGGCGCGGATCGGCTGACCCTCGCGCTGGATGCGGCGGAGCTGCGCGATCAGCGGGTTGCCCAGCACCAGCGCGATCGCCAGCGCCGTCAGGCAGGCGGCGCCCGCGCGGAAGGTGATGTAGCGGAACAGGTTGAGGATGGTGATGTGTGCCGCGGCGTGGTGCTGGACGAGATCGTAGAGCATCAGGCCACATCCGCCCCGGCCGGGATGGTGAGGACGGCGATGACGTCGCGCATGCGGCTGCCGAGGCTGCCCTTGACCAGGATCACGTCGCCCGGCGCCACGGCGGCGCGGACCTGCGGCGCCAGGCCGGCCGCGTCGGGCGCCCAGGCGCCGCGTTTGGAGGGAGGAAGCAGGTCGAAGAGATATTTCATGTTGGGGCCGCAGCAATAGACGATGTCCGCATGCGCGAGGACCGCGGACAGGAGGGATTCATGTTCGGCGCGCGCGAAGGCGCCGAGTTCGCGGATATCGCCCAGCACGGCCATGCGCCGCGTCGCCGGGCGCAGGCCGAGCACGGAGAGGGAGGCGCGGATGGAGAGCGTGGATGCGTTGTAGCTTTCATCGAGCAGCATGGCGCGGCCGTCGAGGATCGGCTGGTACGCGCCGCGCCCCGTGCCGGGACGAAAGGCGGAGAGGGCAGTGGCGGCAGCCGCGAGGACGCCGTCCGGGGCATGAGAATTCGAGGCACGAGGATTCAGGGCCGCGACCGCGCCCAGCGCCGTCGCGGCATTGCGGGCGAGGTGGGCGCCGGGGGCGTGCAGCGTGACCGCGACGTGCTGTGCGCCGATCCGTACCGAGAAATCGCTGCCGTCCGGACCGAGCGCGAGGTCGGACAGGCGGATCGCGCTGTCGGGCCGGCTGCCGCTGCGCCACAGGATGGCGCGGGCGTGATCGGCACGCTCGGCGAACAGGGCCTGGCCCACCGCGTCGTCCGGGACGATGGCGGTGCCGCCGGGCGGGAGGGCCGCGATCAGGTCGGATTTTTCCCGCGCGATGGCCTCCAGGCTGCCCATATGGCCGAGATGGGCGCCGGCGATGGTGGTGATGATCGCGACATCGGGGCGGACCATGGCGGCCAGGGGGGCGATTTCGCCGGGATGGTTCATGCCGATCTCGGCCACGCACCAGGCCGCGTTCCCTGGCAGACGCGCCAGGGTGAGCGGCACGCCCCAATGGTTGTTGTAGGAGGCGACCGCGCAATGGGTGGGGCCCAGCGCCCCCAGCGCCACGCGCAGCATGTCCTTGGTCGTGGTCTTGCCCACGCTGCCGGTGACGGCGACCACGCGACCGGTGAAGCGGGCGCGGGCCCGGCGGCCCAGGGCGCCCAGCGCCTCCATCGTATCTGCGACGCGCAGCAGGCGTGGATCGTCGAGGCCGGGGATCGTCCGATGGACCAGGGCGGCGGCCGCGCCGCTTGCCAAGGCCGCGCGGACATGGGCGTGGCCGTCGCTGTTTTCGCCCGCCAGGGCGATGAACAGGTCGCCGGGGACGAGGGTGCGGGTGTCGATCGATACCCCGGTCGCGGCGATCGGGGCGTCGCCGGCGAAGGTGCCGCCGGTTGCCGCTTCGAGTTCGGCGCGGGTCCAGAGCGCGGTCATGCCGCCACCCCGGCCAGGGTGCGGATGACCGACGCGTCGTCGAACGGGTGGGTGGTGGTGCCGATGGTCTGGCCCTGTTCGTGGCCCTTGCCGGCGACGACCAGCACGTCGCCGGGGCGGAGCATGGACAGGCCCTCGGCGATCGCACGGGCGCGGTCAGGGATTTCGATCGCGCCGGGGGCGCCGGACAGGACCTCGCCGCGGATGAAGGCCGGGTCTTCTGTGCGGGGATTGTCGTCGGTGACGATGGCGATGTCGGCGCGGCGCGCGGCCTCGTGCCCCATCAGGGGGCGCTTGCCGCGATCGCGGTCGCCGCCGGCGCCGAAGACGGCGATCAGCCGGCCCGTCGCGTGCGGACGCAGCGCGTCGAGCAGGCGCGCCAGGGCGTCGGGCGTGTGGGCGTAGTCGACATAGGCCGCCGCCCCGTTGGCGAGCAGGGCGGCGCGTTCCATCCGGCCGCGCACGCCCGTCAGCGACGGCAGCAGGTCGATGGCGGCCGCGAGCCCCTGGGTGCCGGGTGCGGCCAGGGCGGCGGCCAGCAGCGCGTTGTCCGCCTGGAACCGGCCGGGCAGGGCCAGGTCGAGGTCGCGCGTGACGCCGGCGCCGGCGATGCGCAGGCGCTGGCCCTCGGGCAGGGGGGTGCTGTCCAGCAGGCGGATCGCATCGCCCGCCGTGCCGACCAGGCGCAGTTCCATCTGCTTGCGCGCGGCGATGGCGCGCAGGGCGTCCAGGGTCGCGGAGTCCATATCGGCATTGGCCGCCGCCAGGGCGCCGGGGGGCAGGATGTCGGCGAACAGGCGCAGCTTGGCCGCGCGATAGGCGTCGAGCGTGCCGTGATAATCGAGATGGTCGCGGGTGAGGTTGGTGAAGCCGGCGGCGGAGAGGCGCAGCCCGTCGAGCCGGTGCTGTTCCAGCCCGTGGGACGAGGCTTCGAGCGCCACGTCGCTGATGCCGCCGCCGGCCATGGCGGCGAGCGCCCTTGCCAGCCCGACGCTGTCGGGCGTGGTCAGGACCGGACCGCAATCGGGGAGGGGGACGTCGGCGATGAGGCCAAGCGTGCCGACGCTGGCGGCCTGGCGGCCCTGGAACCGCCAGATCTGCCGCAGGAAATCGACGGTGCTGGTCTTGCCGTTGGTGCCGGTGACGGCGACGACGTGATCGGGCTGCGCCCCGGCGAAGGCGGCGGCCAGCAGCGCCAGGGCGCGGCGCGGCTCGGCGGCGGTGATGACCGGCAGGTCGATGCCGTCGGCCGGGGTGCCGGCGGGCACGACCAGGGCGGCGGCGCCGGCGGCGATGGCGGCCGGCACGAAGGCGCGGCCGTCGGCGCGCGTGCCGGGGATGGCGACGAACAGCATGCCGGGTCGGACCTGGCGGCTGTCGGCGGTGACGCCGGAGATCGCGGGATCGATCGCAAAGCCGGGTGCCGACGGGGCGGACAGGCCCGATACGGCCAGGAGCTGGGACAGCGGGCGGTTCATCCCCGGGACTCCGCGGCTGCCGGATGGGCGGCCTGTTCGGCGCGGGCGGCGCGCAGGCGGACGCGGGGCGATTGTTCGGCGAGCGGGATGCCGTGACGGTCGCCCTTGCGCGCGGGCTTGGGCTGGTTGCGCGGATCGCCGGGATCGTTGCCCGGGCCCAGCGCGCGATAGCCGCGCGGCACGGCGGGTTCCATCGGGATGGCGAGAGCGGCGTCGATGGCCTGGGCGTCGGCCGTGTCGGGGAACAGGCCGAGCATCGGGCCGATGCGGGTTACGATCTTGGATACGGTGGGGGCGGCGGTCCATCCGGCGGTGGTCCAGCCATGGGTCTGGGCGGTCGGCTTGGGACTGTCGAGCATGACATAGACCGCGTAGCGCGGCGCGTTCATCGGGAAGACGCCGGTGAAGGCGGCGATATTGACATGTTTCAGATAGCCGCCGTGCGGGCCGATCTTTTCCGCCGTGCCGGTCTTGCCGCCGACGAAATAGCCTGGGGATTCGGCCGATTTGCCGATGCCCTCGGTCACCACCAGGCGCAGGATGCGGCGGAGGACGTTCGAGATTTCCGGCGAGATCAGGCGCGTGCCGACTGGCACCGCAGCGGGCGCGGCGGCGGGGGTGGGCGTGGTCAGGACGGCTGGGGTGATGCTGGCGACCGGAGCGTTTGGCCCGTCCTGAGTGCTTGTGTCCTGAGCGCCTGTGATCTGGACGCCCGCGCCCTGGCTGCCGGCGTCGGCGATCAGGTCGTCGTGCGCCAGCAGGGTCGGGCGGACCAGGATGCCGCCATTCACGGTGGCGGCGGTGCCGCGCACGATGGCAAGCGGCGGTTCGGCGACGCCGTGGCCGAAGCCGACGGTCATGACCGTCGAGATGCCCCAGTTGCGGGGCGAGGGAATGAGGGGGCGCGCGGCCTCGGGCAATTCGATCGGCACGGGCGCGAAGAAGCCCATGGCGCGCAGCCAGTCCTGCTGGCGCTGAGCGCCGACATCGAGCGCGATATGGGCGGCGGCCGGGTTGGAGGAGTAGGCCATGACCGCCGGCAGGGAGAGCCAGGGCGCGAAATGGTCGGTCTTCATGTCCGAGATGGTGAAGCGGCCGACATGGATGGGGATGGTCGAGAACCGGTCCCAGACATGGGCGACGCCGAGTTGCAGCGCCATGGCGGCGGTCTGCAGCTTGAAGGTCGAGCCGGGCTCATACATGCCGGTGACGGCGCGGTTGAAGCGGGCATCGGGGTCGGCATGGCCGAAATCGTTGGCGTCGTAGTCCGGCAGGCTGACCATGGCGATGATCTCGCCGGTATTGACGTCCATCACGATGGCGCAGGCGCCGATGGCCTGGAACATGTCCTTGGCCGCGGCGAGTTCGTCGCGGACCACGGCCTGGATGCGCACGTCCAGCGACAGGCGCAGCGGGGTGCGGTCGGCGTTCAGGCGCTTGTCCATGGAACGTTCGATGCCGGCCACGCCGTGATCGTCGATATCGACCGCGCCCATGATGTGGGCGGCGACGCGGCCCAGCGGGTAGTGGCGGCGTTCGCCCGGTTCGAAATAGACGCCGGGAATGCCGAGATTGTTGATCGCGACTTCCTGCATCGGGGAGATGTCGCGGGCCAGGTAGACGAACTGTTTCTTCGTCGAGAGGCGGCGGACCGCCTCGGCGACGTCCAGGGTGGGCAGCACCGACTTGAGCTTCTGCGCCGCGTCCTGCGGGTCGATCATTTCCTGCGGGTTGGCATAGACCTGCGCGACCGGCAGGGAGATCGCCAGTACCTGGCCGTTGCGGTCGGTGATCGAGGCGCGGTGGACCTGCGGCAGGGCGAAATCGGCCTCCATGCCCTTGGGGTCGCTTTTGGGGATGTCGGGGACCTGCGGCGCGATCTGCCGCCGTTCGGGCGCCATCGGCATGATGACGGTGGCGAAGGCGAGCTTGAGCGCGACCGCGCCGAACAGGCCGCAGAATAGGGCGGAGACGCCCAGCAGCCGCGACTGCGTGCGCTCGCGCGCCGTGCGGGTGCGCAGGTCGTCGCCGGTGACCCGCACGTCCATCCGCGGGGGGCGGGAGGGCCCGCTCCGCATACTGTCTGGTGTGTCGGTCGGGCCGTTGGTCATGTTACCTGCGCGAGGGCATCAGTTGCTGAGGGGAACGGGCGGCGGCAGCGTTCCGGAATGTGAAAAGCCCAGGGACGACCCCCTGCCGTATCCCCGTGCCTCCTGGTACGGGACCGGCGCGGCCGGGCGCCAGGCCGCGACGGCCATCGGCGCCGGGCGGGGCGGATGGTAGGCGGCGATCCGGGTGGCCGGGTTGGCGGCAGGCAGTAGCACGGCGCGCGCGACGTGGGCAACGGATTGTACGGCACGGCGCCCGGCGTTAGGCGGCAATTCGGGCGAAAGCGCGGCAGGGTGGACAAAACGTGGAGTCGCCGGGCGGATTGGCGCCGTCGGGGCGACGGGAATCGTGGCCGAGGCCAGCAGTACCGGGCGGGCCGGAGGCTGGGCCGGCTGGGCCGGCTGGGCCGATTCGGACGGCTGGCGGTGCGTCGCCGCCGCCAGGATGGCGGGGGCCGGGGTTTCGTGCTGCGGGATGGCGGGCGCCGGTTCGGCCGGGGCATGGGCCGGGGGCGGAGCCAGCGTGGCGCCGATCGCGTCACGCGGGTTGACCAGGGGCAGCGGCCGGGCGCCGGGGGCGGGCAGGCGGTCGGCCAGCGACGCCATCTGGATGAACTGGGTGGGCGCCATCGGGTGGATGTCCGGCAGGAAGCGTGCCGACAGGGCGGCCAGACGGTCCGGCTGGTTCAGCAGCGCCCATTCGGCGCGCAGCATGGCCGTCTGTTCGCGGACATGCTGCGTGTCGGCGACGATTTCCGAGATCCGCTGGTCCAGAAGCGTGGTCTGGTGCTTCTTGGAATAGAGGAACAGCCCGGACAGGCCGGCCATGACGGCGCAGAGGAGGGTGAAGGATCGCATCATGGGCGGCGTTCCGGCTGGTTGTCGGTTATGTCCGGGAGGGAAAGGCGTTCGGCCGCGCGCAGGCGGGCGCTGCGGGCGCGGGGGTTGGCGTGGCACTCGGCCGCGCCGGGGCGCAGGGCGCGGGTGGTGAGCAGGCGGTAGGATGGTGCGGCCGCGCGGGCCTGCATCGCCCTGGGGTCGTGGCGCGAGGGGGCGGGCAGGCGCCCGGCGGCGCGGTTCAGCGCCTGCTTGACCAGCCGGTCCTCGAGCGAATGGAAGGAGACGACGACCAGCCGGCCGCCGGGGGCGAGCAGGCCCAGCGCCTGGTCGAGGCCCGCGGCGATCTGCCCGAGTTCGTCGTTCACATGGATGCGGATGCCCTGGAACGACCGGGTGGCCGGGTCGATGCCCGAGCGGTCGGCGGGCACGACCGAACGGATGATGTCGGCGAGTTGGAACGTGGTCAGGATCGGCGCCTGGGCGCGGGCCGCGACGATGGCGCGGGCGACGCGGCGGGACAGCCGTTCCTCGCCATATTCATAGATGACGTCGGCGAGGTCCGATTCGGCCATCGTATTGACGATGTCGGCGGCGGTCGGGCCGGTGTCGTCCATGCGCATGTCCAGCGGGCCGTCGGTGCGGAAGGAGAAGCCGCGCTCGACCTCGTCCAGTTGGAAGGAGGACACGCCGAGATCGAGCACCACCCCGTCGAGGGCCGGGACGTGGCGCGCCTCTAGCAGGGCCTGCATGTCGCCGAAGCCGCCATGGATCATGTGCAGGCGGGTTTCGCCCTCTTGCGCGCGCAGTTCGGATTGCAGCGCGTGGCCGCGGCGGATGGCGGCGGGATCGCGGTCGATGGCCCAGAGGGTGCAGCGGGCCGCCGACAGAATGGCGCGGGCATAGCCGCCACCGCCGAACGTGCCGTCGAGATAGGCGGCGCCGTCGCGCGGCTGCAGCATCGCCAGCACCTCGGCCAGCATGACGGGGACATGGCCGGGACGGTGGCCGGCGGGGGGCGTGGTCATGGCGTTCATGCGGCGCCTCCGCCGTTGGTCCCGCCGAGGGGGCTGCCGCCTTGCTGAACGTGATTCTGAACGTGACTCTGGGCGCGGTTCTGGGCCGGCAGGGCGAGATTGCGCGAGCGGGTGCGGGCCTCGGCGCGGCGGCGTTCGGCGGCGGCGGGTTCCCAGATCTGGAAGATGCGGCCCAGCCCCATGAAGGCGACGCTGTCGGTCAGGGCGGCGTGTTCCTTCAGCGCGTCGGGCAGGATGATCCGTCCCTCGCGGTCGGCGTCGACGGGGAAGGCGTCGGCATAGAGGGCGGCGGCCATGTCGTCATGTTCGTCGGAGAACATGTCCAGCCGGTCGAGCGGCTGGCTGAGAGCCGCGAAGGCGGCGGTGGGCCAGGCCTCGATGCAGGGATGCTGGTGCGAGGGACGCAGGACGACCAGCGCGTCGCCGGCCTGGGCCTGGGCGCGCAGGGCCGTGCGGAAGGGAGCGGGGATCGACACGCGGCCCTTGGCGTCGAGGCGGTTCTGATGGGTGCCGAGGAACACACTCACGCTTTTGCGATGCTCCCTCGGCTGGATGGTTGCGGATGCGATTGCGCATGGGCCGGCGCCCCCTGCGCGCCGGGTTTTCATGGGATATCATGGGATTTTATGGGACGTCAAACAAAACGCGCTGAAATTCTGGCAGAAAACCGCAGTTTTTCGTGGGTTGGACAAGTCGTGACAGGACTTGACCCCAATTGTCGCAGCGGGCGGACTTTGGAATGCGGCATGAATATGAATGTTTACGTTATGTTCTAGTTTGAATGTGATCAAAACGAGAACATTTTGCTGGGGGCATTTTGTTGGGGGTATGTTCCGCAGGAGACGACGAGGCCAGACGGTCTGTAAGCCGGGTTCTGTCCATCCTCGATGAAGATGGGGCGACCATTCCTCTGGGACGCGCCTTGCGGCGCGCCTCACGCGACCAACCCGAACGACGGGGCGGAGGGACCCCCGGCGGCGCCTTTGGGGGCGTCGCCTGCCGTTCCTATTCGGTCTTGCTCCCGGTGGGGTTTGCCCTGCCGCCTGCGTTGCCGCACGCGCGGTGCGCTCTTACCGCACCGTTTCACCCTTGCCCGCACCATCTCCGGCGTACCGGAATGCCGTGGGGGCGGTTTGTTTTCTGTGGCACTTTCCCTGGGGTCGCCCCCGCCGGCCGTTAGCCGGCACCGTTCCTCCGTGGAGCCCGGACTTTCCTCCATCGCGTGAGCGACAGCGGTCGCCCGACCGTCTGGCATGCGGAAACTGGCGGTCCGGGCGGCTTGCGTCAAGGGGGAATGCGCCGCATCAAGAGGCGGACGACATGATGAGGCGAGGGTGGGAGCGCGGGCATGGCGGGCGGGCCGGCGGTGGAATCGGGAATGGCGCAATCGGACGCGGCGCGACCGGGAGCGACGCGGCTGAAAGCCGGGCGATTGGGGCTGGCGTCGCGGCTGGTGCTGGGGCATCTGTCCGGCCGGGCGTCGCTGCGCGCGCGCCGGCCGCGCACGCTGGCGGAATTGCGGCGGGCGCTGGACCGGCCCTGTTTTCCGCAGGCCCTGTCCAGCCTGCCGCTGCGCCGGGTGATGGCGCTGCGGGTGCCGGGGGCGACCGAGCTGCGGCCCGCGCGGCTGTACCTGCCCCATGGGAAGGTGCGCGGGGCGGTGCTGTTTCTGCATGGCGGCGGATTCGTGCATTGCGGGTTGAATTCGCATCACGGGATCTGCTGCCGGCTGGCGCGGGCATCGGGGGCGGCGGTGCTGTCCTTCGATTACCGTCTGGCGCCGGAGCATCGCTTTCCGGCGGCGGTCGAGGATAGCTGGGCGGCGCTGCGCTGGCTGGCGGGCGAGTCCTGGCGGTGGGGCGGCGGGCTGGCGGTGGCCGGGGACAGCGCCGGGGGGAACCTGGCGGCGGTGCTGGCGCACCTGGCGCGGGATCGGGGCGGGCCCGAACTGGCGCTGCAGTTGCTGTATTATCCGTCGCTCTACGGGGCGCGGGAGGTGCCGTCGCGGCGGATCCACGCGGAGGGATACATGCTGACGGCCCGGCTGATGGAATGGTACGCCGAGCAATATGTCCGCACGCCGGAAGACCTGTACCATCCGCTGATGGCGCCGGTCTTTGCCGAATCGCTGGCCGGGCTGGCGCCGGCGGTGATCGTGCCGGCGGAATTCGATCCGCTGCATGACGAGGCCACGGGATACGCCCAGGCGATGCGCGCGGCGGGCGGGCAGGCCGAGCTGCGCTGCTATCCGGGCACGATCCACGGCTATCTGAACATGTATTCCGTCATGCCGGCGGGCAGGGCGGCGATCCGCTTCGGTGGGCGGAGGCTGCGCGCGGCCCTGGCGGGGTACACGCGGGGGACGGCCTGATCGGCCGGCGGTCAGATCTGCTGGATGGCGGCGAAGTCGAAACTGGTGCCGGGCGGGTTCTGGCCGAGGCGGATGGTGGTCGGGCCGGCCATGGAATAAGGCGGCACCGGCAGGTTGTAGGGGGCGGGCGCGCCGATGAAGACGCGGCCGGCCAGGTCGAATTTCGAGCCGTGGCAAGGGCAGGCATAGCCGCCCGGCCAGTTGGCGACCGGGGTGGCGGGGTCCGGCGCCGGGGCATAGGCCGGCACGCAGCCCAGATGGGTGCAGATGCCGACCACCACGCCATAGTCCGGGACGATGGAGCGGTGCCAGTTGTCGGCGTAGGGCGGCTGTTGCAGCGCGCGCGAGGTGGGGTCGCGCAGGCGGGCGGCCAGGGCCGGATCGCGCAGCCGGGCCAGGGCCTGGGGCGTGCGATGGGTGATGAAGACCGGACTGCCGTGCCAGACGACGGTGATCTGCTGCCCCGGGGGGAGCTTGGAGACGTCGACATCGACCGGGGCGCGGGCGGCGCCGGAATCGGCCGGGCGCAGGGAGTCGAGGAACGGCCAGGCGAAGGCGGCCGCCCCCGCCCCGCCGGCGGCCAGCGTGACCAGGGTGAGGAAGTCGCGTCGCTTGCCGTCCGTGGGGGTGGTCTCCATGGGGATGGCAGGTTGCGCGGAGGGAAGATCGCCCCGGGTCGTCATGGCGCCCTTAACGCGGCAGGGGGTGGAAGGTGCCGGGCGAGCCCCAGTCGGTCTGCACCGTCTGGTCGACCCGGTCGACCCGCAGCGTGAACAATTTGGGCAGCGTGTTCTTGAGGGCCGGGTCCTTCGCCCCCGGGCAGGAGCCGGAATGCTTGGCCATGACGTCGAAGCGCGTGGCGTCCGGCGGGTCGTTGCCGTTGACGATGAACAGCACGCAGCGCCCGGGCAGGTCGGTCATGCCGTTATGGGTCACGACCGTGCGGAAATGTTCCACCAGGGCGGTGTCGTCGAACCAGTTGGCGTGGCGGAAGGTGATCTGGTCCGCCGCCTGATCCAGCCAGCCCATGCGCGCGGCGACGACCGCGAGCAGGGCCATCGGCACGACCATGACCAGCCGCCTGACGATACGCTGGCGCATCGTCAGGCGGCCGCGGCGGCCGCCCAGTTTGTTCGTGGTATCGGAAGGGGAGGCCATGCGGACGGTCAGACCATGTCCTCGTGCCACCGGTGGCCGCGCTCGGCCAGCAGGGCGCGGGCGGCGTCGGGGCCCCAGCTTCCGGCCGGGTAGGTTTCGAGCGGCGACTTGTTCTCGGCCCACCCCTGGAGGATCGGGTCGGCCCAGCGCCATGCGGCCTCGACCTCATCCCGGCGGATGAACAGGACCGGATCGCCGCGCACGACGTCGAGCAGCAGGCGTTCGTACGCGTCGGGGTAGCGGGTGGCGAACGCCTTTTCGAACGCGATGTTGATGTCGGCCTGGCGCAGCGCCACCGAATCGGTCGGGGTCGGGTCCTTGGTCGAGACGGTCAGCATCACGCCCTCATCGGGCTGGATGCGGATGACCAGGCGGTTGGCCGCCGGCTTCTCGGGGAAGATCGACCAGGGGGTGGTCTTGAACTGGATGACGATCTCGCTGCTTTTCTGGGCCATACGCTTGCCCGAGCGCAGGTAGAACGGCACGTTGCCCCAGCGCCAGGTATCGACCTGGGCGCGGATAGCGACGAAGGTCTCGGTGTTGCTGACCGCGTTCTCGCCGAGATCCTCGAGATAGCCGGGGACGGGCTTGCCGCCCATTTCGCCGGCGCCGTACCGGGCGCGTACCGTGCTGACGGCGACGTCCTCGGGCGTGATCGGGCGCAGGGCGCGCAGGACCTTGAGCTTCTCGTTGCGCAGGCTGTCGGCCTCGAGCGAGCCGGGCGGGTCCATCGCGACCAGGCACAGCACCTGCAGCAGGTGGTTCTGGATCATGTCGCGCATGGCGCCGGACTTGTCGTAATACGGGCCGCGGCCCTCGACGCCCACGGTTTCGGCCGCGGTGATCTGGACATAGTCGATGGCGTCGGACGACCAGAGCCGTTCGAAGACCGGGTTGGCGAAGCGCAGCGCGATCACGGCCTGGACGGTTTCCTTGCCCAGATAGTGGTCGATGCGGAAAATGTGGTTTTCCGGGAAGAACCGGCCGACGCCGTCATTGATTTCGTCCGCCGAGGCCAGGTCGGTGCCGATCGGCTTTTCCAGCACCACGCGCGACTGGTCGGTGACCAGGCCCTGGGTGCTGAGATTTTCGCAGATCCGGCCGTACAGGTCGGGCGCGGTGGCCAGGTAATAGACGCGGATCCGGTCGGCGGGGGCTTCGGCCAGCAGGTCCTTCAGCCCGGGCCAGTTGCTGCCGGCCTCGGCGCCGTTCAGGCTGACATAATGCACGAGGGCGAGGAAGCGGCGCGCGAGGTCGGGGTCGAGATCGGCGGGCTTGACGAAATTCTGCAGCGCCTTTTCGGCCCGGGCCTGGAAATCGGCGCGGGAGAGGGGCGAGCGGGCGGTGCCGATGATGCGGGCCTGATCGGGGATCTGCCCGTCGCGATAGCGGTAATAGAGCGCCGGCAGCAGCTTGCGCATCGTCAGGTCGCCGGTGGCCCCGAAGACGATGTAGTCGAAAATATCGACGGGTGGGAGTTGAGCCATCGGATGCGGCCTCCTGCGCGGTTCTGATTGTTGCGTTGGACGTTTCGCGGACATGCGCGGGCCTGCCTCCATGTGCCGGGGGACCCGTGGGGGAGACGACCTGCCGTGCATCGGTTTGGGCCGGGCGAAGGGGGGCTGTCAAGTTGCCATTGACCGGCCGGCATCGTCACGATAAGCCCGCCGTTCCCTTTCGGATCGGGTGGTTTCGGCCCCTGGCCCGGTCGGACGAGCGACGTTCCACCCACGATGCTGGAGGCATGCGGTTCCATGGATGCGGAGAATTTTGCGGCTGACGACAACGCGGCGGCGGTAGGCGGCATTGCGGCGGACCGGCTGCGCAGCATCATCGAGCGGATCGAGCGGCTGGAAGAGGAACGCAAGGCCCTGGCCGGCGATATTAAGGATATCTTCACCGAGGCGAAGTCGGCCGGGTTCGACGTGAAGGTGATCCGGCAGATCATCCGCCTGCGCAAGCAGGAGCCGGCCGAGGTGGAGGAGCAGGAGACGCTGCTGGATATCTACCGCCGCGCCCTGGGAATGTGACCTTCTTACGGGATCCTTGCGCCGGCGTGGCCTGATCTGGTCACATGGGCGAAGGTCCGTTCTTTTCTGGTCGTATCGCGATGCCGTTGCCGTTCCTCGACTGGATGCCCTGGTGGCTGCAGCTAGTGCTGCTGATCCTGGGGACGTTGTTTGCCTTTGTCTGGCTGCTGATGCCCTTTGCCGTGTTCGGGGTGAAGGGGCGGCTGGACGCGCTGGCGCTGCAGATCGAGGATCTGCAGGCGGAATTGCGGGTGCTGGCGGTGCCGCCCGAGGAGCGGCGCCCGCTGGCCGCCGCGCGGGCGGCGGCGGTCGCGCCGATGGTCTCGCCGGTGGCCGGTCCGGGCTCGGAGATGGCGAACGGGGCGGCCCCGGGGGGAGCCGGAGTGGCGCCGCCGCGCGCCGGCGACCCGGTCACGGCCAGCGATGCCTATGTGCCCCGTCCGGAGCGGCCGGTGAGCCCGCCGCCCGTCCAGCCACCAACCGCCCAGCCATCGGAGTTCCCGCCGTATTCCGTTCCGCCTGGTGGTCAGCCGGCCTATCAGCCCGCGCCGCGCCCCACGCGTTTCGCGCCGCCGCCCGATGCGGTGGGACCAATGCGGCCGCCTCCGCCCCCGCCGGTCGAGCCGCCGCCGGTCGCTGCGCCGCGGCCGAGCGTGCGGGTGCCTCCGGAGGACGGGCGGCCGATACCGCCGCAATCGAAGCCTCCGCAGTCGATACCCCCGCAGTCACCGCCTCCGCAGCCGGCGCCGCCGCAGTCGATGCCTTGGCATGAGCGGCCGGCCGCGCCGGAATCGCCCTATCCGCCTTATGCTCCGCCGCCGGTCGGGCCGGCGCGGCCATTGGCGGAACCCCGCGATCCGGGGCGGCGGCATGGGTACCGGGCGCGCGGCAATGACGAATGGGACGAGCCCCCGCCGCGTTCCGAGCCCACCCTGCGCTGGCCTCCGCGCACCTGAAAACCCTGTTGGCGAGGGCGGGTCGTCTGCCCGAAAACGTGGCCCGGTGAGCGGGAGCGGTGCGCGCGTCGGATCGCCGCCGGTCCGGGTTTACGGGTGGACGACGAGGTCGTCGCGGTGAATGATCTCGTCCCGCCCGCGCCAGCCCAGCAGGGGTTCGATGTCGTCGGAGCGGTGGCCGGCGATCAGGCGGGCGTCGGCGGCGGCGTAGGCGGAGAGGCCGCGGGCGATTTCGTTGCCGTCGAGGTCGGTGACCAGCACCAGGTCGCCGCGCTCGAAATCGCCATGCACGGCGCGGACGCCGGCGGGCAGCAGGGAGGAGCCGGCGGCCAGCGCGCGCATGGCGCCCGCGTCGATGGCCAGGCGGCCGGCCGGGGCGAGGCCGCCGGCGATCCAGCGTTTGCGGGCCGAGCGGCCGTCGGGCGCGGGCAGGAACCACGAGCAGCGCGCGCCGTCGCGCAGCCGGGCCAGGGGATTGGGGTCCTTGCCGATCGTGATCGCCATGGCGCAGCCGGACTGGGTGGCGATGCGCGCGGCCATCAGCTTGGTGCGCATGCCGCCCGACGAGTAGCCGGGCGGGGGGGCGCCGCCCATGGCCTCGATTTCCGGGGTCAGGGCCGGGATGACCGGCAGGTGGCGGGCGGTGGGGTCGGTGCGGGGGTCGGCGGTATAGAGTCCGTCGATGTCCGACAGCAGGACCAGTTGGTCCGCGCCGGTCATTTCCGCGACGCGGGCGGCGAGGCGGTCATTGTCGCCGTAGCGGATCTCGGTGGTGGCGATGGCGTCGTTTTCGTTGATGACCGGGACACAGCCCAGGCCCAGCAGCGTGTCGAGGGTGGCGCGGGCATTGAGGTAGCGGCGCCGGTCCTCGGTATCGCCGGGGGTGAGCAGCAATTGCGCGGCGACCAGGGTGTGCGCGGACAGCGCGCTGGTCCAGGCCTGGGCCAGGCGGATCTGGCCAACCGAGGCGGCGGCCTGCTTCTCCTCGAGCCGCAGGGCGCGGCGGGTCAGGCCCAGGCTGTGCCGGGCGAGCGCGATGGCGCCGGAGGAGACCACGATGATTTCGGTGCCGGCCTGGCGCAGGGCCGCGATGTCGTGGGCCACGCTGGCGAGCCAGGCGGCGCGGGGGGCGGCCTGTTCGGGGTCGACGACCAGGGCGCTGCCGATCTTGACCACCAGGCGGCGGGCGTCGGCCAGGCTGGGGAGCGGGCCGCGAACGGGGGCGGGGGGCGCGGTCATGTCGCGGTGTCCCGCGCGGCGTCCTGCGGGATGGCGAGGGTGGCGGCCTCGCGCTCGGCCGCGCGCGTGGCGGACACGCGATCCTGGAGCAGGCGCAGCACGGCGTCGAGATTCTGCCGCGTGGCGCCCGAGAGCGTGACGACCTGGGCGCCGCTGGCCTTTTCCAGCGCGCGGCGGCGGCTGGAGATCTGTTGCGGGGTCATCGCGTCGATCTTGTTCAGGGCGATGATTTCCGGCTTGCGGGCCAGGTTTTCGTCATAGGCTTCGAGTTCGTGGCGGATGGTGCGCCATGCCTTGACCACGTCGCCGGCGGCGCCGTCGACCAGGTGCAGCAGCACGGCGCAGCGTTCGACATGGCCGAGGAAGCGGTCGCCCAGGCCCGCGCCCTCATGCGCGCCTTCGATCAGGCCGGGGATGTCGGCGATGACGAATTCCTCGGCCACCGAGAGGCGCACGACGCCGAGCTGCGGGTGCAGGGTGGTGAAGGGGTAGTCGGCGATCTTGGGCCGGGCGGCCGAGACGACCGAGAGGAAGGTCGATTTGCCGGCATTGGGCAGGCCGAGCAGCCCGACATCGGCGATCAGCTTCAGCCGCAGCCAGACCCACTGTTCCTCGCCCGGCCAGCCCTTGTCGGCGCGGCGGGGGGCGCGGTTGGTGCTGGTCTTGTAATGGGCGTTGCCGTGGCCGCCGTCGCCGCCGCGGCAGAGCGTGACGCGCATGCCCGGCTTGTCGAGGTCGGCCAGCATGATTTCGCGGTGTTCGTCGAAGATCTGGGTGCCGACGGGGACCTGGATGACGACCGGCGGGGCGGCGGCGCCGGTGCGGTCCGACCCCGCGCCGTTGCCGCCCTTGCGCGCGCGGAAATGCTGCGTGTAGCGGAAATCGATCAGGGTATTGAGGTTGCCCGCGGCCTCGAAGACGATATCGCCGCCGCGGCCGCCATTGCCGCCGTCGGGACCGCCGAATTCGATGTATTTCTCTCGCCGGAAGGCGACGACGCCGTCGCCGCCGTCACCGGATTTTACGTAGATCTTGGCCTGGTCGAGGAATTTCATCGTCGTTGGTCCGGTCGGAACGAAGGGGCCGCCCGAGACGGCATGTCCGTGAGAGCGTGCATATGGGGCGAGGGGGGCGCAACGCAAAAAGGGCCGGTCCCGAGGACCGGCCCTTTGCGGGTCGCCTGCGGCCCCGAGACGCGGGCGTGCTTACTCGGCGGCGATCGCCAGGGCCTCGACCGACACGTGGACGCGGCCTTCGGCGCGGCGCTCGAAGCGCACATGGCCGTCGACCAGGGCGAAGATCGTGTGGTCGCGGCCGAGGCCGACATTGCTGCCCGGCTTCATCTTGGTGCCGCGCTGACGGACGATGATGTTGCCGGCGACGACGCTTTCGCCGCCGAACTTCTTGACGCCGAGGCGTCGGCCCGCGCTATCGCGTCCGTTGCGGGACGAACCGCCTGCCTTTTTTTGTGCCATTGCCTGAACTCCTGAATCTGATCTGACCTGAGATGCCCCGGGGGCGCCGATGCGCCCCGCGCGGGGTTCAGGCGGCGTTGATCGCGGCGATGCGCAGCACGGTGACGGGCTGGCGGTGGCCGTTCTTGCGGCGGCTGTTCTGCCGGCGGCGCTTCTTGAAGATGATGACCGTGTCCAGACGGTCCTGCGCAATGACCGTGGCGGTCACGCTGGCGCCGGGGACGGTCGGGGCGCCGATCGTCGTGCCGGCTTCGCCGCCGACGGCGAGGACGTCATTGAAGGTCACGGTGGCGCCGGCCTCGGCGTCGAGCTTCTCGACCTTCAGCACGGTGTCCGGGGTGACGCGATACTGCTTTCCGCCGGTGCGGATGACTGCGAACATGGTTTGTCCTAACTCTTTCCGATCTCTTGGCGCGTGCGGCCCCTGGCGGGACAGGCGACGCGGCCCAGTCGCTTTTTGTTGTTGGCCATGCGGGCATGGCTGAACCCCCGGGCGAGCGGGGGAGAAGTGGGGCTTCTACAGGTGGAGCGCGCGGGACGTCAACAGGCAATGCGCGGGACAGGGCGTGAGGCGTGTGGCGGGGACAATAACATAATGAGTGAAAAACGCATCGGGGTGGCTTGCGTGCGGCCTGCACCCCCCCTATAAGCCGCATCCATCGCCGCGTTGGATTATGGAGAGGTGCCGGAGCGGTCGATCGGGGCGGTCTCGAAAACCGTTGTGCGTGCAAGCGTACCGTGGGTTCGAATCCCACCCTCTCCGCCACTTCAGTCCCTGAGTGGGCACTGCGTTTGCGTCGCCGTTCGCCACGAGCGTCTGGAGCAGCCGGGACTTCGATCCCATGATCCGAATCTGGCCGTCGAACGTCTCCCGGTTGACGATCGGCGGGACCGGAACCGTCACGATCTCGCTGACCGCCTTCAATTCCTTGGTCTTGGATCGCTTGTTGAACTCATGCTCGCCCATGTAGGTGTGCCGGGGCAGGATGCGGTGAACCTGACCGATGCCCCCAAGCGCTCGCCGTCACGGGTGAAGAGGCGATGGCCGTTGAGATAGGAGACGATGGTCTTCACGCTCATCTGGCCGCTCGTGCCGTCGCCTTCGAGCGCCAAGCGATAGATCAGCCGCACCGTGTCGGCGTGGAGCGGGTCGATTTCCAGCTTCTTCTTGGTCTTGGCCCTGCGCTGCTCGACCGCGACGACGCGGTAGCCGATGGGAGGAAGCGAGCCGTTCCAGAAGCCTTGCCGGGCGTTTTCCTTCGACTGGTATTCGTCGAACAGCGCCATGATCTGCCGCATCATGACGTGCATGGGATCGTCGCCCTTCTCCTGCGTGATCGAGACCAGCTTGACGCCGTTCTTCGCCAGCTTCCTGACATAGAACTCAAGCTCGAAATGGTCGCGGAAGAAGCGGCTGAACGAGTGAACCACCACCACGTCGAACAGCGCTGGTTTGGTGGTCCCGACCTCGATCATGCGTTGGAACTCCGGGCGGCGGTCGTTGGTGGCCGACGCGCCCGGCTCCACATAGGTTTCGACGAGATGGTAGCCGCGAGAGGCGCAATAGGCTTAGCCCTGCCGCTTCTGGTCGGGGATGGAAACATCATGTTCGGCCTGCCGCGCCGTCGAAACGCGCAGGTAGAGGGCGGCGCGCAGGGGGATTGGGGAAGCGGTCATGCCGGGCCTCCTTGTGCGGCAGTCTCGTCAGGCGACAACACGGCGACACCGAACGGCAGGAAATGCTTCGTGTTGCGGGTGACAATGACGAGTTCATGCGCTGCGGCGGTCCCGGCAATCACGGCGTCCGCCATGCCGGGGTCGTGACCGGCCGTAAGCGCTTTAGCCTCCAATCGCCCGCCGATTGCGGCGGCCTGCGCGTCGAAGCCAATGATCTTGTCATCGTATGTGGAGACGAGACCACTGAGCCATGCTTTCAGGCTCGCGGCCTTCGCCGTTGCCCCCTTGTGGTCGAGGAGCGCGATTCCCTTCTCGATCTCATGGATGGAGACGACCGACAGAAATAACCGTCCATCTGCGTCCATGCGGTCCAGCCAATCGAGGAAGTCAGCGGACGCTTCCGCCTTCGACGGCGCCAGCATGGAAACGACGTTGGTATCGAGAAGGAAGCCGCTCAAAGCTCGACATCCCGCGATGGTTTGCGGTTGCGCGGGAACTCTCCGCCTGGGAACGTCCTGAGATAGCTGACCAGGCCCGCCCGTTTGCGCGTCAGCGCCTTGCGCGCAATCTCCGCTGCCTCGACCGAAACCAGGGCCGCAACGGGCTTGCCATGACGGGTGATGGTCACGATCTCTCCTTTGACGGCTTCATCGACCAGGCTGGAAAATCCGGCCTTGGCGTCTCTGAGGTTGATGGTCAGCATATCGCGCCTCCATATGTAGGCATATGTGACTACATGTAATCTATTGGAGAGCGAATTTCAACGTCGATTTCGACGCCTGGAGCATCAGCCGCTGGAGCCGAATAACTCGTCGAACAGGTCGCCGAACCACTGCTCGAATACCTCGGTCTCGGCCTGCGTGACCTCGCGTCGGCGGCGCACCTCGCTGATCTGTGCGCCGCCGTGAGTTCGGCCAGGCGCTCGCTGACGTGATCGGCCCAGCGTTCGCGCCAACGCTCCACCAGCTCGGTGCGGTTCCAGTCCCCGCCTTCGGGCCGAAGCTGTCCTCGCTCACCTTGCACATCGTCAGCATGACATCAGTATGACATGGGGTTTCGGCATTCCGTCCGCGTCCATGTCCCAATGCACATTGAGGTCGGCGATCATGCCCTGATCGACAAATTCCGACTGGACGAAGTCGCGGGCCAGTTCGATCCCCTGCGCCTACGTCATCTCGCGGGGGATGGCGAACTCCACCTTGCGGCAAAGCTGGGCGTCCTTCCGCTTCTCGAACGCCTCGCCATCATTCCAGAGCCGTTCGCGGTCGTTCCATTGCTCCGGCGCATTCTCCGGCAGCATGACCTCGGCATGGACGACGCCGCGCTTTCGCATCCTCTGGCCTTCCAGCCGTCAGCTCTCGCCTAAAATCCGTGTCTTCGTGGATTTCATGGCAGAAAGATTGTTCAGCATATTGCCTGACCAGGACGCAGGTTTGGTCAAATATTGAAGGTATCAGGTGGCTCGCGCAGATCGACTCAGTGCGAAAGCAAAGTCGAGCATGCTCATTCCTCATAAGCGACGCCATAGTTCCCGCCGGTTCGCTTGATGTGCGCGAAACCGAGTTCGCCGAGATGCATACCGGCGATCAGCAGCCGCTCCGAGCTTACGAGGTCCAGCAGCCTCGTTCGTGTCGCGGCCGCGAGATGGGAATCCTGATCGAACGCGATCGTTACATCCGGGCGCGGAATCTGAATCTGGGGAAAATGGACACTATCTCCCCAGACCAGCAAATTCTGGCCGCCGGATTCGAGGCGATAGCCGGTATGTCCGTCCGTGTGGCCCGGAAGCGGAACCGCCGTCATGCCGGGAAGCACTTCACCGGCATCGAAGGTGCGCAGCCTGTCGCGATACCCGTCGAACGCCTGACGCGCCATGAGGAAGTTGCCGCGGGCGCGCTCGGGCGCGCGGCTCAGATTGCCGTCATCCTGCCAGAACGTGACTTCCCGATGGTGGGCGACAAGTTCGGCGTTCGGGAAGACGGCTTCTCCCGAGGCGTCCATCAGCCCTCCGACATGATCGGGATGGGCGTGCGTCAACAGGATCGCGTCGATGCCGGACGGCTGGATGCCGGCGAGTGGCAGATTGGTTTTCAATCGACCGCCCCACTGCTTGAAACCACCCGCTCCGGCGTCGATCAGGACCGTCCGACCGCCTCCGCGCACAAGGTAGCAGTTGATATGGATCGCTGTGTGATCCTTTATCCCCGCATTTTCCTGCATACGGGAGGCGTCGGCCGGATCGATATTCGCGAGGAAATCGAAACTGGCGTGCAGATAACCATCGCTGACTGCGGTTATTGTTAGGTCACCGACCTGTTGGCTTGGAAATTCAAGATTGGACATCGCTTTCTCCAGGCATCAGTTCAATTTCGTGCGTGAATGTTCGACGCTGCATAGCCAAAGCAACGGATGCGTGCCGTGAGGCCGATATTGCCCTTAATGGCACCGTCCAGCCCTTCCATGAACCGTTCCATGACCGGCGGCGTCCGAAATGGCTCAAGGCGATATTGGATTTCCGCAAAGGCCGGGTGCCCCCGGCCGTGCCGAACAGCGACATAGACGATATGCACATTCAGCAATGCAGCCCGGAGAATGCCCGTGCAGAGTTCGGTGCATTGCTCCGTGAGTTCTGCGAGTGCTTCGTCCGGCGGCATATTGTCTGCCGGGATGTAGATCGTGACATTCGGCATTGGGGGCCTACCGTGCCGTCTCGAAGGCAGTGTCATCGTCACTGGTCAATTGTGCCGTCATCGGCACATAGACATGGACATCTTCCGGTAGGTGCTCGATGTCAGGCGTCTTGCTGCGCTCCACCTTGGCGAGCCAGCGATATTCCGGGAACTTCTCCATAGCGACCGCGTGCATCGCATATGGGGTGAGGCCCAACCGGATCAGAGGCTCGGGGCCTTGTGCGCTCAACGCCAGATATTCGCCCTCATCAATTGCCGGCGCTCGATCGACGCCGCCATAGAGGTTTCGATGCCAGTCGGTGATGTGCTGCTGCCAGCGCGCGAAATTGCCGCCGCCCTTTTGGCGGTATTCCTCACCCGTCAGGATGTCGAGGCCGTCGATCGAATGAATGGCGAGATAGAGTGGGCAGCCACGGCTCAACGCCTTGAAACGCTGCGATGTGTGGAAGCCGTTCACCGAAATGAGGGCTGGCAGTTTGTCCAGGCTATAAAAGTCGTTCCATTCCGCTTCGCTGCCCGGGTCGGCAAAGCTGCATTCTACCGTATAGATCATCGCACCACCTTCGACCGAAGGCGCGGAGCTTCCGGTCCTGTCTATCGTTGATATTTTCTCATGATAGACCGCCAAATATCGCCTATATATCGACATTGGATCATGCTTCAGTGACCTAATATCAAGGTGATGGCGATCGAATGCCGAACCATTATGTCGGGAGCAACCTGTGCGCCGCAAGATTCCCAGCAATTCCGCACTCATGGCGTTCGAGGCGTCGGCGCGTCATGGGAGCTTCGCTCGCGCTGCCGACGAACTGGCCCTGACCGAAGGGGCGATCAGCCGCCAGATCGGCCGGCTGGAAGCCTTTCTCGGTGTCACGCTATTCGAGCGGGTCGGCAATCGTGTCCGGCTTTTGCCGAATGGAGAGCGTTATGCGGCTCAGGTTCGCGAGTCACTCGACCGGCTGGAACGTGACAGTCAATATCTGATGGGGCAACCCAGCGACGGCGCGAGCCTCGACATTGCCACCATCCCGACCTTTGCGGCGCGCTGGCTCATTCCCCGCCTGGCACGGTTTCGGGAAGATCACCCGAATATCATCGTGCATCTTGCCGAACGGATGGAGCCTTTTGTGCTGGCGGGAAGCGGCTTCGACGCCGCGATCCATTTCGAGCATCCCGCATGGACGGGAATGAGAACGCACCGGCTGTTGCATGAGACGCTGGTTCCGGTTTGCCACCCGGCGCTTCTCGATCGAGGCGAAGGAGCGGCATCCCTTGACGGGCTGCCACGTCTTCATCGACGCCAGAATCCGGATGCCTGGCAACGCTATGCGCAGGAAACCGGGATTGTGCTGACCAATCCTGCGGTTGGTGCTCGCTATGATCTTCACTCCATGCAAATCGAAGCTGCGTTGGCCGGCCTCGGCGTTGCGCTGGTGCCGCGAATCTATATCGAAACAGAGTTGGCGAAAGGTCGCCTGGTTGCACCTTGGCCTGATGGTGAGTCGATTTCCAAGATTTTTTGCCTCATCCTGCCGGGGCCGATACGATTGAGTGGCGGCCCTATCCAGATGTTCGCGAACTGGCTTCTCAAGGAAGTGCGATCGTCGAATCCAACACTATGAAATCGAATGGTTTACTTGCCTGTCTCTTCGGAGATGCTGTGCCGGAGCCATAGCCATGGAGTTATGCTCGGTAGATCGCGGCCCATAACTCCTGGCGGCTGTTGAGCCGACAGTCATCTTGGTCGATTCTGTCAACCAAGATGGCCGCTGCCGCTGATCGGAGGCTGGGCGTATTCGAGCCACATCGGTATGATCGAAATGACAAGTAAAGCGCCCAACAGGGCATTGAGAGCGTGCCATTGAGCGTCTGTCCGAAGAAGGCGGGAGAGCAACACGCCGGCTGCGCACCAAAGCGAGAGTGAAAGGATCGCCGCAGCGCCAAATGAAATTCCCAGGATAAGCGCGAGGTGGAATGGTTCATCTGCGAGCGAGGCAAAAGATGCGGCTGCCCCCAACGCCATCGCCCAACCTTTTGGGTTGTGCCAGACCAGCCAAACCGCGCCGGGAAAACTGGTCGGTTTGGCGATGCTTAAATGCAAGTGCGGCGGGCCGCTCCGCGCCATTTTCCACGCGAGCCATAGCAGGTAGAGCGAGCCGATAAGCTTCATAGCAAGCTGAAGCGACGGAAACGCCAGAATTACGCTCCCCAATCCGGCTGCTGCCGACGCGGCCATGGTGGCTAGACCCACGGCAATCCCACACATGAACGGCACGGAGCGGCGATAGCCGAAATGAGCGCTGGAAGCCGTGGCGAGGGTTGTAGCGCCGCCCGGCGTGGCCGTGGATACAATGACAAACAGAACGAGCGGCAGAAATTCAGTGACGGACATTCTGATCCCCAAGTTATTCGGGGAACTCTATTGTTGTTCGTGGCATAATTAAATCGCATGTTGTGCAGGGTATCCATTATGAGCCATAATGCACGGCATGGTCCGCAATCTCGATCTCACCCTGCTTCGCACCTTCGTTGCCGTCGCCGATCACACCAGCATGACGGCAGCCGGAAACGCCTTGAATCTTACGCAGAGCGCCGTCAGCCAGCAGATTGCCCGGCTGGAGGATTTGTCAGGCGCGTTGTTCGTTCGCGAACGACGCACTCTCCGCCTGACGCCGAATGGCGAGCGGTTGCTGGGAAAAGCGCGCAGACTCGTCGCGCTCAATGACGAGTTGTGGGCGGATATGGCGGAAGGGCCGATCGGCGGCCGCGTCCGTCTCGGCGCACCATATGACCTTGTGGGAACATGGCTGACCCCGATTTTGAAAACATTTTCGGAAGCCTATCCGAAGGTGGAAATCGAACTCGTCTGCCTTGCCTCTCCGGAGCTTCGGACGGCGATCACCAACGGCACAATCGACCTCGCCTTGGTCGAGGAGCCGGTGGATAACTCAAATGGGGAATGCCTGGCGATCGATTGCCTGGTTTGGGTCGGAGCAAAAGGGGGAGCGGCGCATCTCAAGACTCCGCTTCCGATTTCAATGGTTGCCGAAACGTGCGCCTTTCGTCCGGTTGTCTTGCAAGCTCTCGGTGAATGCGATCTTGCTTGGCGAACGATGTTCGAGAGCGGCAGCATTGATGCGACCCGCGCCACGATCCGCGCCGATCTGGCGGTAACGGCATGGTTGGCCTCGACGGTGCCAAATGATCTCGACATTCTGCCCTTCGGGGAGAACCTTCCTGAACTCCCGTCATTCGCAATCAATCTCTACCATGCGAAAGGGCAGCTTCCACGGGCCGCCAGCGAACTCACGCAGCAGATACGGCATGGCGTAAGCGGTTATTCTATTCCAAGCTCATAAAACTCATAGCTGCAACCCACACTGCCGCCCCCACGTAACAGGGGCGGCCCCGGAAAATCGGACAGGGTGACAAGCTATCCCCGGCCTGGATAGGGACTGATGGGCAAGGGTACGAGGAAACGGTATTCGGGTGAGTTCAAATCGCGGGTGGCTCTTGAGGCGATCCGTGGCGAGCAGACGCTGTCGGAACTGGCGTCGAAGCACGGTGTGCATCAGACGATGATCGCCCAGTGGAAGCGCCAGGCGATCGAGGGCATGGCTGCGGCCTTTTCGGGCAGCGACAGCGAGAAATTGGCGGCATAGCACACCGGGCAATAGCTTGTTCAATCCGCAAATCTGTCCGAACGAATGGGGCCACCTCTCATGCCGTGCGAAGGCTCAAGCGTCTTTGACGCAGGAGCCATTCGACGATCAGCAGAGCCAGCGCGACGAGCGCGATGGCGGCCCATGGTGTCGTGATTACGCCGGGGCCATTGACGAGAACGCCGCCGATGAATGAGGCGCCCGATATGCCGAGATTGAAGGCGGCGATATTGAAGCCCGAGGCTGTGCCGACGGCGTCGGGGGCCTCGATCGCGGCCGTCTTTACGACCCCCGCCTGCATGATCGGAGAAATCGCGAAGGCGAATATGCCCCAGACGAACAGATTCACGAAGATGCCGATGGCATGGCTTGCCGTGAGCGGCAGGGCGGCCAGCGAGACGATCAGTCCGATCAGAACGATCCTGAGCGCCGGTTCGCTGCCGATCCGGTCGGCGAGCCTGCCTCCGAACAGATTGCCGATGACGGTGGCGACCCCGAACAGCATCAGCGCCAGGCTAACGGTCTCTTCGCTGACATGGGTTACGCCTGTCATCAGCGGCGAGAGATAGGTGAAGACGACGAAGGAACTGCCGAAGCCGAAAGTCGTCACGAGATACATGGCGAGCAGCCTTGGCTTGCCGAGGAGACCGAGTTGGGAGATCAGGCCGGTTGGCGGCGTATGCGGGATGGCCTTGGGCAGCCATGCCATCAACCCGGCCACGCTGATCGCTCCGAGCGCCGCGACCACCAGGAACGGCGCACGCCAGCCCCAATGCTGGCCGACGAACGCCCCGAACGGCACGCCGACCACCATGGCGACGGTCAGTCCGGCGAACATCAGCGCGACGGCCTGCGACGAACGCGATTTGTCGACCAGCGACGTCGCGACTGTTGCGCCGATCGAGAAGAACACGCCATGGGCGATGCCGGTCACGATACGCCCGGCAAGCAACATGTCATAGCCCGGCGCAAAGGCGGCGATCAGATTGCCGAGGGTGAAAATCAGCATCAGGGTGATGGCGAGCGGGCGGCGCGGCAACCGGCCGGTCAGCGCCGTGACGGTCGGTGCGCCAAGCGTGATCGATAGCGCATACAGGCTGACGAGCAGGCCGGCAGTCGGGATGGATACGGAAAGATCCCGGGCCATTCCCGGGATCAGTCCGACGATGACGAATTCGGTGGTGCCGATGGCGAAGGCGGACACCGCGAGAGCGAAGAGACCGATAGGCATGTCCAGCGTCCTCGCTTAGGAAAGCAGCGTGGCGGCGGCCGCCTGCGCGATGATCTCATCAACTTCGACGGGCGCGCCGCCGATGCCGATGGCACCGATCACCGTGCCGGCCTTGTCGCGCAGCACGACACCGCCGCCGAAGCTGATGAGACCGCCATTGGTGTTCTCAAGCGTATAGATCGGGCCGCCGGGCTGGGCGGCTTGTCCGAGCAGAAGGCTGTCGGTCTGGAACAGCGCGGCGGTGCGCGCCTTCTTCTGGCTGACCTCGATCGGGCCGATGTTGGCGCCGTCCATGCGATGGAAGGCGACGAGATGGGCCGCGGCGTCGAGGATTGTGATGCAGACGGCAACGCCGCCTTTGGTGGCTTCGGCTGTCGCGGTCGCGATGAGGGATGTGGCGAGTTCGGAGTTCATCCGGCTTCCTCTCGTTGGACTGAAGGAAGCCAGGACAATATTCAGGAATGCGCTAAACAAAACAAGTGTTTTTGAAAAACGCCATATGTTCAATAATGCTGAACGCCCAGGCGCGGCGGCATTGGACGGTATTCCTGTCGCCCGGCATTGCAGAGAATCGCGGCATCTGTGGGAATACCGCGATCACATAATAAGCGTCTCGGTCAGGATGTCGATAAAGCGCCGGAGCTTGGTGGTCATGTACTGACCCGGCGGCCATAATATATTGAGATCGCGTGCCGGCGATTCGTAGTCTTCGAGCACGGCGACGAGTTTCTTTGCAGCGATCGATCTCTTGACGAGAAAGTCGGGCAGGCAGGCGATACCGCAGCCGCTCTCCGCGAAGAATAAAAGCGATTCGATCGCGTTGCAGACGGTATAGTGGCTGAAAGTGCCGGCAGTGATCTTCCGCCAATCGGGAAGTGGCCATTCTTCGAACTTGCCGCTGGAGGGATATTTATAGAGAAGGCAGCTATGATTACTCAAATCCTGTGGCGTCCGTGGTGTTCCCCTGGCTTGAAGATATTTCGCGGAGGCGACCACCTGCATGCGAAAGGAGCCGAGATGTCGGCGGACAAGCCGGGAATCGTCGATGTCGCCGATCCGCACTGCCGCATCGAAGCCGCCTTCGACCAGATCCACAAAATGGTCGGAGAAATGAACATCCAGTTGCACGTTCGGATTGGTCGAAATGAATTCCTTGAGGATCGGGTTGAACAGGGGCCCGACCAGAGGCAGCGTGATCCGTAGAGGGCCGCTCGGTTCCTCGGAGATATGGTCGAGCTTCTGTTTGGCGATATGAAATTCTTCGAGAATATTGCGGCAATGCTGAAGGAAAATTTCTCCTTCCGAGGTCAATGTCATGCTTCGGGTGGTGCGACGGAACAGAGTGACGCCGATGCTCCGTTCGAGCCTGGCAATGCTTTTGCCCACCGCCGAAGCCGATAGCCCGGTGGTTCGGGCGACATCGATGAAGCTGAGCGTCTCGGCCGCTTTCACGAACAGGCTGATCCCGTAAATCGAATCCATCCGACAGTCTCCGGCACGCCCTTTGGGGCGTCATTGGTAACGGTTCATGATGTGTCATCGCGCACCCGTTCGATCGGGAGGCGTCTCCATGCGTTCATTATGGACATTTCTTCTATAATGAATGGAATGCAAGCTTATTTATCTTGTATCCAATGGCGTTATATCTCGGGATGAATTTGTTCATTCGCTTTCCAGGGACACAGACATGACAGAACAAACGACGTTTCCCCATGCCGGGAAAAAATACACGATCCGCTTCGAAAACGGACTGGAAGTAACGAATGCCTATTCGGCGGATGGACAAACCATCTCTGTCGAATTTTTGTCGGGTGACCTGCTGGGGACACAGATGACAGTGCCATTTCGATGGACTGAACTGGCCGGTGGAAACTTTCTCCTGTCATGGCAAGAGGACGACAAATCGACGGTCGTTCACTGTGATAATTTCGAGCAGAAGATCTCCCGCGCTTTCTACACCATGATGAGCGGGGATTTTTACGTCATGACAGGCGAAATTCTGTGAAGTGCAACATGGGTACTGTCGCAATTCCGATTGCGGTGCCTTACAGTGGACTGGTCTTGTTGCGTCATTGAACCTTCTCGGCCTCTCTCATCATCATCCAGGCAAGGTCCGTCAGCTTGTCGCGCGGCAGGCGGGTCGATGGTCCGCTCAAGCCGATGGCGGCCCGGACCTCGCCGTTTTCCCGCCAGGGAACGGCGACGCAGTGAAGACCTGGCTCATAGTTTTCGAGATCGAGCGCGAACCCGACCCTCTCGACCGCGTCGATCTGCGATTGGATATCCGGACCAAGCGCATCGGCGCGGGTCGCCAGCACACGCTTGCCGAGGCCCGGCATGAAGGCGAGGAAGACGAGGCCGATCGCTGATCCTTCAAGCCGCAACCTGGCTTCACCGGGACTCGCTGTCCTCAGCATCCGGTCCGATTCGATAGCATCGAGATAATAGGTTTCGTCACCGCTCGGCACGGCAAGATAGACCGTCTCGCCCGTCTTCACCGCAATGGCCTCCAGCACCGGGCGCAGACGGGTCCGTAGCGCGCCGTCATCACCCGTGATCCGGGCAAGGTTCAGAATGCGCCCGCCCAGGTGATAGCGGGTATCGCCGACGCGCCGGCGGACATAGCCCAGCACGTCCAGCGTCTTGAGGATATTGTGTGCCGTCGTCTTGCCGATGCCGGTCCTCTCGGCGATATGCTTGAGAGAGGCCGCACCGCCCTCGCGGGCGATGATCTCCAGAATGGCGACGGCGCGCTCGATCGACTGGATCAACCGTCCTCCATTGTCTTCATTCTCCGGCAAGAGCACCTCCGCGAACAAGCCGCGCGATCATAGCAGATTTTCAAGAATTTTCGGCACTATTTCGGTCAGAAGTTCAACAATGTGGAATATTGGCGCATTTCCGTCGCCTCCGCGAATGCCGGTAGCCCCACCCAAGGAAAGAATAATATGCGGAACTGCGGCTCGCGGTGCTTGCGCAGGCGCTCGGACTTACATTTCTTTTTCCCACCAGCCGCGGGTGTTCACGTCGGCGGCGTCGGCGAGGGCTTCCAACTCCGCGACCTCGTCGCCGGTGAGCGTCAAGCTGGTGGCCCGGACCAGTCCATCGACGTAGTCGGGCCTGGTGACGCCGATGATCGGCGTCGCGCCCTTGGCGATGGCCCAGGCTGTCGCGACATCGGGAGCTGCCGCACCGTGGCTTTGGCCGATCGAGGCGAGCTTGTCCGTCAGCGCCTGCAATTGAGGCAGCATGCCGTTGTAAGCCCGCGCCCGGTTGGTTCCTTCCGGCAGCGGGTTCTCCGGACTGTATCTGCCGGTCAGGGCGCCCTGTTCCAGAACCATATAGGCGAAGAACGGGATGCCGTGGCTGCGGCAATAATCCAGGATGCCGGCATCCTCGGAGCCGCGGTAAAGGAGACTGTAATGGTTCTGGATGGCCTCGACCCGGAACCCGGATTCTTCGAGAATCCGGTTGGCGCGCTTGATTTCGCTCAGGTTGTGATTCGAGACGCCGACATGTTTGACCTTACCGCTCTTGAGCAACGGGATCAGGTAAGGCGTCCACCGTGCCACATCGGCTGGATTGTGAATCCAGTAGAGGTCGATGTAGTCGGTGCCGAGGCGTGCCAGGCTTTGCTCCAGCATGTCCGCCATCGGGTCATCCCCGGTGCCCGCGGCCTGCGGGGTGAACTTCGTGGAGAGCTGGTAGTCGCTGCGCGCGAAGCGCTTCAGCACGTCCCCGAGTACGGTTTCCGAACGGCCCATGCCGTACACCATGGCGGTGTCCCACAGCGTGAAGCCGGCCGCATGCGCTTTGTCCGCGACCTCTTCCAGGCCAGCCCGGGTCAGGTGGCTGCCGAAATAGCCGTCGCCGGCCTCGCCGCTGTCGCCCCAGGCCCAGGTGCCCAGTGCGATCTGGGGAATTTTCAGGGTCTCGATTGTCATGGTCGCTCCATACTTGGTCCGCAGCCCGGTTTGCCGTGACCCGGGCGCTGCCGGCATTGTGATGCGCGGCGACGCCGAACCGTTAGCCCGATGCGCCGGGATTTCTGCCCGATCCTCCGGGTGCCGCGTTTCGCATTGTCGCCTTTCCGCGCGCGTGCGATGGTCCGTCTGATGGAAACACTGTCCGAAATTGCTGCCGTGATTGCGAGGCACGTCTCGAAGGATGGCTTCCACGCCACCCCCGTCGAACGTATGATATTTGCTCGATCCTCCACGGTCACGATGCCGATGCCGAATGTTTACCGGCCGCAACTGTGCCTCGTCGCGCAGGGGCAAAAAGAGGTCACGCTGGGCGACCGTGCGTTCAGATATGCGCCGGGCCGCTATGGGATCGTAACCCATGACCTGCCGGTGACGGGCCAGGTGGTCGAGGCGACGCCCGACAGGCCCTATCTCTGCCTGTATCTCGATTTCGATCCGGTCATGCTGGGGCAGTTGGCGTTGCGCGTGCCGCCTCCGCCGGGCGTGCCCGCTCCGCCCATAGGCAAGACGGTGTCCGATGCCGGTGCCGGACTGCTCGACGCGGTCCTGCGCCTGCTGCGTTTGCTTGACGATCCGGCGGCGCTGCCCGTGCTCGGGCCGCTTGCCGAGCAGGACATTCTCTATCGCCTGCTTGCCGGCCCGGACGGCGCCAGAATGCGCCACATTACGTCCAGCCAGGGGCGGATGGCCCAGGTCGGCCGCGCCATCGCCTGGATCGGGCAGCATGTCCGGGAACGGTTCAGCATCGAACGGCTTGCCGCGGACGTGGGCATGAGTCCGTCGAGCCTGCACGCGCATTTTCGCGCTGTGACGGCGATGACGCCGCTGCAGTTCCAGAAGCAGCTCCGGCTGCAGGACGCGCGCAGCCTGATGCTGGTGGAGGACATCGACATCACGACTGCCGCCCTCCGCGTGGGGTACGAAAGCCCGTCGCAGTTCAGTCGCGAATATCGCCGCCACTTTGGAGAACCGCCGGCGCGCGACATAGCCCGCTTGCGCGCTTCGCCGGGCTTGACGGTGGTCGCCTGAGTTTCATTCACGCAGGATTGCTGAATAGATCGACGAGGTTCTGTGGCGCATCCGTGCCAAAAAACTGATCCAGGTTTCGCGCGCTTGCAACGGCGACGCGCTTGCTCCGGCAAAACAATTCACGTTCGTAGGCAGCCAGCGCGGCGTCGCCGTCATCGGGATCGGCGACGATTGCGCGGGCCAGTTCGGCGGCGTCGAACATCGCCAGATTGGCGCCTTGGCCAGCGAAAGGGGACATCAAGTGCGCCGCATCACCCAGCAAGGTCACGCCGGGCAGGCGTTCCCAGCGGTGATCCACCGGTAGAGGTGCGGGATGTGTCCAGGAGGCATGATTTATCAGTCGAACTTGACCAGGTCCTTAAAGATCAGGTGGCCCCAGCGATTGCCGCGCGCGTGCACAAGCAATCCGCCTTCTGAAAGTCCGCCGAGATTGATCGGCGCGAAACCGAGATTTTCCGCGAGCGCACCGATCTCGGCTGTCGCGCCGTCATCGTCGCCGGCCAGGAACACGACTCTCCTGCCGCCGTGCACGGCAGGGTCCTGGTTCAGGATGGCGGCGGCCAGATGGTTGAAGCCTTTCACCAGCCTGGCTCCGGTGAACGCCTTCGCGACGACGGCAGAGGACGGGAGACCATCCAGTTCTTCAAGCGGGGCCAGGGTGTTCATCGCGTCGATGAGGGTCTTTCCCTTCCAGTCGGGCAGCGTCTTCGCGATCTCCGGGTGTGACTCGAAACGGACCGCCAGGAAGATGATGTCCGCCTTGACGGCGTCCGCCAGCGTTGCGGGGATGATCGTAGGGCCGATCGCGGCTGCATCGGATGCAAAGCGCGCTGGATCGCGCGTGGTGGCGACGGATACTTCGATGCCCTTGCGGGCAAACGCCCTGGCGAGAGCATGGCCGATCTTGCCGAAGCCGATAATTGCGTAGCTCATTATGGTCTCCTTCGATTTTTTTCGGCGTGGTCAGAGCTTGTAGCCGCCGCTTGCCTCGATCGTCTGGCCCGTCACCCAATGGCCGTCATCGGAGGCCAGGAACGCCACGACGGCGGCGATTTCCGAGGGCTCGCCGAAGCGTCCCAGTGCGATTTGGGCCTCGACTGCCTTTACGAGTTCGGAATTCTGCCGGATGGCGGCATTCACGTCCGTTCGGGTGTAGCCCGGTGCCACGGCGTTCGCGGTAATTCCACGCGGCCCCAGCTCGATTGCCAGCGCATGGGTCAGAGTGTTGATCGCTGCCTTGGCCATCGAGTAGACGGGCGCGGCCGTCACGGGCTTCGTGGCGGCGGCGGAAGAGATGTTGATGATGCTTCCACCATCGGCAAGACGATCCAGCGCGGCCTGCACGATGAAAAAGGGCGCGCGGGCGTAGACCGCGATCAGGGTGTCCCAACGCTCCGGTGTTGCGTCCTGGAAGCCGACCCAGCCGGAATTGCCGGCGTTGTTGACCAGGATGTCGAGGGCTTTGCGTCCGTTGCGCCTGGTGAACTCGGCGTCCAGTCTCTCGAACAGGGCCGGGACGGTCGCCGGGTCAACGAGGTCCGCGTGGATCGCGAACGCAGTCCCTCCGGCTTTCTCGATGGCTGCGACCGCCTCGTCCGCGCCGGATTTGCTGGCGTTGTAGGTCAGCGCGACCGTCGCACCATCCTTTGCGAGACGTTCGGCGATGGCGCGGCCGATGCCTCGCGATGCTCCGGTAACGAGCGCGGTTTTTCCTTCAAGAGGGTGTGTCATTTCGTTTTCTTCCGTGGATGGAGTGATCGGCCGGGCGCGGTGCGTCAGATCTGCGCCAGGCCGCCATCGACGGCGACCTCGCTGGCGGTCATGAAGCTGCTGTCCTGCGACGCGAGAAACGCGGCCACCGCCCCGATCTCCGCCGGATCGGCCATGCGCTGGAGCGGATTCATCGAGGCGAAGACCTTCATGCCCTCCTCGCCCAGCGCGTCCTTCGCGAGTTCGGTCGCCGTCGGCCCGGGCGACAATACGTTGACCCGGATGCCGGTGCCCTTCAGGTCCTCCGCCCAGGTCCGCGCGAGGTTGCGCACTGCCGCCTTGCTCGCGCTGTAGGCGCTGAACTCCGGGGCGCCCGTGGTGCCGGCGCTCGATCCGGTCAGGATGATCGAACCGCCCGGCCCCATCAGCGGCAGTGCCTTCTGGACCGTGAAGATCGTACCCTTCACGTTGGTGTCGAAGATTTCGTCGATGTGCGCGGCGGTGATCTCGCCGAGCGGAAGCGGGCTTCCCGCGCCGGCATTGGCGAAGACGATGTCGAGGGTTCCGCGTTCGGCCTTCACCGCCGCGTAGAGGCGGTCGAGGTCGGCCAGATCGGTGACCGAGCCCTTCACCGCGCGGGCATCGGGTCCGAGGTCGGCCACGGCGGCGTCGAGCGCCGACTGCCGGCGGCCGAAGATGAAGACGAGGGCGCCGTCCTCGATGAAGCGCCTCGCCGCGCCGAGGCCGATGCCGGTAGCGCCTCCGGTGACGACTGCAACCTTACCCTCAAGCTTTCTCATGGCTTTTCCTTTCGGCGTGTCGGGCAGCGCCTCTGTTGTCATTTGCGGGCGTGCGCTGTATTTTTAATGGATCGCCGATCCATTTATATGGATCACTGATCCGTTTATCAAGGCAATCAATGCGAGCCGACGCAAAAAAAAATCGCAGCCAAATTCTCGCGGTCGCGCGTGACGTCGTCACCGAGCACGGTGCCGACGTGTCGATGCGTGATATCGCTCGCCGGGCCGGCGTCGGGTTGGCCACGCTGCTTCGTCATTTCCCGACGCGGGAAGCCCTGTTCGAAGCGTTGCTGTGTACCAATCTGGACGCGCTGGCGCAGAAGGCAGACGACCGCGAAACGTCGACTTCGGCTGACGAGGCACTTCTGTCCTGGTTTCGGGAATTGGTGGCATTCGCCCAAAGCTATCGGGGTGTTGTCGCCATGATGGCGGCCGCCCACGCGAACCCGGACTCCGCTCTTTATGCTTCATGCGCAGCCGTGCATTCGGCAGGCGCGCGACTGCTGCTCCGTGCGCAGGAGGAGGGAACGGTGCGCGCCGATATGAATGGGGACGACCTGTTCGCCCTGGTCACCGCACTGGGCTGGGCGGTCGACCAACCCTCATTCGCGTCGCGGGCGGATCATCTCGTTCACCTTATTACGAGCGCCATCCTGACAAATCGGCCCGGAAACGATGCCAGGAAGGCGGCGCCTTGAATCAGACCGGCGTCGGATGGTGGCAATGGGCCTGAGACGGCTCTCAACGCTTTGACGGTCGCCATGGCGCGATCGAGCCGGCGCCGGAGGGGATCCCGGCCGGTCGCTCCGGTCAGCGGCGGCACACCGTCGCCACGACGTCGCGCAACCAGCGGTGGGCCGAGTCGGCGGTCATGCGTGGATGCCACATGGCCGATATCATGATCTCGGGCGTTGGAACCGGAAGTGGGAACGTGACCAGGCCATCGCCGATCGCGGCATCGCTGGACGGGTCGACGCCGAGGCATGATTGGGGGACGAGCGCGACCAGATCGGACCGGCGCGCGATGCGCAGCGCATCGGGGAAGCCCGGCACGGTCGCGACGATCCGGCGGTGAAGCCCCAGCGCCGCCAGGGCCGTGTCGACCGGGCCCGTGACGCTGCCCCTGCGGGAGACCACGACATGCCTGCAGGCCGCATAGCGCTGTGGGGTTATGGCGGCCGACAGCAGCCGATGTCCTGCCGCCGCCACGCCGACGAACGTGTCGCGGAAGAGAAAATGGGTGCGCACCTCCGGCGCGAATGCACCAGGCACGCCGATTTCGAGATCGATCTCTCCTTCCCGGAGCGGGGTGGCGTCCTTGACCGGCTTGGGCACGAACCGCAGGCGGACATGGGGCGCCGCCTCGGTGACGGCGGTCACCAGGGGGGCCGCGAACAACCCGACGAACCCTTCATTGGCGCGGATGGTGAATGTTCTGTCGAGTGTGGCGACGTCCAGCCGATCGGTCCGCGGACTGAGGACCGCCTGCACCGCGCGCGTCATGTCATGAACCCGGGTGCGCAGTTCGGCCGCGTGGGGTGTCGGCACGAGGCCGCGTCCGGCACGCACGAGCAACGGATCGCCTGTCGCGGTGCGCAGCCGCGCGAGCGTGCGGCTCATGGCGGAAGAGCTGAGGCCCAGGCGGCGTGCGGCACCGGTCACGCTGCCCTCGGCCAGGAGGGCGTCGAGTGCGGGAAGCAGGTTCAGATCGATCTCGCCCATGGCTGGATACTCGCCGGTTCAATCCTTCGGACATGGCGTCTGATGCAATCATAATGTGCATCCTGTGCGTCTGGCGCCGCCCGTGCGGGGGAAACATATTCGCTGCGGACATCATCAGGCGAGAGCTGTTTCCATGACCCCCACCACATTTCATGACGCGCCGGGCTCGGTTCTGCTTATCGGCGCGTCGCGCGGCCTTGGCCATGCCATGGCGGCCGAGTTCCTGAAGAAGGGATGGACCGTCGTCGGGACGGTACGCGGCATGGGCCGGACCTTGCTGCACGACCTGGCGGATGCCCATGGCGACCGCGTCGAGATCGCGCAGCTCGACATGACCGAGCCGGATCAGATCATGGCGCTGCGGCACCGCCTTGCCGGACGCCGCTTCGATATCCTGTTCGTCAATGCGGGCACTGCCAATGCCGACCCGCGAGAGACCATCGGGGAGACATCGACGGAGGAGTTCGTCCGCGTGATGGTCACCAATGCGTTGAGTCCGATGCGTGTGGTCGAGGGATTGCAGGATCTCGTCTCGCCGGCCGGCACGATCGGCGTCATGTCGTCGGGACAGGGGAGCATCGCCAACAACACCCATGGCGGACGCGAGGTCTATCGCGGGAGCAAGGCGGCGCTCAATCAGTATATGCGCAGCTATGCGGCCCGCCATGCGGGCGAGCCGCGCGCCCTGGTGCTGGTGGCGCCGGGGTGGATTCGCACGGAGCTGGGCGGGCCCGACGCGCCGCTCGGCCTGGAGGAGACCGTTCCGAAGATCGTGGACATGGTCCTCGCGCAGCGAGGCAGGCCCGGTCTGCGTTATCTGGACCGCGAGGGGCGTGCCGTTCCGTGGTGAACGGCGCCGTGGTGTCCTTGATCGGCTGGGGCACCTTTCGGCCATCTCCGATGGAACCAAAGCCAGGCGGACGGCCGGCTGCTGATCCAGCCTTCGAGATGGCGGTTGATCGCCGACATGATGGAGACTTCGTCTTCCTTCTGGTTGCCCGACAAGGCGATCCTGAGCGCAGGTTCGCAAACAAGACGAAAACGCGCAGGGCCGATGCGCACGATGCTTACTGGAACGATGTTTCTTTCAAAGCGTAATGCGAGATGGGCGATCGCCGGTGCGGTCCATGCCGGGCTTCCAAAAAAGGGGATCTTTATCCCGTCGTTCATTTTCTGGTCGACCAGAAACCCGACCGTTCCGCCGGCGGACAGATGCGCGATGATCGCTCTGGCCCCCTGACGTCCCTTGGGAAACATTTTGGTTCCGGAACCGGCGCGTTCCCTGATGTCCTGAATCAACCTGTCGATAGCGGGATTGCTGGTCCTGCGGTACACGCCGGCCACGGGCAGGCCAAGTGCGCCGGCGATGGGGAGGATCATTTCCCAATTTCCCAGATGCGCCGAAAAAAAGAGCGGTGGGTTTCCTCCGTGCCACGCCCGCGCGATACATTCTTCCCCGACGATTTCCCAGCCGGGACCGTCCTGGGTACGGCCAAGATTCGGCAGATGGGGGAATTCGGCGACGACACGGCCCAGATTGTCCCACGCGTCACGCATGAGTGCGTCGCGGGACGATTCTGCCATTTCCGGAAATGCGATTCTGAGATTATCCAGCGCTATACGGGAAACGGAAAGCACAGGACCGACGGTCCGTGCGAGCATCGCGCCGAAATCGGAACACCGCGCGGGCCCGAGATATTGGAGCGCGCGGATAGTGCCGCTCAACACCTGGCCTTGCACGCCATGCAACAACCGAACAAGGCCGGCCTGGCGGTTTCCGGAGCGCCGCGGGTATTCAGGACGCTGCAATGCTCTCGATATGTGGGCGCTCACGACGGACGTCTCTCCGCTGGAATTCGCTGAAGCCGGGTGTTGTCCGCGGCGATATTGCCTGGCTCCCCCTGCCGTTTGATGTCGTCTTCCTTTCCGTGCGGCGAGATTGTGTATCGCTTGACACAAACACGACGCAGTCTGACATCGTTTGAGAGCGATCTTCTGGTAGCATGGCGCCATGATGGACATGAGCCCTCTACCCCTTCGTGAACGATGGCGGCGATATTTTTTCTTTCTGCCGATTCCGTTGTTCGAACGTCGCAGGTACGAGACCGGCGTTCCGGAGCGCTGAGCCGCCGACTATTGTCAAATCTTCTTATTGAAACAAGAGCTTGTCTCGGATGCCCGCTTGCCGGGCGCGGCCGGCTGCCGGGTGTCCGTCTTGTGGTTCGGCCGGTCCCGATGGCCGTTTTCGGGTAGACGCCGCAATGATCGAACGGCCTCCAAGTCGCAACCTATTCGGAGATGAACTGTGTTTATCATGAAAAACAAATATCGAGGGTATAGAGATTTATGCCGTTATACATTGATCGTGCTCGGTGCTTTCGGCGGGAGCGCGGCGCTTGTCGGATGCACGGATGACCCCAGAAAATATCAAAACCTGCAATCGTCCCCTCAATTGTCCTTGCAGAAAAGCAGCGAGTTCAAATGGCAATATTTGGATCCGGACGCTGATTTTTCAAAATACAAATCGGCGATGATCGATCCGGTCGAGATTTACCGCGGTTCGGACGCACAGTTTGGTAGCACGTCGGAGAATGACCGCGTCTATATGGCAAACTATATAGATAAGACCTTCCCGAAGGAGATCGGTAAAAAATACACGCTTGTCCATTCGGCTGATTCGCGCACTCTTCGCTTTCATGTCACGTTAACGGGGGTGAAGAAAAGTATTCCCGTTTTGTCGACGATTTCGCATATATCAAGTGTCGGTCTCGTTACAAATGCTGGAATGCAGGCTGCAGGGGGGAACGGGACTGCCTATGGTGCGGTCTATTATGCCGTCGAGGTGTATGATGCCCAAACGTCGCGCCTTCTTTACGCTCAGGTGACGGTACAAACACCGGACGCCTTGGACCCGACGGTTAGTTTCGGTTATCTGGATGCCGCGCGCGAGGGCGTGCGCATCGGTGCGCATCATCTTGTGCAGAAACTGGAGAAACTGTCCAAGCAGGAACATACGACCGTCGTCGAGAAAACGGGCGATATCGGCGAGGCCAAGGGGGCGCGGCGTGGCCAGGGAGGGGCGTGACGGGGCGATCCGCCCCCGACGATCGCCGCGTCTCCGCTTAGCGGCCCATTGATCTCGGGCGGTCCTGGATCAGTTTTGCCAGATCGATGATTTCGCCCTGTCGCATTCGAATGGAGGCGTCTTCGCGCGCCGGCAGTTTGAAGTGCGTGATCAGTTCCATCAGCTTTTGCGTCTCGCCTGTCAGGCTTCGCGATGACGAACGTGAATTGTCGGCTATGGACGCGTTTTTCTGGGTGGTCTGATCCATGACATTCACGGCGGTGGTGACCTCCCTGAGGCTGGAGGATTGTTCGCGCGCGCTGTGAACGATCGTGTCCAGTTTCTCCTCCATTGTCGCGACAAGGCCGGAAATATCCTGCAGTGCGCGCTCGGTGTCCCGCACGCATGTCGCGCCGGCATGAATGTCCTCGACCGTCTTGTTTACCAGGCGGCTGATGCCCTTGGCGGCCTCGGCGCTGCGTTGGGCAAGGCTGCGGACCTCGCTGGCCACGACGGCGAAGCCTTTTCCCGCATTGCCCGCGCTGGCGGCCTCGATACTGGCATTGAGGGCCAGGATATTGGTCTGGAACGCGATGTCTTCGATCATTTCCACGATGGCGACGACTTCGGCGGAGCTTGTCTCGATGCGCTGCATGGCCTCGCGGGTCTTGCCCATGATTTCCGAAGACGCTTCGGCGGAGCGGCAGGCTTTCATGCCGATGGCCCGGGTATGGGTGATGATGTCCTCGGAATGAGAGACGTTCCTGGAAATCTGGTTTATCGCGGAGGTTGTTTCTTCAAGGGCGGCGGCCTGTTGCTCCGTCCGCCTGGCGAGTTCCTCCGCACCGCCGGAGACGGCCTGGCTGCCTTTCCCGATGATGCCGACCGCGTCGGAAATACTCCCGATGGCCAAAGTGAGCTGCTGGATCGACTGGTTGAAATTGTCGCGCAGGGGCTCGAACTCCTGGGGCAGCGGATCATGGATACGGACCGAGAGATCGCCGCCGGCCAGGGCGTCCAGTCCGGTGCCGATCGTTTTGATGACCCGGTTGCCGTCCTTGAGCCTCTGTTCGTCTTCCTGGCGGCGCTTGGCCTGCATCAGTTCGTTCTGGCGGCGCGCCTGTCGGGATTCGGCGTCGGCCTGCTGTGCCTTGAGAAGGGATTCGCGAAAGCTCTCGAGCCCGCGGGCCATGGCGCCGATTTCGTCCGATCGCCGCGCCCCATATACCGTCACGTCATATTGGCCGTGTTCCAGTTCCGCGACGGAGCGCAGGAGGTTGCGCAAGGGGGTGCTGAGCAACCTGTCGAACGTGACCCACATCAGCACGATGGACAGGATAATCAGCGTCACGCCCGGAACGACAAGGGAAAAGACGGTATTCCATACGGGCTTGGTGACGGCATCGGACGGCACGTCGACGACGAGGGTCCAATATATGCCGAAATCGTCAATTCTGATCGGCACGACAATGCGGTCCGCCGCGCCGCCGTCGAATCCCCGCATGATGGTCAGCTTGTGCTGGGCCATGGCGTTTTGCATGACCGCGGTGGCATCGTCATGTTTCATCGTCAGGGATGGGTCGGGATTGACGATCCAGACGCCCTGATCCGAGAGAAGGGAAACGGTCGAGCCCTGGGTGACGTGAACGCTTTTCAGGAGCGGGGCCAGCCAGCCGAGCGGGATGTCCGCCCCGATGACGGCGATCCTCTTGCCGTCGAACGTGATGGGGTAGGTGGGCGATACCATCGGAACCCCTGAATCGGCATCGATATACGGTTCGAGACCCTCCAGATTTCCGGTCTTTATAATATTGTAAAATACATTGCTGTAATGCAGCGGCGGGGTGGTGATCGAGACCTTGCCGTCGGGGCCACGGACGGCGTAGGGGAAGAATGTGTCGTGGCGATCCGCGACCGGGCCGCCGGGAAAATGGGAGGCTTCGCCGTCGTGTGGGGCTTCCTTGACGTCCATGCCGTAAATATTGGGGAAGAGACGCATGGTTTCGGACAAATTGTCGATGACGAACTGTCTGGTCAGCACGCCGGACCGATGGGCGGATTCGATGGTGCCCCGCAGACTGCGCACGACGGTATTCTGCGCGACGAGCGCCTGTACGATCTGCTGCGCCAGGATCTGGCTTTTTGAAATGGCCTGGGAATAGATGGTCTTTTCGACCTGCGCTTTCATCAGCCTGGCGGACAGGGCGACGGCAACGATCTGGATGACGACAAAGGAAAGCCCGCATATCATGATGATCTTCGTCGACAGGGAGCGACGGGATGGCGCATTTGACGATGCCGTCATGACAATAATCCTTCGACGTAATGGAAAGACGCCATTTCGTTGATGTTCGTGGAAAATATCGGGCGTCCTGGTCGTTGTACGCAGGAACGGATCTTCTCGGCCCACATGTCAGGTCAGGCTCTTGGGAATTTCGCCAGAATTTACCGTTAGTTAAGGTTGCGATTCAGTCATATCGGCCGCGGAAGGTCAACGAATTTTTCACGACTGCGACTGTGGGATATTATGGAAAATAAAATATAGTTTAATTTTATAGTCTGAAATCTTGAACCGTCCATTTTCCGATTATTGTAACAATCTATATATAGGGCGAACCGGTGGCGCGAGGCCGTTCGATATGCTTTGCCTGTGATTTTGCTTCATAGATATTGTGGCGGGTCGATGGATTATCGAGGGCTCGGACATGGCCTATCTTCGGGGCCGGATTGCCTTGCGTGCGGCATCGCGTTGGCGCCTGAATATCAAGATTGCTCCATGGAGGTCGTGAACGCGCATGGGCCCGCCTGGAATTGAAGCGGTCTGGGATTGAAGCGGTCTGGGATCGAGCTGGTGTGGAAGTGGGGAGAATAGTGTGATGAACGGATCGGTTTCCCGTGGTTCCGCGGCCGAGGCGGGGGCGGGTTTCAACTGGCCGCTGCTGGCGCTTGCCGTCGGCGCCTTCGGTATCGGTACCACGGAATTCACGCCGATGGGCCTGCTGCCGGTGATCGCCCAGGGGGTGGACGTGTCCATTCCCTCGGCCGGGCTGTTGGTCAGCGCCTATGCGGTCGGCGTCATGGTCGGTGCGCCGTTCATGACGCTTGCCTTCAGCCGTTTCGGCAAGCGCACCGCGCTGATGCTGCTGATGGGGATCTTCACCATCGGCAACCTCCTCTCGGCGCTGGCCCCGGATTATTACACGCTGCTGGCGTCGCGGCTGGTCACCAGCCTCAACCACGGGGCCTTCTTCGGCCTGGGCGCGATCGTCGCGGCGAGCGTGGTGCCGCAGGAGAAGCAGGCCAGCGCCGTGGCCACCATGTTCATGGGGCTGACCATCGCGAATATCGGCGGCGTTCCGGCGGCGACCTGGGTCGGCCAGCAGGTGGGCTGGCGCGCGGCCTTCGCCGGGACGGCAGGGTTGGGCCTTCTCGCCATCGTCTCGCTGTGGCTGGCGCTGCCCCGCGGGGAAGCAGGCACATTGCCGGATGTCCGGCGCGAGCTTGGCGTACTGGTCCGTCCGGCGGTGCTGCTGGCTATGGCGACCACGGTGATGGGCGCCGGCGCGATGTTTACGCTCTATACCTATGTCGCCCCGGTTCTGGCCGATCTTGCGGGGGCGTCGCGGACGTTCGTGACGCTCGCCCTGGTGCTGATCGGGGTCGGATTCACCATCGGCAACGGCTTGGGCGGCCGGCTTGCCGACTGGTCGCTCGATGGGGCGACGAAGATCTTTCTGGCGGCGCTGGCCGCGATCATGCTGGGGCTGCCGCTGGTGCTGACCAGCCATGCCGGCGCGGCGGCCGGCCTGCTGGTCTGGGGGGCGGCGACCTTCGCCATCGTGCCGCCGGTGCAGATGCGGGTAATGCAGGCGGCGGCCGAGGCGCCGGGCCTGGCCTCGTCGATCAATGTCGGCGCCTTCAACCTGGGCAACGCGCTTGGTGCCGCGGTCGGGGGCGCAGTGATCCGCCTCGATTTGGGCTATGCGGCCGTTCCGGTCGCTGGCGGCCTGCTGGCGGCGGCGGGGCTGGCGCTGGTGCTGGCCGGCGGCCGCGAGGAGCGTCGGCTGGCATCTTGCGATGCCTGACGCCGGACTGCGGCGGCGTCAGGAGCGCTTATCCGCCGAACAGCCGCTTGAGCGCACGGATGGGCCAGGTGATGCGCCATGAGGTGGATCGCCTGATATCATCGCGCTCCTGCGCGAGCCGGGCGCACGCGGCGCGAAGGGTGGCGGTTTCGTCGCGTGCCGTGGCGATCTCGTGCTCCAGCCGCGCATGCGCCGCGAGAAGGGTATCGTATTCCCGCTTTCGCCGGGCCAGCGCATCCTGCAATCGCGGGATCGCGGCGAGCTGCTCGACATGACGCCGGACCTGCGTGTGCAGGCTGGCATTGGCGGCAGAAACGTGGCTGGCCTGCAGCGTTTTTTCGGCGAGGTCGCGTTCGGCGCGCTGGAGGGCGGCGGTAAGGGCGTCTTCCGTCTCGCGGGCTTTGGCTGCGCTCTCTGCGGCATTCCGTCGTTCGGCGGCCAGCGCATCTTCGCGCGCCGCGATCCTGGCCTCCGGATCGGCGATGACGAGGCGGGTGAAGGGGAACGCGTCCTTTTCCGCATCCTGGTCGTCGCTGCGCCGCGTGAGCGTCTTCAGGTCGGGAAGCCGGTTGACGCCGGTGGCCCATGCGGTGGTGAGGGCGAGAAAATCGTCTTCTTCCAGCCCTCGCGCCGCGGCCCGATAGGGACGCCAGTGATAGAGGATCGTGGCAAGCCACGCCGAGGGATGGATGCGCGCCAGGGGACGGTCCAGCGCGTCTGCCGGAAATCGCGTGAAGGCTTCGCTGTCCTCACGCACGAAGACCAGCATGTTCTGGGCGTACCACCATTTGACGTCCGGGGAAGACCAGAAGCGGTCGCGCAGGATGTCGAAGCAGCGGAAGCCCTTGCGGCGGAACAGGAGGGCCCAGAATTCGGGCCATTGTTCGTTGATGTGGCCCGTTCCGTGCTGATAGGGAATGGCCGCCGAGAACAGGATGACGTCTCCGAGGCGGGTCAGGTCGTCGACGAGGCTTTCCGAACGGTCGAACGGCAGGTGTTCGGCGACTTCGAGGCAGGTGACGAGGTCGAAGCGGGGCGTCATGCGCGCGGCGATGGTGTCGACAAGTCCGGCGGCGGCAAGATCGGCCGGCAGGAACAGGTCCTGCGCGACGAGCAGTTGTTCCCGCGAGACATAGTCCCCATCGATGCCGAGGCCGCGCGTGGCCCCGCATTCCATGGCGGCGCGCAGCCAGGAACCGACGCCGCAGCCGACATCCACGACTGACCGTGCCGGGTGGTGGCGAAGCAGTTCCGGCAGGACCATGCGGGCCGATGTCAGGCTCTCCTGGGCCTGGTCCTTGTAGAAGGACCGGTCATAGAGCGTGGACTGTCCATCCGGCCGGTCGTCAGGCGTCATGGCCGTACTCCATCAGGGCCACGGGCGCCGGCGGCGGCGGGCGCCTGGCATCTGCCGTCATGGCGTCGACCACGCCCTTGGCGCGGGAGAGGAAGAACGCCCTGCGATAGGCAGCGTCCAGGGCCTGCTGAAGTTCATCGTGAATGGGAAGGTCGGCGGCCTGGCGGGCGAGCGTCAGGGCCTCCAGCTTACGGGTCCGGCGCAGATGGCGGGCGTATCCGGACCAGTCCCGACGCCAGGCGGCGACGGCGTCGTCGATCTCGCAATAATCCTGGATCGCCTGGTCCGGGTGCAGGGTGGCGAACAGATATTGCGAACGCCCCTGGCGGTAGGAGCGGTCGCAGAACTGATCGAAGGAAAGGGCGCGGATCATCACGGCGCAGGCTTTGGGTTCGTAGATGACGCGCAGGCCGTGGCGGGAGAGGCGCCAGCCGAGTTCGATGTCCTCGCACCCGAAGCGGAACGCGGGATGGAAGACGCCGTGCCGTACCAGCAGGGACCGCTTGCAGGAGCTTCGCCCGCCCCAGAATTCGCGGAAGCCCAGGATCTGTCCCGGCCGGATCCAGTCATAGGAGAAGAGCTGCATGCCGCTGTGGGTCACGTGGCGCATGACCGGCAGGGCGTCGATTTCGGGGGCGAGAACCGTGCGGCTGAGAACGGCGGTCTCGATGCCCGGATGGGCGAGGTGGACGGAAAGATGCATGCACAGGAAATCCGGCATGACCACGTCGTCGTCGTCGAGGAAGACGACCACCGGGGCGCGGGCTGCGAACACGCCGAGATTCTTTGCCGCGGCGAGGCCGGCGGCGCGCTGCGAGAGGACGCGGATCGGGAGCCGATTGCGCCATGATGCGAGGACGTCGCACGTGTTGTCGGTGGAGCCGTCATCGACGGCGACGATTTCGAACCGGCTGGCCTGCAGGGTCTGGTTGCGCAGGCCGTCCAGCACGCGCGGCAGGAGATGCGCGCGGTTGTGCGTCGTCAGGATCGCGGAGATTTCAGGTGCCGTCACGTGAAGATTTCCACGACCGAGAAGGCGTCGTCATGCGTGAGGTGCGGATTGCGGGCGAGCAGCCGGTACATGTCCGTGTGTGCCGTGCTGTGGCTGTAATGCTGTGCGGGCGGGCGGATACGATGGGCCATGGTGACGTCGTCGACGATTCCCATGCGCAGGCCCGCATTTTCGATGATGACGGGCCAGACGAAATCGAGGCCCCATCCCATCGCGCAATCCTCGCCGAACGGCAGCAGCAGCCTGGCGGCGTCACGCCGGATGCAGACGAATGGACCGATTTCAACGAAGCGGGTCCGCCGCGCGGTGACGCCGGGAAGCACCTGGACGATCGGATGGTCGGTGAAGCTGTCGGCGGTGCGGGCCGGCTGGCACAGCGCCAGGTCGTACGTCCTGGCATGGTGCAGAAGGCGGTCGACCGCGTCCTCGGCGAGTTCGATGTCGTCGTCGGCGATGATGACCCAGTCGAAGCCGTGCGCATCGGCCAGGATCCGGTTCAGCAGCGCGAATTTCGGTGCGGGCGCGGTTGCGACGAAAATGGTGCCGGGATGGTCGAAGCGGCCACGACCGTCGGGGGCGAGGGCGATCCATCGCTGCGTGACGTCATTTTCGCGCGCGCAGGCGAGGCGGTAGCTGACATGGGCGACGGTGCTGGGCCTGTCGGACATGTAGATGCCGGCGGCGAGGACCCTATCCATCGAGCGCATCCTGAAGGATCTTCCGCACGACGTCGCGGGAGAGGGTATTCAGGATATGGTCGCGGCCGGCAGCGGACAGGCGCGTCCACTGGACGTCGTCGCGATAAAGCCGGATGACCGCGTCGGCGAATGCGGCGGGGTCGTCGGCGATGAGGATGTTGACCCCATCCTCCAGCCCCATGCCCTCGGCCCCCACCGTCGTGGCGACGACGGGCAGGCCGCCCGCCAGGCTTTGCCCAACCTTGCCCTTCATGCCCGCGCCGTAACGCAAGGGGGCGACGAAGATACGATGGCTGTCGAGATAGGGCTGCACGTCGGGCACGTAGCCGGCCACGTCGATCCCAGGGACCTGGCCCAGAGCAAGGATGTCGTTGTCCATGTTGGAGCCGGCGATCGTGAAACGCACATCAGGCAGGGTTTCGCGGATCAGCGGCCAGACCTCGCGGACGAACCAATGCACGCCGTCGCCATTCGGCTTGTGCCAGAACCCGCCGATGAAGAACAGGTTCTTGCGGCCGGTGACGTCCGGCGGATCGGACTCGGGGGCGTCGAAGACGTTGGGGAGCACCTTGACGCAGGCGCGCGGCGCGATGGCCAGCATGGCATCCCGTTCCTCGGCCGTGACGGCGAGCGTGACGTCGGCGGCGAGCGCAAGGGCGACTTCCGTATCGCGGATGCGGCGCGCCTCGGCGTGTTTTTTCTCGTCGCCCAGCAACTGGGCCTCCCGCTCCTGGCGCAGGCCGTGGAAATCGACCATGTCGAAGACGATCATGGCCTCGGGAAAATGCAGGCGCACCAGCGGCATGAAATTCATGGCGACGCCGGGGAAGGACAGGAATGCCCGGTCGAGGCGCGTGGACGGGTCACGGAACCAGGGGGTGATTTCCTCGGTCCCGTAGAGGATGCGCGTGACTCCCCGTTCGCGCAGGGCGTCCTCGTACTGTATCCGGCCGACCGGTGTTCCGGCTGAGCCGGGGAGCGCGTCGCGGTGCGTCGCCGAAGCGAAAATGATCTGCCAGCCCTGCTCGGCGAGCATGTCGATGATGCCCAGCATGCGGAGGCCGCCGGAGTGCTGGTCATAGAGCGGAAGCATGTCCGCGACGACGAGCATGTGACCGCGGGTGGCGGGCACGAGCGGTGGGGCTGCGGGCGGCTCAGCCCGCGTTGCGGGCATGGCATCCTCGGAGCGGGGCGGGGGGGTGGAATCGACGGCGGGCGGCAGGATCGGTTGTTCGCCGTGTCCGGTGTCCGACAGCCCGCGCAGCAGTGTGATGGCGCGGCGCAGGGGCCGGGTAAGGCGCCATGAGGTGGAATCGTACAGAGCGGCGATGAGAGCCTGGAGCGTGGCGTTGTCGGCCCGAAGCGCCTGGCATTCGGCATCGAGGGCGGAAAGGCGGTCGCATTCGGTTTGTAATTGTGTTTCGCGTGCCTCGAAGGCCGCGCAGGTGGCCCGCAATTCGTCCCGTTCGCTCATGAGCCGGGCGATTTCGCGATGAAGAATGGCTTCCCTGGACGTAACATTCGTCTGGATCGATTCGACCCGGAGCAGGTCTCCGTTCGCGGGCTTGAAGCTGTTCACCGTACTGGCCGTCATCTGTTACAGTAAGTTGCCTAGCGCATATTGCACTCTGTTGGTAGTACGATGCTTGGTCCATTCCCGGAGGCTGGTGCGGGGACTTACGCGGATTTCGTCGCTCGGCATGGACGTCGCGATGGGGTAACGTTCCGGCAGGGTGAACAAAGCTGGCGGGGCTGATAGCCATGGATCAAGGTTTTGATGAGATTTCCTGGGCCGATTTCGCGAAGGTGGAATTGCGGGTCGGCAGGATCATCAAGGCGGAGGCCTTTCCCGCGGCGCGGAAGCCGGCCTATATCCTGCATGTCGATTTCGGGCCGGAGATCGGGGTGCGCAAATCGAGCGCGCAGATCACCAAGCTCTATACGCCCGAGACCCTGGTCGGGCGGCTGGTCGTGGGGGTGGTGAATTTTCCGCCCAAGCAGATCGGTCCGGTCCGGTCGGAATGCCTGGTGACCGGGTTTCACAACGAAGACGGGGACGTCGTGCTGTGCGTGCCGGATGGCGTTGTGCCGCCGGGGACGAAGCTGTGCTGATGTCGTCCCGGCATGGCCTTGCGACGCGTCGAGGGCGGATGGCGCGGGTCAGTCGGTCAGGAGATGGCCCGTGCGGTCGGCGAGCGGTATTTTTCCCGCGATCTTGCCGATGATCTTGCCGGGCCAGGCGCAGGTCTGGCTGTGGCGGGCGAAGAATAGGCCGTCGGTCGCGGCCAGCACGTCTATGCTCTGTCCCAGCGGATCGATCACGGTGGCCACCACGTCGCCGGTCCGCACCTGGTCGCCCAGCCTGGCGCGGTAGGCCACGAGGCCCGCGATCGGGGCCTTGACCTGCTGCATCGCCGCGAGCGGCGTGGCGTCGCAGGACAGGCGGGGCAGGGGGGCGGGCGCGTCCGGCCGGTCGATCAGGCCGCGCCGTTCGAGGATGCGGTAGAGGGCGGCCGCCTGGTCCTGGGCCATGCCGAGATCGACATCGTCGTTGCTGCCCAGTTCCAGCGTCGCGGCGGCGCAGGCGGGGGGGATCGCGGCGTCGGGGAAGCGTCGCGCCAGGTCCTGCCATGGGAGGCTGCAGGCCTCGTCGAACGGGTTGCCGCCGGAGATGTCGGCCAGCAGCACCGCGCGTGCGTCGATTTCGGCGGCGATGTCGCGCATCTGCGGCCAGAGCGGCGTGCCGACATACATATGGCGCTGGGCCTGGTTGTCGGCATGCAGATCCAGCACGAGGTCGGCGTCGTGTGCGAGGGTGAGCAGGCGATGGCGCAGTCCGTCGAGCGCCGTCGCCGGCCGCATCGCCGCCAGTGCCTCGGCCATCGCGGCACGGATGCGCGCGACATTCGCCGCCGCGTCGCCGTCCAGGCGGCCCGCCAGAATCCTGGACGCAAGAGCGGCCAGGTCGGGATAGCCGCGGTTGAAATTGCCGCCGGACGCGGTTTCGGCGCGTCCGAGCAGGAAGCCCTGCCGCCATTGCGTTAGGCCGATCGGGTTGGCCTGCGGCAATATGAGGATCTCGCCGCGCAGCCGGCCGCGGGCGGCGGCTTCGTCGAGCAGCCGGCGCAGGAAATACAGTGCCAGCATGCCGGGAAATTCATCGGCATGGAGCCCGGCCTGGAGATGCGCCTTGGGCCGGGCGCCCGGCGTGCCGTAGCGGAAGGCCGTCACGGTGTGGACGTGGCCCGCCGCGTCGGGGGGCAGGGGATAAAGCTGCCGCGTGGCGGCGGCCGAGGGCTCGCCTGTCGCCGGAGGCGGGGTGTCGGCGGGGAATGTCATGCGTCCGTCCTTCAGACCTCGGAATCCACGTCGCCGGTGGTGTCGCGACTCTGGAGGCCGGGGAGGCCGGGGAGGGCGGCCAGGGCGTCGTCGATGCGGAACATCTCCATCTCGTAATAGGCGGCGCAGGCGGCGTTCAGGCAGTGCATGACGTCCGGCGCGGCCATGTTGCCCGCGGCCTCGCCCGCGAGCGGGACCAGCTTGGAGACCGGCGGCATGTCGCGCAGTTCGATATCGTGCGCGTCCAGGAACGAAGCGATGGCATCCTGCGTCTCGGCATGGGTCTTGCCGGGCTCGTCGGGCTTGCCGAGGGCGAGCACGGTTTCGACCACCGCGAGCGGGGAGGTCATGCGTTTCCAGTCCGCCTGGATCGCGGGGGCCAGCTTCCGGGCCAGGGCCTCGTCGGACAGCAGGGCGGTCAGGGCCTGGGAATCGAAATACATGGCTGAACCTTTCTTCTCTTCCTGTGGTGCGTTTCTTCCGCCGGTCCGTTCAGGTGTCCCGGTCACGGATGCTTTCGATGTCGAGGAGGCCGCTGCCGTTGCCCGTCGCGGTGAAGCGCAGCGCGATCGGCCCGTCATGCGGGGGACCGCCGGCGCCGCGCCGGCTGGCGCAGTCCTCGAGCAGGTCGCCGACGAGCTGTGCGAGCCGCGTGTCGGCGTCCGGCATAGCGGCGTCTGGCGTATTATCGGCGTTTAGCGGGTCGGCGTTCGGCATGCCGGTTCGGGGGGCGGCGCGCGTTACGGTGCCGGTATCGAGGTCGATGACGTCGCCGGGCAGCGCCATGTGGAGTTTCGTGCCTTCCGTCCGGAAATCGTCGCCCTGGAGGGCGGTGCGCAGCAGGTCGATATCCACCAGCACCGCGCCGTGCCGGCCGATGACGGTCAGGTGCGCGTTGTCGTGGCCGGCCACCACGCCGCTTTCCTCGCACAGGCCCAGGCCGTAGCGCACGCCTTCCTCGGCGCAGGCCACGACCAGCCGGGCCAGCCGGCGGGCGGCGGTGAGGTTCTGGTCCACGATGGCCGAGCCGAACAGGCCCAGCCCCTCCTGGATCACGATGCCGCGCCGCCCCATGTCGGAGGCCACGCCGAAGCGCAGGGCCTCGTAGGACGAGCCGCCGGCGATCATCGAGCCCGACAGGGCCGAGGCCGCGCCCGCCACAGCCACGATCGTGGCCCCCGCCGCATAGGCGCGGGCGATCGCCAGCAGGACCGGCGTGACCTCGCCGCGATGCAGCAGCGTCTCGACCAGGCGGATCTGGTTGCCGCCGGCCAGCACGATGGCGCGCAGCCCGGCGATGCGTTCGACCAGCGCCGGGTCGGCCAGTTCGACATTGTCGATGGTCAGGCCGAGATCGATGGCCTCCACCCCGTGGCGGCGGAAGGCGCGCAGCCAGGACTGGGCCTCGTTGCGTGGTTCGGACGAGGCGGCCGCGATGATGCCGACCGGGCCCGTATGATCCCGCATGCAGTCCCGCGCCAGGTCGCGCATCAGGGCGTTGCAGCGCAGCGGCGAGGAGCCGAGCAGCACCAGGCGCGCATCGTCGCCGGGGGCGATTCCGTAATCGCGGGCCAGGGCGGCGCGCCGGCTGGCCGCGAGCTGCGCGGCGTCGAGCTTGCGCGCCGCGACGGCGGCGCGGAAATCGAGTGCGGTCATGCGCAGCATGTCGTCGCGCAGCGCGATCAGTCCGCGCGATCGGTCCGGCACGCGGCCGAGTTCGACCGTGGTGGCGATCCCGGCCTTGGGTTCGATCGCCCGGGCGCGATCGGCGGCGTAGGCCGTGCTGTCGCCCAGCACCAGGCGCGCCAGCAGGTCGTAGAGCGTATAGGCGCCGAACACGTTGCGCGGCGAGCGCGCGGGGGCGCGATAGGCGATTTCGGACGCCAGGACGGGGCGCTTGTGCATGTCCGGCGTCACGCGGTGATCCGGCAGGTCGAAACTGTCGCCGTCATCGAGATAGGAAAAGGCGATGCCGTCGATCGTGCGGCCCTGGCGGTCATAGGCGGCGCCGGCCATGTCCACGATGACGGCGCCATATTCGCCGATGACCCGGCCCTGCGTGCCGTCGACGAACAACGCGGTGTTTTCGTCGATGCCGTAGCCGCGCGGGGTGCCGGTCTCGGCCATCGCCATCACCAGGCGTCCGAACCGCCCGCGCTTGAGGAAATGCTGGTCGACGATGCCCCAGGGAAAGAAGCCGAGCCCGCGCCCGAGCAGCAGGCCCGGGCGGTCGGGGTTGGTGACCACGCCGAAGGTCGTGGCCTCGAGCGAGGTACCGCCCTCGATCATGATGTCGGACATCATCGCGGCGCCCGCGCTGGAGCCGGCGACGAGGCCGCCGGCCGCATGGGCCGTGCGGATGGCGTCGAGAAGGGGCGTCGCCCGCCCTTGGGGGGCCAGGGCGGCGGTGATGAAGGCCTGGTTGCCGCCGGTGAAGAAGACGCTGCCGTAAGCGCCGACCAGGGCGGCGAGCGCCGGGTCGTGCGCGGCCCGCGCCGCGCCGGGGCCGTGGACGGGGGCGAGGGCGGCATCGAAGCCATGCGCGCGAAAGGCGGCGACCGTTTCGGCCCCGACGGCGTCGGGTTCGGACGAGGCGGTGGGGAATACGACGATGCGTCCGCCCGAGAGACGGTGCATCTCGCGATAGACGGCATCATTGTCGTCTTCGAGACGGCCGCCGATGACGGCGAGCTTCGGGCGGTTGCCCGCCGGTCCGGCGGGAGGCTGGGAGATGGACATGGGTGGCGGTCAGGCGTCCGGAGCGATCAGCACGCCGCGCGAATCGGTCACCACCCTGAAGCCCGCGGGCAGGTCGAAGGCGCCGTCCATGATCCGCGCCGCCGCGTCGGGCGCGGGCGCGCCGTCGAAGGCGGGGCGGAAATGGATGATCTGCTTCCAGGAGCGGGTGATGTTCTCGCAGAAGAACAGGACGAGGTCGTCGGGGCGCGCCATATCGAGCGCCGCCTGGAGGGATTGTTCCTCTTCCTCGATGATGCGGATGGCGTCCTCGGCGACGCCGGCGTCGCGCAGCGCGGCCTGCATGATGCGGGGCATCTCGTCCATCGCGCGGCCGCGCGGCGTGTCGTCGCGATGGCAGATATAGACGTCGAAATGCCCGGCCACCCGGGCCGCGATCGCCGCCACGTCCTCGTCACGCCGGTCGGCGGGGCAGGTGACGCAGACGATGCGGCGGCCGCGCGGCTTGAGACGCTCGACCAGTTCGGTCATCGCCGCCACCGCGGCCTCGTTGTGTCCGTAATCGAGGATCACGCGGAAGCCGTGCTCGTCATAGACGTTCATCCGGCCCGGCGACTGGAAGAACGTGTTGTCGAACGTGCGCAGCCCGGTGCGGATCTGGTCCAGCGTCTTGCCCAGCGCATAGGCCATGGCGGCCGCGAACATCGCGTTCTCGACGTTGTGCAGTGCCTTGCCTTCCAGCGTCGCCGGGATCAGGTGCGTCCACATCAGCGGGATGTGCAGCCCGTTGTCGTAGATGACGATCTGCTCGCCATTGATGCCCTGTTCCAGCACGATGGCGCGCTTGCCCAGGCGGATATGCTCGCGCACCAGCATGTGGTCGGGGTTGCGGGTGACGTACATGATGTGTTTCGCGGGGGATTGGGCGGCCATCTTGAGCGTGTATTCGTTGTCGGCGTTCAGCACCACCGTGTCGCGCGTGACCTGGGCGATGACCTGCTTGACCGCCGCCAGTCCTTCGAGCGTGTGCACGCCGCCCAGGCCCAGATGGTCGGACGTCACGTTCAGCACCGCGCCCACGTCGCAGAAACTATAGCCCAGCCCCGAGCGGACGATGCCGCCGCGCGCGGTTTCCAGCACCGCGATGTCGACCGTGGGGTCGCGCAGCACCATCTTGGCGGAGACCGGGCCGGTCATGTCGCCCTTGATGGTGACGTTGCCGTCGATATAGACCGCGTCGGTCGAGGTCTGGCCGACCACGTGCCCGGCCATCTTGAGGATATGCGCCAGCATGCGCGCGCAGGTCGTCTTGCCGTTGGTGCCGGTGAGGGCGGCGATCGGCACGCGGCTTTGCGTCCCCGGCGGGAAGAGCATGTCCATGATCCGGCCGCCCACGTCGCGCGGCCTGCCCTCGGACGGGGCGATATGCATGCGCAGTCCGGGCCCGGCATTGATCTCGCAGATCGCGCCGCCGGTCTCGCGGTAGCTTTTGGTGATGTCCGAGGTCAGGAAATCGACCGCGCCGATATCCAGTCCGATCGCCCGGATGGCGCGTTCGGCCATCAGCTTGTTGTCCGGGTGGATCACGTCGGTCACGTCGATCGCCGTGCCGCCGGTCGAGAGATTGGCGGTCTTGCGCAGATAGATCTTCTGCCCGGCATCGGGAATGCTGTCGGGCGTCATGTCGCGTTCGGCCAGCAGGCGCAGCGCCTGTTCGTCCAGTTCCAGCCGGGTCAGCAGGTTTTCGTGCCCGACGCCGCGGCGCGGGTCGCGGTTTTCCGCCTCGACCAGGGCGGCGATCGTGCGGGCGCCGTCGCCCACCACATGGCCCGGCACGCGCAGGGCGGCGGCGACCAGTTGGCCGCCGACCACCAGCAGGCGGTGATCGTCGCCCGCGATCATCGATTCGATGACCACCGCCGACCCTTCGCGCTCGGCCGCGGCGAACGCGGCGGCCACCCCGGCCGCGTCGGTGACGTTGACGCTGACCCCGCGGCCGTGATTGCCGTCCAGGGGCTTGACGACGACCGGGAAGCCGATCCGCTCGGCCGCCGAAAGGGCCGCGTCCGGTTCGTAGACCACGCGCTGCCGGGGCACCGGCAGGCCCAGATCGGCAAGCAGGCGATTGCTGAGATTCTTGTCCGACGCGATCTCGACGGCGATATGGGAGGTCTTGCTGGTCAGCGCGGCCTCGATGCGCTGCTGGTATTTGCCCTGTCCGACCTGGATCAGGCTGCCATCGTTCAGGCGATAGACGGGGATGTCGCGCGCGTTGGCCGAGCGCACCAGCTCCATCGCCGACGGGCCGAGCGACCGGCGGTCGGCATAGCGCAGGAAGCGCGCGATGTCGTCCTGCAGGTCGGGTTCGCCCTTTTCGTCGGCGCGGGCGATCGCCACCAGCATGTCGCAGGCGACCTCGCCGGCTTCCAGGCCGATATCCTCGGATTCGTAGCTGTAGAGAACATCGACCTCATCCGGCGCCCGGGTCGCGCGCGCCATGGCGCGTCCACCGTCCTGCGCCGCCAGGTGCTGGAGGTGCAGCGCGAGTACCGCGACCAGCTCGCCCAGCGCCGGGGCCGGCGCGGCCGCGAGCGCCGCCGACCAGGCATCGGCGGCGGCGCCCTGGAGCGGCAGGCCCGGCATGGCGGCCTTCAGCCGGTCGAGCAGCGAGGGGCCGAGCGCCTGAAGCGCCGTGGCGTAGGACGGCGTGACGTCGACGGTCAGGCGGATGAGCGGCGTCGTCGCGTAGACGTTGGGACCGACATAGACCGAGGTGGAGACAATATTCATGGAAGCCCCATTCTTTCCCTGGCGATCATGCACGACACGCCGATGCCGCACATGAACATTCTGTTGCGGCCGCATGGTCCCCCCGCGGCCGGCACCGGGCGACCCCCCGTCAGGCAGGGTCGTGCGGGAGAACGACGCAGGGCAGCGGCGCGGCGCGCACGATCGTCCCGACGTCGGACCCGAAGAAAAACCGTGTGACGGGCCCGGAGCGGCACGGGCCCACGACCAGCAATTCGCCCGCCAGCCAGTCGGGCCGGGCGAGGGACGCCGCCCAGTCCGTGCCCTCGGCGATCAGGCTGTCGGGTGCCGCCACGCCGCAATCGGCGGGCCAGGCGGCACGGATCGCCGCATGCGCGGCTTCGGCCTGCGCGCGGAATTGCCGGGTGACCATGTTTTCGGCGTCGTACCCGACCAGGCTGGGGCCCGGACCGGAACCGCCCAGACCGGAACTGCCCAGACTTGAACCGATGGGGCCGGTCGTCTGCCGGTTGTCCGCCACCAGGGTCAGCAGGCGCATCGGCGCGCCCAGCCGGGCCGCCAGGCGTGCCGCCGCGCGGGCGGTGGCGGCGGAGCGCGCGGAGCCCGAGATGCAGCATGTCACGCGGGGTATCGGTGCCGTGGTGGGGGCCGTGGCGGGGGCCATGTAGCCTGCCCCGTAGCCTGCCGGGGCCAGGAAGACGGGGCAGGGGGCGGAGTCGATCAGGGCGGAGGCGACCGGGCCTTCGGCGACATGTCCGTCCGGTGCCCCGGCGGCCGGTCCGATCACGATGGCCCAGGCGTGCTCGGCTCGGGCCAGGGCCGCGAGCCCGGCCTGGGGGCTGGCGGCGGCGCGCGCCGCGAAGCGGAGGCCCGTCGCGGCGGGCGCCATGGTCCGGGCCCGGTCCAGGGCGATCTGCGCCTTTTCCCGCAGGAAGGCCGCGTATTCGGCATCCACCCGCGCGGGGGACGGATGGTCCCAGGTTTCGGGCACGACATGGGTGACGATGGCCGTGCCGCCCGCGGCGCGGCTGGCCAGCGTGCCGAGCGCGAGCGCCGCCCGGGCGCCGTCGCCGGCCGAGACCCCGATGATGAGCGGCGGCGGCGGCGGCGGCGTCATGGCGTATCCGGACTCCGCTCCGGAAGGGCCCGTTCCAGAAGGGAATGCCGCGCCGAATAGGTGAAGTAGAAGATGGCGGCGACCACGCCCCAGGCCAGGGTGAGCATCAGCACGATCGCCGAGAGATTGGCGATCAGATACAGGCAGCACAGGATGCTGAGGATCGGCAGGTACGGAAAGAACGGGACGTGAAAGCCGCGCGGCATGTCCGGCCGCCGGTAGCGCAGCAGGATGACGCCCGCCGACACCACGGTGAACGCCACCAGCGTGCCCATGCTGGTGAGGTGCCACAGCATGTCGGCCGGTAGGAGGGCCGCCGCCAGCGCCACCAGCGCCGCCACGATGAAGGTGTTGGCGGTGGGCGTCATGGTCTGGGGGTTCACGCGGTGGAAGATCGGCGGCAGCAGGCCGTCACGCGAGACGGCGAACAGGATGCGCGTCTGGCCGTACAGCACGATCAGCGTGACCGAGAAGACCGACACCACCGCCCCGGCGGACAGGATGACCGCGGGCCATGTCGCGCCGGTGATGGTCTGCAGGATGACGGCGAGGCCGGCTTCCTGCCCGGCGAAGCGCGTCTGGTCCTGCGCGCCGAGCGCGGTGAGGGTGACCAGCACGTAGAAGCACGTCACCACGGCGAGGGCGAGCACGATGGCGAGCGGGAGGTTGCGGCGCGGGTTTTCGACTTCCTCGCCCGCCGTCGAGATCGCGTCCAGCCCGACGAAGGTGAAGAAGATCGCCCCCGCGGCCATGCTGACCCCGGCGAAGCCGTGGGGCGCGAAGGGGGCGAGATTGCCGGAATGGAAAACCGTCGCGGCGAGCGCGATGAACAGGGCCAGCACGCCGAGCTTGACCATCACCATGATCGCGTTCGCCCGCGCCGATTCCCGCGCCCCGCGCGCCAGCAGCAGCGCGCACAGGAAGACCAGGATCGCGGCGGGCAGGTTCATCAGGCCCCGCCCGCCGGGATGCACGCCGGTCGCGTCCGCGACCAGCGGCGCCGAGAGCATCCATTCGGGCAGGCTGAGCCCCGTGACGTTGAACAGGAGGTTGCGGAGATATTCGCTCCAGCCGATGGCCACGGCGGCGGCGGACACGCCGTATTCCAGCGCCAGCGACGCGGCGACGAAGAAGGCCGCCCCTTCGCCCAGCGTCGCGTAGGCGTAGGAGTAGGACGAGCCCGAGACCGGGATCATCGAACTCATTTCCGCGTAGCACATGGCCGTGAGACCCGCCGCCAGGCCGGCGATCAGGAAGGCGACCAGCACGGCCGGCCCCGCCACGGGCACTTCCTCGGAGAGGACGAAGAAGATGCCGGTGCCGATGGTCGCGCCGACGCCGAACAGGGTGAGCTGGAAGAGGGTGATGGAGCGCCCCAGCCGTCCATCGCCCTGATTGCCGCCCCGGTTGCCGCCGTGATCGCTGCTGTCCGCCAGCAGGGTTTCGACCGGTTTGCGGCGGGTCAGGCGGTGGGCAAGGCGATGATGATGATGGGCCGGGCGATGAAGGTCCAGGCGATGAAGATCCGGGCGATGATCGGGGCGGACATCCATGCGGGGCGGGCTACTCCGGAGTGGGCGGCTGGTCGGTTGCGGTAGTGTTACAAAAGCCGCGCCCCTCGGCAAGTCGCCCGGCGTGAGGCTGTTCCTATGACGGGGCGTTCAGCTTGTCCTGCGTCCTGGTGTCGAAATCGGCGGCGTCGTGACGTTCGTGCAACTGGGTGGAGGGATCGCCGCTGAGGCGGTTGACCATCCGCCCGCGCTGGACGGCGGGGCGCGCCAGGATCGTGTCGGCCCAGCGCAGCACGTGCCGATAGTCCTGGACCGACAGGAAGTCGGCCGCGCCATAGAGCCAGCCCTTGACCAGCCCGCCATACCAGGGGAAGGCGGCGATGTCGGCGATCGTGTACTCGCTGCCGGCGAGATAGGCGCTGGCCGCGAGCCGGCGGTCGAGCACGTCGAGCAGGCGCTTGGTCTCCATCGCGAAACGGTCGATCGCATATTGGATCTTGATGGGCGCGAAGGCGTAGAAATGGCCGAACCCGCCGCCGAGGGAGGGGGCGCTGCCCATCTGCCAGAACAGCCAGGACAGGCATTCGGCGCGCGCCGCCGGGTCGGCCGGCAGGAAGGCGCCGAATTTTTCGGCCAGGTAGAGCAGGATCGATCCGGATTCGAAGACGCGCACCGGCTCTGGCCCCGAGCGGTCGAGCAGCGCCGGGATCTTGGAATTGGGATTGATGTCCACGAATCCGCTGCCGAACTGGTCGCCCTGGCCGATGCGGATCGGCCAGGCGTCATATTCCGCGCCGTCATGGCCGGCGGCCAGCAATTCCTCGAGCAGGATCGTGACCTTCTGCCCGTTCGGCGTGGCCAGCGAGTAGAGCTGCAGCGGATGGCGGCCGACCGGCAGTTCCTGGTCGTGGGTCGCGCCGGCGATGGGGCGGTTCAGTCCGCCGGCCTGCCGGTTCCAGGTCCAGATCTTGGGCGGCGTGTAGTCGGAGGAATCGGACATTTCGGATATTCCCGGATTTGAGATGGCTGCAAAATGGCTCGGCGATGAGAGTATGTCCGACGCGGCGTGCGATCCAGACGGCGCCTGAGAGGGAGGAAGATACGTGACGTCGCTTGGCCTGTTCGCCCTGCTGCTGTGCCTGTCGTCGCTGTTCGGGATCGTCAACCGGCGGACGCTGCGGCTGCCGACGACGATCGGCATCCTGGTGATCGCGCTGTTCGTGTCCTTCGTGCTGATGGGGGTGGATGCGCTGACGCCGGGGCATGATTTGCAGGCCCTGCCGCGCGCGGTGCTGCGGCAGGCGGACCTGCCGGGCAATCTGCTGGAGGGGGCGCTGTCCTTTCTGCTGTTCGCGGGGGCGCTGCAGGTCGATCTGGACCAGTTGATGGCGCGCATGGGCGCGGTGCTGTTTCTGGCGCTGCTGGGCACGCTGCTGGCGGTGGGGCTGTTCGGCGGGGCGATGTACGGGGTGTTCCTGCTGCTGGGGCTGAAGGTGTCGCCCCTGTGGTGCGTCGTGCTGGGGGCGATCCTGGCGCCCACCGACCCGGTTTCGGTCGTCGGCATGCTGCGGCGGCTGGGCCTGCCCGGGCCGATGCAGGCGGTGTTCGCCGGGGAAAGCCTGTTCAATGACGGGGTGGGGGTGGTCGTCTTCGGCGTGGCGATGATGCTGGCGACACAGACGGGGGCGACCCAGACGGGGGCGACCCAGGCGGGAGTGGCGCAGGTGGGTGCGGGCGGGTTCGGCCTGTGGGAGGCCGCCCGGGCCTTCGGCATCGAGGCGGTCGGCGGCGGGGTGCTGGGGTTCGTGTCGGGGTGGGTGGCGCTGCGCTGCGCGCTGCTGGTGGAGGACGCGCACCTGGAACTGCTGGTGTCGCTGAGCCTGGCGACGGGGACGTTCAGCCTGGCGAACGCGCTGGGCCTGTCGGGGCCGATCGCGGTGGTGGTGGCGGGGCTGTGGCTGGGCAGCTCTGCCGCGCGCCGGGCCGTGGGACCGGCGGGTCGGGCGATGCTGGTGACGTTCTGGAACCTGGTCGACGAGATCTTGAATGCGCTGCTGTTTCTGCTGATCGGTTTCGAGGTGCTGGTGGCGCTGCCGCGCCAGGCGGCGCTGGCCGCGCTGCTGGCGGGGATTCCGCTGTCGGTGCTGGCGCGGGGGCTGAGCGTCGCCCTGGCGCTGCTGCCGGTGCGGCTGGACCCGGCGGAGCGGCGGCGCGCGCTGGCGGTGCTGACCTGGGGTGGGCTGCGCGGCGGGATTTCGGTGTCGCTGGCGCTGGACCTGCCCGAGGGGCCGATGAAGCACGTGCTGGCGCCCGTCTGCTACGGGATCGTGATCTTTACCATCGTGGTGCAGGGGCTGACGATCGAGCGGGTGGTGCGCCGGTTCTATGGCGCGCCGGCCATGAGGATGCCGGCCGGAGGGTGAGCCGGCCGGGGGCACAACGGATTATCCCGGCAGCATCGACCAACTGCGGATCGCCATGCCGGGCGGGACGGTGGCGGCGTAGACGCCGCGCGCGATCGCCCGGGCCAGCGTGTCGGCGGCGAGCGCGCCGAGGCGGGCGACGATGAGGGGGCGGGCGAGTGGGTTGGTGGCGGGCCCCGCGACGGGTGCGGGGCGGCGGGCGGTGGAGAGGGCGAAGACGACGTCGCCGTCGAAGGGGGAATGGACCGGGCGGATGGCGCGGGCCAGCCCGTCCTGGGCCATCATGGCGACGCGTTTCAGCTCGTCCGGGTCCAGCGCCACGTCGGTGGCGACGCAGGCGACCGTGGTGTTGGCGCGCGGCTCGGGGTTGAGCTTGGCCAGGCCCCAATCCTCGCCGGTCGCGCGATGGTCGGGCGGGCCGAGCCCACCGAATTCGCGGCCGATTTCGTAGGCGCCGGCCCAGAAGCGGCGGCCGCCGGGGGCGACGACCGAACCCAGCGCATTGCATGCGACGATGGCGCCCACCGTCATGCCGTCATGGGTGACGTAGGAGGCCGAGCCGATCCCGCCCTTGAGCGCGCCGGCCGCGGCGCCGAACCCGGCGCCCGCGGTGCCGAGCCCGAAGGAGAGGGCGGCGGTGGCGACGGCGCGGCGGGCCAGGGCGCGATAGGGTGGGTCCTCGCCCCAGTTCTTGTCGCCGCCATTGGCCAGGTCGAACAGGATGGCGGTCGGCACGATGGGCGAGGGCGGCACGCCGGGCTGCGGCGCCAGGGCGAAGCCGCGCCCGTGCGCGCCGAGCCACGCGGCGACGCCGTCGGCGCTGCCCAGCCCGTAGACCGAGCCGCCCGACAGCACCACCGCATCGACCGAGCGCACCAGGTTCCAGCCCGACAGGGCGTCGGTTTCACGCGTGCCGGGGCCGCCGCCGCGCACGTCGACCGCGGCGTCGGCCCGTCCGTCGGGCAGGATGACCGTGACCCCGGTGCGCACGCGCGGATCGTCGGCCTGGCCGACGCGCAGGCCGGCGACGTCGGTGATCAGGTTGCGCGGGCCCGGCGCGCCGAAGGTGCCGGCGCAAGCGCACGGCGGCAGGGCCAGCGCGGCGCCGAGCGCGCCGGTCGCGCCGAAGGCGGCCTGGAGGAATGTACGGCGGTCGAGCGGGTGGGGCATGGGATCGGAGCGGGTCAGGTGAGGTCGGGGCAGGAGAGGGGCGGTTCGGGCCAGGTGGTGACGGCACCGTAGGTGGTTTCGAACCAGCGGGCCAGTTGCAGGGCCAGCCCGTCGGCGAAGCGGGGGGTGACGATCTGCAGCCCGATCGGCGTGCCGCCGCGCGAGAAGCCGCAATTGAGCGAGATGGCCGGCTGTTCGGACATGTTCCAGGGCAGGGTGTAGGCGATATGGGCGAAGGGGCGGGCGGGATCGTCGAGCGGGGAGGCGTATTCCGCCGGGAAGGACAGGTTGGGGGTGGTCGGCGAGAGCACGATGTCGACCGTCCGGAACAGATCGGCGCAGCGCCGGCGCAGGGTGAAGGTGCAGCCGAAGCCGTCGATCGCCTCGACCCCCGAGACGGTGGCGCCCTGGCCGGCCCAGGACAGGATATAGGGCAGCACCCGGGCCCGGCGGTCGTCGGGCAGGCGGGAGAGTTCGGCCCAGGCCCGGGCCTGCCAATAGCGGTCGATGCCGTCCAGCACCGCGTCGTCCATCACCGGGGGGACCGGGACGAGGGTGGCGCCGGCGGCCTGGAACGATCGGGCGGCGGCGGTGACGGCTTCGGCGATTTCCGGGTCGAGCGCCATGCCGCAGCCGGCATCGAGCATGAGGCCGACGCGCAGGCCGGCCGGGCCCGTGCCGGGGCTGACCCAGTCGATCTGCTGCCAGTCGATCTGCTGATAGGGCAGGGCGGTGGCGTCGCGCGGGTCGGGTTGGGTCAGCACCGCCATCAGCCGCGCCGCGTCGTCGACGGTGCGGGTCATCGGGCCGGCGCAGCGCCCGACATAGTACGGGTCGATCGGGATGCGGCCGAAGGAGGGCTTGAAGCCCACCAGCCCGCACCAGGCCGCCGGTAGGCGCACCGAGCCGCCGATATCGGTGCCGACATGCAGCGGTCCGTAGCCCGCGGCGGCGGCGGCGGCGGCGCCGGCGCTGGAGCCGCCGGGATTGGTGGCGAGGTCCCACGGGTTGCGGGTGAGCGGATAGAGGCTGGACAGGCCCGAGGACAGCATGCCGATATCGGGCACGGTGGTGCGGGCGAAGAGGATCGCCCCGGCTTCGCGCAGGCGGGCGGCGACGGGGGAATCGGCCTCGGCGGGCGCGGGGTCGAAGGCGGCGCAGCCCTGGGGGACGGGGACGCCCTTGCTGGCGATCAGTTCCTTGATGGTGGCGGGGACGCCGTCGAGCGGGCCGGCGGGCGCGCCGCGCCGCCAGCGCGCGCCGGAGGCGTCGGCGGCGTGCAGCGCGCCCTCGGGGTCGGGGAAGCATAATCCGCCGGGACGGCGGTCCGGGGGCAGGGATTCCCAGGCCGCGATGCGGTCGAGCACCGACTGCATCGCCTCACGCGGGGTAAAGCGGCCCGTGCGGTAGCCGTCCAGCAGGCCGGCCGTGTCGAGGGCGTGAAGTGCGGTCATTAGAAGCTGGCTCCGAGCCGGATGCCGTAGGTGGCGGGCATGCCGGCGAGCGCGATGTCGTCGCCGACCAGGAAGAAATTGCGTTCGATGTCGTAGCGCTTGTCGAAGATGTTGTTGCCGAAGGCGCTGAGGCTCCAGTGCCCCGCATGCGGCGCGAAGGAGGCGGTGGCGCCCCAGATCGTATAGCCGGCGACATTGTAGAGCGGGCCGAACAGCGAGCGATAGGTGCTGCGCAGGCTGTAATTCATGCCCAGGCTGAGATCGTAGCGGCCCCAGGCCCAGCGATAGGTGGCCGAGCCGTTGAAGGTGAGCTTGGGGGCGGGCAGGGCGTCGCCGCGCCGGTTCTGGTAGATCGGGTAGAAGACGTTGCCGACCCGGTAGTCGCTGTAGACGGCCTGGAACCGGTCGAACTGTCCCACGGCCCAGCCGCCGGACTGGGTGAGCAGCAGGCCGGGCAGGGGCGACCAGTCGGCCTCGAACTCGCCGCCGGCCAGGTGCGAGCGCGGCGCGTTGACGATGGCGCCGATCAGTCCGGCCTGCGCATTGACCGCGGCGCCCAGGATCTGTTCGTCCCGATAGTCATAGTAGAAGGCGGAGACGTTCAGGCGCAGATGGGCGCGCGGGATGTCCAGCTTGTTGCCGATTTCGTAGGCCAGCAGCTTCTCCGGCTGGTAGGGGTTGGAGGAGGCGTAGGCGTTGGACGTGTTGTAGGTGGTGAAGCCGCCCGAATTGATGCCCTGCGAGATCGAGACATAGAGCATGTCGGTCCGCGACGGGGTGTATTGCAGTTCGACCTTCCATGACGGCAGGGTGTAGAGCAGCGCGCGCCGGCGCACGACATTGCCGGGATTGGTGACGTTGCCGGCGTCGTCGAAGGAAAAGGCGCGGTAATCCTGCAGATCGCGGGCCTCGTGCTCGAGCCGCAGGCCGCCGGTCAGATGCAGGTTGGGCGTGATGCGCCAGGTCGCCTGGCCGAAGCCGCTGACGGTGTTGACGATCTGGCTGTAGAAGACGCCCTGGTCGACGTGGAAGGCCTCTTGAAACCCGGAAAGATACTGATCGGCGAGATATTCGTTGGCGTAGTAGAGGCCGGCGATCCAGTTGAGCCGGTGGTCGCCCCTGGAGACCAGGCGGAGTTCGTCCTGGAACACGTTGGAGCGGGTGTTGAAGGCGACGTCGGCGACGTTCAGCGACGAGGCGTCGAAATTGTCGTATTCGCGCCGGCTGCTGACATCGTAGCCGGCGAGGTTGCTGAGGGTGGCGAAGGAGAAATCCTGGTCCAGGCGGATGCTGGCGCCGCCGACATCGATATGGTGATAGGGCTTCTGGTCGGGACGGATGCCGGCCAGGGCGGCGAATTGCGGCGACGTGCCCCAGCGGGTGATGTCGCGCGCGCTGTCCGCGGGGAAGACCGGGCCGCCCGGATTGTAGGCGGCGATCGTGGTCAGGGGCGCGTAGAGATGCAGGCCCGCGGCGTCGGAGCGGTCGAGGCTGCCATGCAGGTCGATCCGCGCCTTGAGCGTGTCGGCCAGTTGAATGTCGGTCAGCAGGCGCAGGGCGGTGCGGTCGACATTGCCGAGATGCAGGCCGGTATCGGTATATTGCCAGGCGCCGCCCTGCTGGCTTTCGCCCGCGAGGCGCATGCGGATGCCGCGCGCCACCGGACCCGAGACATATCCGTCATATTTCTGGGCCGCGAAGGAGCCGTACTGGACGGTGGCGCCGGCGGCGAACCGGTCGGTCGGCTGGTTGAGCACGTAGTTGATCGCGCCGCCCGTGGTGTTGCGGCCATAGAGCGTGCCCTGCGGGCCGCGCAGGACCTCGACGCGGGCGACATCGAACATCAGCCCGTTGGTGGCGTAGGGGATCGGGTTCGCGACCTCGTCGATATAGACGCCGACCGGGGAGGCGTTGCCCGAGCCGTAATCGTTGAAGCCGACGCCGCGAATGGTGAAGGAAGGCTGGCCCGAGCCGAATTGCGGCGTCACCTGCAGCGAGGGGGTGAGATATTGCAGGCCGAACACGTCATTGACGTTGCGGGCCGCCAGTTCCTTTCCGCTGAGCACGCTGACGGAAATGCCGACATTCTGCGCGCTCTGGCGCCGCCGTTCGGAGGTGACGGTGATCTGTTCCAGCGCGCCGGCGGGCGGGCTGGCGGAGGTGCTGGAGGATTTCGCCGGTTTCGGCGGGAGCGCGTGGTGCGCGGGCGCCGCCCGGGCATGGGCGGATTGGGAGGCCAGGGCGGTGCCGGCGAGCAGGCCGAGCAGGTGGCCGGCGGCGCGCCAGGCGGTGCGGGGGGCGGGGACGGATGGCGCGGTCACGGGTGGGCCTCCGGCTGGGGTGGGATTTCGATCCGTTGATGCAACGATAACGGAGACGGGCAGGCGGGACGGAGTCCGAATTTGTGTCGGGTGTGTATCGTTTTGCGTGACACTGCCGATCGTCCCTTGTGCCAGTCGTCCCTTGTGTCAGTCGTCTCTTGTGCCGTTCAGACCGGGGGGCGGCGGTCATCGGCCATGACGCGTTCGATCGCGCGCATGAAAGCCCGGGCCGCGAAGGGCAGGCGGCGGCCGGGCTGGCAGGCGATGTCGAGCGTGGTGTCGATGGCGCAGTCGGCGGCGAGCGGGACGGCGCGCAGCAATCCGGCGTCGATTTCCCTGCGGCAGCAGGACGGGGGGAGGACCAGGACCGCGGCGTCGCGGATCGCCAGTTCGCGCTGCATGTCCAGCGAGGCGGTGACGAAGACCGGGTCCAGCCGCACGCCGATGCGGCTGGCGGCGCGCTCGAGCCACTGGCGCAGCCCGAAGGACGGGTCGGGCAGCGCGAGGCGCTGGGCGGCGAGGTCGCGCATGCCGACCGCGTCGCGGCCGGCCAGGGGGTGGTTGGGTCCGACGATGGCGGCATGGGTGATCGGGCGCGACATGCGGATCAGCGGCCGCGCGTCGTCGGGCACGAACATCGTCACCCCCAGCTCGGCGCGGCCGGCGCGGATGGCGGCGATGACCTCGGCGGCGCTGGAGACCGCGACGGAGAAGCGCAGGCCGGGATGGTGCGTCTGCAGATCGTGCATCATCGGCGAGACCAGGCCGGCCACGACGCCGCCGCTGACCTGGATGGTGATCTGGCCGCGCCTGAGGCCGCGCATGTCGTCCAGCAGGGCGTGGATGTCGTCGATCTGGAAGAGTACCGCGCGGGCCCGTTCGGCGACCAGGCGCCCGGCCTCGGTCACGCGGATGCCGCGTTCATCGCGCTCGAACAGGGGGGTGCCGAAGAAATGCTCGATCTGGTCGATCTGCCGGACGATGGCGGTGGCCGACAAGCCGTGCCGCCGCGCGACCTGGCGGATCGAGCGGGCCTCGGCCAGTTCGACGAGCAGGCGCAGGGCGCGGATCTGCATGGGCTCTCCCGGAAGAAATCTTCCTTGTTCGGCAGGTTCATCCGACAGGTTCGGCCGGGGGCGTCATTCAGCCGGAGGGGCGTCGCGGTCGTGGTCAGGGTCGTGGTCGCGGTCGTGGGCGAGGGCGCCGGCGACGTAGGTCGCACGGACGCTGCGGTCGTCGCCCAGCATCATGAGCACGAAGAGCAGGTCCTCGATCGTATCGCATTCCTCGGCCCGCTGGGCCATCAGCGGGGTGGCGTACGGGTCCAGCACGCAGAGATCGGCCTCGATCCCCGGGGCGATGGTGCCGATCCGGTCGTCGAGATGGAGCGAGCGGGCCCCGCCGGCGGTCGCCAGCCAGAAGGCCTGGACGGGGTGCAGGCGGCGGCCGGTGGACTGGGCGACCTTGTAGGCCTCGTTCAGGGTCTGGAGCTGCGACAGGCTGGTGCCGGCGCCCATGTCGGTGCCGAGCCCGACGCGGACCGGGCGGCGCGGGTCGAGCGCGTCGAACAGGCGGAAGGCGCCGCTGCCGAGGAACAGGTTGGAGGTCGGGCAATGGGCCATGGCGCAGCCGGTGGCGTGGCAGGTATGGAACGTATCCTCGTCCACATGCACGCCATGGCCCAGCACGCCGCGCGGGCCGACCAGGCCGGCATGGGCGTAGACGTCGAGATAGGAGCGCCGGCTGGGGAAGAGCCGGCGGATCCATTCGACCTCGGCCACGTTCTCGGACAGGTGGGTCTGCATGAACAGGCCATCGCGCTGGCGCAGCAGGCTGCCGGCGAGGTCGAGCTGCCGCTCGGTGCTGGTGGCGGCGAAGCGGGGGGTGACGGCGTAGAGCTGCCGCCCGTTTCCGTGCCAGCGGTCGATCAGGGCCAGCGAATCGTCGTAGCCGCCCTGAGCGGTGTCGCGCAGCGCGTCGGGGGCGTTGCGGTCCATCAGCACCTTGCCCGCCACCATGCGGGTGTCGAGCCGCGCGGATTCGGTGAAGAACGCGTCGACCGACTGGGGATGGACGGTGCAATAGACGGCGGCGGTGGTGGTGCCCGCGCGCAGCAATTCGCGCAGGAAGCGGCGGGCGACGCGGGCGGCGTAGCCGGCGTCGGCGTAGCGGGCCTCGGTGGGGAAGGTGTAGCGTTCCAGCCATTCCAGCAATTGCTCGCCATAGGCGGCGATCATCGGCAATTGCGGATAATGGACGTGGGTGTCCACGAAGCCGGCCGAGATGACGGCGCGGGGATAGGTGGTGACCGGCGTGCCCTCGGGGAGCGTGGGGCGCAGCGCGTCATGGGGGCCGAAGGCGGCGATATGCCCGTCCTCGATCACGATCAGCGCGTCGGGTTCGTGGACCAGGGCGGCGGCCGGGCCGTCCTGGAACGGGTCGGCGCGGAAGGTGACGGCCCGGCCGCGCAAGGCGTGGCGCGCGGGGGCGTGGCGCGCGGGGGCGGCGGGCGGCGCGGTCATGGTCATGGCTTGAGACTCGGGGCTTGGGACTCGGGAGCTTGGGACTCGGGGGCTTGGGAACTCGGGGCTGAAAGCGCGGGACTTGGAGGCGGCGATCGGCCGGTTTTGCCCGTTTCGGCGGCCTGGGGGAAGGGTGGTCCGGGAGACGAGCGGGGGACGGCGTATCAGCCGCCGCGTTCGGCGGGGAAGGGGCGCGAGGCGTCGAGGAAGGCGCTGTTGGCGTCCAGCTCGTAGGAAATGACCAGCAGGTAGGCGATGGCGCGGGTCATTTCGACGCGCGCGCCGAGATTGGCCGTGCGCGATTCGATCCGCCGCAGGCCGGCGGTGGCGGCGCGGGCCGCGCGGGCGGTGCGGCCGTAGCGGCCGGTGAACTGGGCCATGCGGCCGATCACCAGCAGGATCGGCCGCCTGGCATGGGCCGGCACCTGGTCGCGGGCGAGCAGGGCGCGCAGGCGGATGATGTTCAGCCCGATCGTCATCGCGGCGAGCGTGCCTTGCAGATAGGCCTCGATCGTCGGGGTGGGGGTGGGGCCGGCATGGCGGATCAGGCGCGAGAACCGGTCGATATTGCCGCCGATCCAGTCGCCGGTCCGGGGCAGCGGGGTGGCGGTGGCCAGATGGCGCAGGTCGCGCAGGTTGCGCACGCGCATGCGGCCGCGTTCCTGGGCGCTGCTGAAGGGCAGGAGCAGGCGGAACATCAGGACGGCGAAGCCGATGCTGCACAGCAGGGTGAAGGCGCCGTTGAAGAAGGCGATCTCGTCCAGCCGGCCCTGGTTGGAGGGGGCGATCAGGTTGGGCAGGAACAGCGTGTAGGACGCCGCCGCCCCGGCGGTGGCCGGGTTGCGCGCGGCGAGGCCGCCGACGAACATCGGCAGCGCCAGGCAGGCCGCCAGGATTTCGAAATCGGCCGGGCGCGGCAGCAGCGCCAGGGCCAGCACGCCGGCGGCGGCGACCGCCCAGGCGGCGCCGCGCAGGAAGCTGAGCGTGCCCAGCACCGGATTTTCGCGGGTGGCGAACAGGCCGCAGGTGATCGCCACCAGGGTGACGAATCCCTGGCCGCTGGACCAGGCGGTGAGTTCCCAGACCAGGCCGGCGGCGATGATGGCGCAGGCCGCGCGCACGCCGTTGCGGGCGGCCTGCGCCAGGTCGCGATGGGCGTGCAGGCGGAAGCGGAAATGGTCGCCGCGGATGCTGTGCTGGGCGGCCGCGAATTCCTCGATCGCCTGCTGGAGTTCGGCCAGCAGTTCCTCGAGCGCGCTGTGCAGGATGCGCAGGTCGAGCAGGGCCTGGATCGCGGGGCCGCCCGGAGGGTTGCCTGTGCCGGTTTCCTCGGTCAGCGCGTCGATGATCCGCTGGCGGCAGGTGCCGCGCAGGGCGCGCAGATCGGCGAGCGCGGCGGGAATGTCCCGGTCGTGCCGCAGGCGCGGGGGCAGGCCGAGCAGATAGGCGCGGACCTGGGCGGCGGTGTCGGCGAAGGCGGGGGGCGGGGGGCCGAGGGCGCGCAGCCGCGCCGCCATGCCCAGGCCGCGCGAGAGCAGGACCGAGACCGAGGCGAGGGCGGCGCGGGCGTGGTCGCCCTCGTGCCCGTGGGGGCCCATTTCGACCTCGCTGAACTCGATCTGGTCGTTGATGGCGAGGATGGTGCCGAACAGGGCGCGCGAGCGAGTGAAGGCCTGTTCGTCGCCGGCCAGCAGGTCGGCGATGGCGGCCGTGCCGCCGGACAGGGCGGTCTGCAGCGTCGCGCGGATCGTGCGGCGGGCGGTGTCGGCCAGGTCGGGCGAGAAGAGGCCGGCCACCAGGCCTTCGCAGGCGATGCCCAGCACGATGTAGGTCGAGCGCGAGAGCGCGATCAGGAAGACGTCGTCGGGGCTGCGGATGGCGTCGAACGCGATGATGGCGCAGGTATAGCCCGAGAGGACGAGCGCGTAGGCGCGGAAATTCCGCACCAGGGTGGCGAGGCCCGCGCACAGGCCGATCCACAGGCCGATCGCGGGAACGAACAGCCATGGCGCCTGGGGGAAGGCGGCGGTCAGCGCCACGGCGGCGACGGCGCCGACGGCGGTGCCGACCAGGCGCCAGCGGGCTTTGGACAGGCTTTCGCCGCGCGAGCCCTGGGCGACGATCCAGACCGTCATCGGCGCCCATTGCGGGCTGTCCAGTTCCATCCACAGGGCGATCATCAGCGCCAGCAGGGCCGCGACGGTGGTGCGCAGCGCGAAGATCGCGGCCTCGGCACTGGGGGCGTAGAGCCATTTCAGCCGCGCCGGCAGGGAGAAAGCGGAGGACGGAGACACGATGCGACCTTCGGCACGACGGGGGTATCTGACGGAGGGGATGTCTGGTGATAAATTAAAAGCGTACGTGAGGTAACATGGGCGAGAGCGCATATATCGCGGAGCAGCCATTCGGGGCGGCAGGGGCGCCGGGTGGCCGAGCCGGGGGATGCGGCGCGGAGGGGGCAGGATGGTGCGGCCGGCAGGGGATCTGCGGGGGTGCGTGGTGGCGGGGGATTGGTTCCATGCCCCGCGCGCTGGCGCGTTGGAGCGGATGGCCGGCGGGCTGGTGGAGATCGGCCCGGACGGGGTGATCGCCGCCGTGCACCGGGCCGGCACGCCGGGGCACCAGGCGGCGGGCGCGCTGGCGCAGCAGGCGGGGCGGCTGGTGAGGCTGCCGGGCCTGCTGCTGCCCGGGCTGGTCGATCTGCATGTGCATGCGCCGCAATATCCGCAACTGGGCAAGGGGCTGGACCAGTCGCTGGAGGTCTGGCTGCAGCGTTACACGTTTCCGTTGGAGGCGCGGTACGCGGACAGGCTGTTCGCGCGGCGCGTCTATCGGCGGCTGGTGGGCGACCTGCTGGCGCAGGGGACGACGACGGCGCTGTATTTCGCCAGCCGTCATGCCGACGCGACCTGCGAACTGGCCGATGCCTGCCTGGAGGCCGGGCAGCGGGCGCTGGTGGGCCGGGTGGTGATGGACAACCCCGAGCAGTGCCCCGATTTCTATTGCGACGAATCGGTCGAGGCGGGGCTGGAGGCGACGCGGGCGGTGGCGGCGCATATCCGCGCGCGGGCGGGCGCGGACGGCATGGTGCGGCCGGTGATCACGCCGCGATTCCTGCCGTCCTGCACCGACGGGATGCTGCGCGCGCTGGGGCGGATGGCCGAGGAAAGCGGCTGCCACGTGCAGACCCATTGCTGCGAGAGCGACTGGGCGCGCGATTACGGCCAGGCGCGGTTCGGGCGGAGCGACGTGGCGGTGCTGGACGGTTTCGGGCTGCTGACCCGACGCACCGTGCTGGCGCATGCCAATTTCATGACCGGACCCGACATGGAGCGGGTCGCGCTGCGGGGCGGGGCGGTGGCGCATTGCGCGCTGTCGAACGCGTGGTTCGCCAATGCGGTCTTTCCGTTGCGCGCGGCCCTGGCCAAGGGGGTGCGGGTGGGACTGGGAACGGACATCGCGGGCGGGCCGTCGGCCTCGCTGCTGGCGGCGATGCGCATGACGGTCGCGGCGTCGCGCATGTTGCAGGACGGGGTGGACCCCGCCCGTCCGGCGGCGGAGCGCGGCCGGCCGGGGGCGGCGGTGGATATGCTGACGGCTTTTCACCTGGCGACGGCGGGCGGCGGCGCGGCGCTGGACCTGCCGGTGGGGTGTTTCGCGCGTGGGCAGCATTTCGACGTGCTGCGCATCGACCCCGATGCGCCGCTGGGCACGGTGCGGCTGTGGGGCGGGGAGAGCGACGAGGACCTGCTGGGCGCGGTGCTGTATACCGCGTCGCGCGCGAATATCGCCGATGTCTGGACCGGCGGCGTGCTGCGCACGCAGGCGGTGCCGGCTGCGGCCTAGCCGGCGACCTGATCGTCTGAGGGGCTGTATCGCAAGCCCTGCGACCGGCGATCCGACGCGCGTTTTCTGTAGCTTCTGTCCAGTTAGGCTATGAGGGTGACGGATTTCACCGGGCGGGTCATTCGGGCTGGGCGGCGAGGAGCGATTCGACTTCGGCCAGGGTGGGGGCGGCATCGGATGCGCCCTTGCGCGTCGTGGCCAGCGCGCCGCAGGCGGCGGCGAAGCGGGTGGCCGCCGCCAGGTCCTGGCCGCGGGCGAGGGCGACGGCCAGGCCGCCATTGAAGCAGTCGCCCGCCGCGACGCTGTCGATCGCCGTGACCCGGAAGGGGCGGACGAAGCCCTGGCGGGGGCCGTTCTGCCGTGTGTCGTCCTGTCGCGTATCGTCGGAAAAGAACACGCCCTGGGCGCCCAGTTTGACGATCGCCTGGCGCAGGCCGCGCGAGTGCAGCGCGTGGGCGGCGCGGCGCGCGCTGTCGGGATCGTGCGGGCGGATGCCGGTGAGGCGTTCGGTTTCGGTTTCGTTGGGGGTCATGAGCGTGGCGAGGCGGAAGGCCTCGTCCGGCAGGCCGCCCGGAGGCACCGGCGCCGGATCGAGGATGAGCGTGGCGCCGAGGGCGGCGGCCCGCCGTGCCGCCGCGAGCAGGACGGGCAGCGGGATTTCGCATTGCATCAGCACGATCGAATCGGGCGTGAGGCACGCGGCGAGGCGCGTCACATCGGTGTCGTCCATGGCCAGGTTGGCGCCGCCCGCGACCACGATGGTGTTTTCCCCGGCCGCGTCGGTGCAGATCATGGCCAGGCCGGTCATCTGGGCGGCCGCGCGGAACAGGTGCGAATCGGACACGCCGAAACGGCGCAGCGCGTCGGCGGCGAAACCGGCGAACATGTCGTCGCCCATCCGGCCGGCCAGGGTGACCGGAGCACCCAGGCGGGCCACGGCCACGGCCTGGTTGGCGCCCTTGCCGCCGAGGCCGAGATGCGCGCCCTGGGCATGCAGGGTCTCGCCGGGGACGGGCAGGGTGTGCAGGCGGGCCACCATGTCGATATTGACGCTGCCGAATACGACCAGCGGGTGACATTTACTTGGGCGTTCGGCCATTGGTTGGGGGCTTTCGTTAAAATTTGAAAAGGTCATTGTATTAAATATTTGATGACCTTATGATTTCCGTATGCGTCATATTAGAAACGTGATGCGAATCGCAACTGGAATAATAAACGAAAGAAATGGGAAATCGCTATGTCGGACATTGAGCAGGATGCCTCCTTGCTGGAACTGACGGCACAGATCGTGTCGGCTCATCTCTCGAACAACTCCGTCATGGCCGATGGCGTTCCGGACCTGATCCGACAGGTCTACCAGGCCCTGACGTCGCTGGGGCAGGCGGCGCCCGAGCCCGAGAAACTGCAGCCGGCGGTGCCGATCAAGCGTTCGGTCTTCCCGGACTATGTGATCTGTCTGGAGGACGGGAAGAAGCTGAAGATGCTGAAGCGGCATCTGCAGAGCGCCTATGGCATGACGCCGGAACAATATCGTGAACGCTGGGGCCTGCCGGCGGATTATCCGATGGTGGCACCGAATTACGCCGAGCGGCGTTCCACGCTGGCGCGCGAGATCGGGCTGGGCCGCAAGATCACCGCGACCACCGAGGAAGCGGCCGCCCCCGAGGCGGCGGCGCCCAAGCCGGCCCGGCGCGGACGCAAGCCCGCCGCGCTGTAAGGCGATGCGCGTGACCGATCGCGCCCCGGCGCCGGTGGGTTTTGCAGTGGATCCGGCGGCTGGGGATCCGGCGGCGGGGTTGGCGGCGGTGCGCCGGGCGGCCGTCGACCGGCGGGGCATCGGGGAGGGAGGCAGCCGATGAGCGTCGATCCGGACCTGATGGTCGACCGGCTGCGGCTGCGGCGGCGCCTGCTGTTCTGGCGGGTCGCGGCCGTGGCGGCCTTCGTGCTGGCGCTGACCGGCGTCGGCGGGCGGTCGCTGCTGCAGGGCGGGACGCTGACGGCGCGGCCGCACCTGGTGCGGGTGCGGGTGACCGGCGTGATCGGATCTGACGTGAGCAGGCAGGTCGCCCTGATCGACAAGGCGGCGGAGAATCGGGCCGTGCGCGGGATGATCCTGGACGTCGACAGCCCGGGCGGCGCGGTCAGCGGCGGCGAGGCGCTGCATGACGCGGTGGCCCGTTTTGCCGCGCGCAAGCCGGTGGCGGTGGCGATGGGCGGGACGGCGGCCTCGGCCGGCTATATGATCTCGGTGCCGGCGCAGCGGCTGTTCGCCACGCGATCGACCCTGACCGGGTCGATCGGGGTGATCATGGAGGCGCCCGACGTGTCGTCCCTGCTGGACAAGGTGGGGGTGAAGGTGGACCAGCTTGTCTCGGGACCGATGAAGGGGCAGCCGTCGGCCGTACAGCCCCTGTCGCCCGAGGGGCGGCAGATGCTGCAGGGATTGGTGGCGGATCTGTTCGACCAGTTCGTCACGATGGTGGCGCAGGGCCGCCATATGCCGGTCGAGAGGGTGCGTGCGCTGGCCGATGGCAGGCCCTATACCGGGCGGCAGGCGCTGGCGCTGGGGCTGATCGACCAGATCGGCGGCGAGCGGGAGGCCAAGGCGTGGCTGGCGAGCCGCCTGCACCTGCCGCCGACGGTCCCGGTCGAGGAGCTGAAGGTGGCCGGGCCGCGCGACTGGAGATTGCGGCTGATGCATGGAATGCTGCGCGTCATCCTGGGGGACGAGTGGGCAGGAAGTGTGGTTTCGCAAGGTGTTGCGCTTGACGGGGCTGTTGCGATCTGGAAACCTTGACGTGCATTCGGGAGGTGCGGGATGACCAAATCGGAGCTGATCGCCGAGCTGGCTGCGGCGAATCCGCATTTGCTCAGCCGTGACGTGGAACTGATCGTGCAGACGATCTTCAACGAGATCAGCGCCGCGTTGGCGCGCGGCGATCGGGTGGAACTGCGCGGTTTCGGCGCGTTCACCGTCAAGAAGCGCGATGCCCGCACCGGGCGCAACCCCCGGACCGGCGAGATGGTGTCGGTGGATGAGAAGGTCGTGCCGTTCTTCAAGGCCGGCAAGGAATTGCGCGAGCGCGTGAATCGCGGCCCTGCGGAGGGCGCCGGCTGAGCGTTCCGGGACGTGGGTGTTGGCGCGTGGGAACGGGCGGGACGGACTGCGTCCGGCGTGTGTATCCGAGCATCGAAGCGGATGGGTTTCGAGGTGGTTCGGCCACAGGTGATGGCCGGTACGCGCCTGATGTGCGCCAGATGTTCTGTTCTTGATATGTTCCGATTGCTGCTGCTATGAGTCCTTCTCTATGGAATAGGCGAGCCATGAAGGGGCGCAGGGTGCGGCAGGTGATCTCCGGTTTTCTGGTGGGTTTCGCCGTGACGCTGGGCGCTTGCGGGGCGGGGTGGGCGCGTGTGCCGCATCGTGCCCATCATCATCGGACCGGTCTGGCGGCCCATCTGTGCGCGTCGCATGACGCGGTGATCGCCACCCATGGCCATAAGCTGCGTGCGATCGGCCGGCGCCGCTATTTCGCGCCGATCGGGCAGGCGATGTATTATCGCGACATGTCCCGCCGCTGCCAGTTGCGGCGTACCGCCCATCGGCGGAGCTGAGTTCCGTTTCGTTTCGTGCGTCGTGCCGTCCCTCGCTTTCGGGGCGCATGTCGGATATGGGTCCGTGGTGCCCGGATCGCGCCGTGCGGATCGGGGGGTAGCGCGTTTTGTGGAAAGGGACGGGCGATGGTCGATCGGGGTAGCCAGGGGCCGGATAGCGGGGCCGGCAAGCGGGCCTATGAGGCGCGCCGGGCGGCCAAGGCCGGCATGAGCGTCGAGCGCTGGAAGGCCGAGAAGGACGAGCGTCGCATGGCGGAGATGCCGGTCCTGGCGAAGGCCAGCCCGATTGCGGACAAGATGCGCGGCGCGTGGCGGCGGCTGATGGATCGGGCGCACAAGCCGCTATAGGGCGGATCGGTCGCGATCCAGCCCCGGCGGCGCGACCTGCTCGGGGCCGGATCGTCGGCGCGATGGCGCGCTTTACGTGATGGCGCCTTGGGCACGGTTGTTGATTTCGGCCAGCAGGAAGTCGCGGAAGACGGCCACGCGCTTGGAGGTGCGCAGTTCCTCGGGGTAGACGAAATAGGCGTCGACCGTGGGGAGCGTCACGTCGGGCAGGATGCGGACCAGGTGCGGATGCGCGACGGCCGCGTAGAGCGGGATCGAGCCGATGCCGACGCCCGAGGCGATGGCGGAGGCCATGGCGGGCAGGCTGTTGACCTCGAGCCGGGCGGGGCGCTTCTCGTCCGACGGCACGCCGGCTTCGGCCAGCCAGTTGATGTGCGGGACGGGCGGGTGATAGCCGCCGAACATCACCAGCTTGTGCGACGCCAGGTCGTCCAGCGTGGCGGGGGTGCCGTGTTCCTGGAGATAGGAGGGGGCGGCGTAGACCGGCAGCGGGAAATCCGCCAGGTGGCGCTGTACCAGGTCCGGCTGGCGGGGCGGGTGCATGCGCACTGCGACGTCGGCCTGGCGCATGCCCAGATCCAGGTCGTTGTCGTCCAGGATCAGGGTGAGGGTGATGTCGGGGTTGGCCTCCATGAAGCGGTGGAGGCGCGGGGTCAGCCAGCACGTGCCGAACCCGGTGGTGGTGGTCACGCGCAGCCTTCCGGCCGCCTTTTCCTTGCTTTCGGTCAGCAGGGACTGGGTCATCGCCAGCTTGGCGAAGACGTCGCGCACCGTCTGGTTGAGGGTTTCGCCCTGTTCGGTCAGGATCAGGCCGCGGGCGTGGCGGTGGAAGAGGGGGACCTGGAGCGCTTCCTCGAGCGCCGAGATCTGGCGGGAGACGGCCGACTGGCTGAGATTCAGCACGTCACCCGCATGTGTGAACGATCCGGCTTCGGCCACCGCATGGAAAATACGGAGTTTGTCCCAGTCCAACGCACGATTCCGATTCTGTCTGCGGCCAGGCGAAAGCCGTTGTCAAATCAGTGCAATGGTTGGCGGAACAACCGGGGGCGGTCAAGATTTTATGGGGTCATGCCCGCCAGTGTCCTGCCCGAGAAATTCTTATGAGAATTTCTCGGATCAGCAGGCCACTAAAATTTGATTCTCGTGTCCTTTCGATTTCGAAATTCGCTTGCGAATTTCGGAATCAGGACACTAGGTAGCGTTCGGCCTCGAGCGCCGCCATGCAGCCGGTGCCCGCCGCGGTGACCGCCTGGCGGTAGATCTTGTCCTGGACGTCGCCGGCGGCGAAGATGCCGGGGACCGAGGTGCGGGTGCCGCCCGGGTTGGTGACGATATAGCCCTCGTCGTCGGTTTCGACCTGGCCCCGGAAGATGGCGGTGTTCGGGGCGTGGCCGATGGCGACGAAGACGCCGTCGACGGGCAAATGTTCGTTCTCGCCCGACGCGGTGTTGCGCAGATTGACGCCGGTGACCACGGGCGGGGTACCGGTGGCGACGATTTCATCGACCGTGCAGTTCCATTTCACCGTGACCTTGGGGTTGGCGAACAGGCGGTCCTGCAGGATCTTTTCGGCGCGCAGGCTGTCGCGGCGGTGGATCAGGGTGACGTGCTCGGCATGGTGGGTCAGGTACAGCGCCTCTTCCACCGCGGTGTTGCCGCCGCCGATCACCGCGACCGTGCGACCGCGATAGAAGAACCCGTCGCAGGTGGCGCAGGCCGAGACGCCCGCGCCCTGGTACTGGGACTCGCCGGGGATGCCCAGCCACTTGGCCTGGGCCCCGGTGGCGATGATGACCGCGCGGGCCAGGTAGATATCGCCGGAATCGCCGACCAGCCGGAAGGGTTCGGCGGCGCCGCCGCGCCCCGCGAACGCGCATTCGGTGATGATGTCGTGGATGATGCGCGTGCCGACATGGGCGGCCTGGGCGGCCATCTGCTCCATGAGTTCGGGGCCCTGGATGCCGTGGGCGAAGCCGGGATAATTCTCGACGTCCGTCGTGATCATCAACTGGCCGCCCGGCTGCAGTCCGGCGACCAGGATGGGTTTGAGATTGGCGCGCGCGGCATAGATGGCGGCGGTGTAGCCGGCGGGGCCGGCACCGATCACGAGCAGGTCGGTGGCATGGGTCTGGGTCATGGGCTCGGCATTGCTGTGTGCTGGATGCAGAGGATATGGCCGCCCGATGCGCCGGACACAAGGCGGAACGGTGGGGCGCGCCCTTTTCGGCGCGGGGCGCATGCCATATCGTGCGCCATCAATATTTGAGACGGATATGACCGAAGTGATGGACCTCGATGCGATTGACCGTCGGATCGTAGCCGAACTCCAGGCAGACGGGCGCATGACCAACGTGGAACTGGCGCGCCGGGTGGGGATTTCCGCCCCGCCCTGTCTGCGGCGGGTGCGGCGGCTGGAGGAGGAGGGGCTGATTCGCGGCTATCATGCCGATACGGATGCCGCGTCCCTGGGGTGGACGATCACGCTGTTCGCGCTGATCGGGCTGGACAGCCAGAAGGAGAGCGTGCTGAGCGCCTTCGAGCACCAGGTGGCGGAATGGCCCGAGGTGCGGGAATGCCACATGATCCGCGGCGGGGGCGATTTCCTGGTGCGGCTGGTGGCGCGCGACGCGGCGCATGAGAACCAGTTGACGCGGCGCCTGACGGAATGCCCGCATGTCAGCCGGGTGCAGACCCTGCAGACCATCCGCACCGCGCTGAGCCGCGCGGGCGTGCCCGTTCTGCCGGCGCACGTCCTGCCGTCATGACCGTGGCGCTGTCGGCGGCTCTTTCGGGTGCGCGTCCGGGTACGGTGGCGGCCGGGGCGGGCGCGCCGGAGGCCGCCGGCCGGCGGGTTGCGGCGGTCAGCATCATCGTCCCCTGCTATAACGAACGGGTCAATGTGCGTCCGCTGGTCGCCGCCCTGTCCGCCGCGCTGGCGGGACGGGACTGGGAAGTGATCTTCGTCGACGACAATTCGCCCGACGGGACGATCGATGCGGTGCGGGAACTGGCCGAGCAGGACGGGCGGGTGCGCGGAATCCTGCGGGTGGGGCGGCGGGGCCTGTCCTCGGCGGTGATCGAGGGGGCGCTGTCGTCCTCGGCGCGGGTGATCGCCGTGATGGACGGCGACATGCAGCATGACGAATCCTGCCTGGGGCAACTGATCGACGCGGTGGCGCGCGACGGGTACGACATCGCCGTGGGCAGCCGGCACGTGGCGGGCGGCGACAATGCCGGGCTGGCGAATCGCTGGCGGACCGTGCTGTCCGATTCCGGGATCCGGCTGGTGCGGATGATGCTGCCGGTACGGCTGAGCGATCCGATGAGCGGTTTCTTCGCCATGCGCCGCGACCTGTTCGCGCAGGCGGTGCCGCATTTGTCGGGGACCGGGTTCAAGATCCTGCTGGACGTGTTTCTGTCGGCGCCGCGGCGGCCGCGCGTGCTGGAGGTGCCGTTCGTCTTTCGCCCGCGCGCGGCGGGCGAAAGCAAGCTGGACGTGCTGGTGCTGCTGCAGTTCCTGGCGATGATGCTGGACAAATTGTGCCGCGGGTTCCTGCCGGTGCGCTTCGTCGGCTTCGCGCTGGTCGGGCTGGTGGGCATTCTGGTCAACCTGGCGGTGCTGTCGGCGGCGCGGGGGCTGGGCGTGGATTTCGCGACCGGGCAGGGGGCCGGCACGCTGGTCGCCATGGTGACCAATTTCTGGATGAACAATTCCCTGACCTATCGCGACTGCCGGCTGCGCGGCGGGCGGATGTGGCTGGGGCTGGGGCTGTTCCTGGCCATCTGCTCGGTGGGGGCGGTGGCCGATATCGGCATTGCGCGCGCCATCTTCCGCAGCGACGGCGGGTGGGGGCAGGCGGGTGCGGCCGGAGCGGCGATCGCGGTGGTGTGGAACTACGCGGTGTCCTCGACCCTGATCTGGCGCGCGCGTTGATCGGCGGCTTGTCGCCCGGGGGCGACGGGGGCCGTTCCTCGACGGGGTCCGTTCCGGGGGGCTGGCTGGTCGCGCTGGCGGCGGTGACCGTGCTGCGCCTGGTGGTGGCGGCGTGCAGCGGGCTGTCGCCCGACGAAGCCTATTACTGGGTGTGGTCGCGGGCGCTGGCCCCCGGCTATCTGGACCATCCGCCGATGGTGGCGGTGTGGATCCGCGCCGGCTGCGCGCTCTTCGGCGACACGGCGCTGGGCGTGCGGCTGCTGGCGCCCGTGTCGGCCGCGCTGGGGACGCTGTTGCTGATGCTGGCGGCGCGGGACCTGGCGATCGGGCCGCCGGAAGGCGGAGCAGCGGGAGGGGCGGCGGGAGGGACGGCCGGGCGCATGGTGCGGGCCGGGCTGCTGCTGAACGCGACCCTGGCGCTGGGTGTCGGCGCGGTGACGATGACGCCGGATACGCCGCTGCTGTTCTTCATCACCCTGGCGCTGTGGGCGATCGGGCGGCTGTTCGCCACCGGGCAGGGCGCGTGGTGGCTGGTGGCGGGGGCGGCGCTGGGCCTGGCCTGCGACAGCAAATATACCGCGCTGCTGCCGGGGGCGGGGCTGGCGCTGTGGCTGCTGGGCAGCCGGGCGGGACGGGCGTGGCTGCGCACGCCCTGGCCGTGGTGTGCCGGGCTGCTGGCCGTGCTGCTGTTCCTGCCGGTGATCGGGTGGAATGCGGCGCATCATTGGGTGAGCTTCGTCAAGCAGGGGGGGCGGACCGGCGACTGGCGTCCGGCGCGGGCGCTGCAGTTTCTGGGCGAACTGGCGGGAGGGCAGGTCGGCCTGGCGACGCCGCTGGTGGCGCCGTTCCTGGCCGGCGGGCTGTGGCGGGCGGTGCAGTGCGCGCGGATGCAGGCGCGGGCCGCGCTGCTGGCCTGCTGGAGCGTGCTGCCGGCCGTGGTGTTCGTGCAGCATGCGCTGGGGGACCGGGTGCAGGCGAACTGGCCGGTGCTGCTGTATCCCGGCCTGGCGATCGCGGCGGCGTCTCTGGCGTGGCGGTTCTGGCGGGCGGCGGTTGCGGTCGGTTTCGCGCTGAGCCTGCTGGTCTATGTGCAGGCGACGCTGGCGCCGCTGGCGCTGTCGCCGCATCTGGACATCACGCTGCGGCAGATGGCGGGCTGGCCTGCGCTGGCGCGTGCCGCGGACGGGCTGGCGGGAGAGGCGGCGGGCGGGGACGGGTTTATCGCGGCGGACGAGTACGGGCTGGCGTCGGAGCTGGCCCTGGCCCTGCCGGGGCGGCGGGTGATCGGGATCGAGCCGCGCTGGGCGCTGTTCGACCTGCCCCGCGCGCCGGCGGGCGGTCCAGCGAATTCCCAGGGGAATTTTCAGGAGAGTTTTCAGGGGATTTTCCTGTGCAGCGTGCGGCGGCTGCGGGACCTGGACCGGGGGCCGTTCGCCCGTATCGTGCCGGTCGGCGTGCTGACGCGGGGCCGGGGCGGGGTGGCGGCCGAGCGCTATGCGGTGTTCCGCGTGACCTTGGCGCCCGGCGCGGGCGCGCGGACCGCGCTGCTGCCGTAGGGGCGGGTGTGGGTCAGCCGGGCAGGGCGGTGGTGACCAGCTCCATCAGCGCGCGGATGCGGAAGGGTTTTTCCAGCCGGTAGGCGACCGGAAAGGCGGTCAGGCGGTCCGGGTCGCCGCTGATGGCGATGACCGGGATGCCGGCATCGTCCAGCCGGCGGGCCAGCGGGTCGGGCGGGCCGTCGGGAAGGGTCAGATCCAGGATGGCCAGGTCGATGCGATCCTTGCCGGCCTGGCCCAGCGCACGGCCGGCCGTCTGCACGCCCGGGCAGGCGGTGACGCGCAGGCCGGCGGCGTCGAGCGCGGTGCGGATCAGTTCGGCGATGGCGGATTCGTCCTCGACCAGCAGGACGTGCCGGGGTGATGTCATGCGCGGCAATCCGATGCGGTGATGTCCATTGTCGTGCCGCGTGGCCGGGCGGCGGAGGCGGGACGCGGCCAGGGGGCGATGCCGCGCGGGGACAAGGCGAGGGTGCCGAGTTCCAGCACGCCGTTGCTGGTATGTCCGGCCGCGGCGCGGATGTCGTCCAGGGTGAACCAGCCGGCATCCAGCGCGTCGTCGCCGGCGCGGAGCGTGCCCTGGCCGGTATCGGCGCAGCGGATGGCGACGATGACGTAATGGAAGCGCAGGCTGCCGTCCGGGGCGGGGTCCCGCACGTCGAAGGCGGTCAGCACGCCCTCGGCATGGGCGATGAGGCCGGTTTCCTCGAACAATTCGCGTTCGGCGGCCTGCATGACGCCCTCGCCATGTTCGATGCGGCCGCCGGGAAAGCCCCAGAGGCCCTGGTCCGGCGGGTTGGCCCGCCGGACGAGCAGCAGGCGGGAGGCGCGCGCCACGACCGCGAGGATCGCGGCCGGGACAGAAGGAGAGACGACCATGGAGGCATATAACCACGCCCCGGGCGCCGGCACAGGTCACAGACGCGTAAGCAGCCCGGGGATGGCCAAGCCCCTGGGGATGCCCCTGGGGGGATGCCGTGGGGGGATGCCCTGGGGGAATGACCGGCCGGGGATGACCGGCCGGTATGCCGGTCAGGGGACGACCGGGAGCAGGATGGACGTGGCCTGGGTGCCGCCGCGATGGATGGACTGGGTGGCGGCGACGTAATCCTGCGGGCCGGCGCGCAGGATGTTGGGCACGAAGTGCTGCGGGTTGCGGTCATAGAGCGGGAAGAGCGAGGACTGGATCTGGACCATGATCCGGTGTCCGGGCTGGAAGACGTGATTCACCGCCGGCAGGGTGAAACGATATTCCGCCGTCGCGTTCGGGGTGATCGCCGTGGGATGGTCGAAGCCGGTGCGGTAGCGGCCGCGGAAGATGTCCATCGACACCGCGAGCTCGTAGCCGCCCATTTCCGGCCGGTCGCCGTCGGTCGGGGGCTGGACGTCGATCAGCTTGACCACCCAGTCGGAATCGGTGCCGGTGGTGGCGGCGAACAGGTCGGCGACCGGGACGCCGCTGACGCGTACGGGCTGGGTCAGGACGGGGGTTTCGTAGGTCAGGACGTCCGGGCGGCTTTCTGCCATGCGCTGGTCCTGGACCAGCCAGGTCTTCCAGCGCGCGGCGTCGGTGGCGAAATTGAAGGGGCGTTGCAGGAAGGGGACCGGGTGGGCCGGGTCGGAGACGTAGGAATCCTGCGCGTCGGCCGCCGGGTGGTCGAAGGAGAGGCCGTAGCCGGCCTGCAGGAACAGCGGCTTGAGCGGATGGGCGCAGGACGTGCCGTCGCAGGCCAGGGGCCATTTGGCGAAGCGGTCCCAGTGGTTTTCGCCGGAATTGTAGATGATGGCCTGCGGCAGGTCGGCCGGCGGCGCGCCGGGGCGCAGATACTGGTTGAAGAAGGGCAGCAGCACGTCGCGCCGGAACTGGTGGGCGGTATCGCCGTCCCAGTGCAGGGGGCCGAGGCTGGAGCCGTCGTAATTGACCTGGCTGTGCCGCCACGGGCCCATGACCAGGATGTTGGGGACGTTGGGGGCTGTCTGTTTCAGGGCCATCCAGGAATGGATCGCGCCCCACATGTCCTCCTGATCCCACAGGCCCTGTTCCCACAGGGTGGGCACCGTCAGCGGGTGACGGGTGATCAGCTTGTCGAGGGCCTGGTCCTGCCAGAAGGCATCATAGTCGGGATGGGCCAGCATGCGCTGCCACCAGGGGAACTGGTCCAGCCCCGCCGCGGTGGCGAAGCGGCTGGCCGAGCCGGCGCGCAGGAAATTGGTGTAGTCGTCGTGGTCGATGCGGGGGATGGTCGCGCCCTCGCCGCGCACCGTCATCTGTTCGGTGAAGTAATCCAGCCCGCCCTGGCGGAAGGCGCCGTAATGGTACCAGTCATCGCCCATCCAGCCATCGACCATCGGGCTCTCGGGGGCGGCGACCTTGAGCGCCGGGTGGGGGTTCAGCAGCGCCATGACGACGGTGAAGCCCTCGTAGGACGAGCCGAGCATGCCGACGCGGCCGTTGGATTCCGGCAGGTTGTGGACCAGCCAGTCGATCGTGTCCCAGGCGTCGGTCACCTCGTCGGTGCGGGTGGGGTTGAGGGGGCCGCGGACCGGGCGGGTCATGACGTAATCGCCCTCGGACCCGTATTTGCCGCGGATGTCCTGGAAGACGCGGATATAGCCGGCCTCGACGAACACGTCGTCGCCTTGTGGCAGGAGGGCGCGCATCGAGGGCGCGTTCTCCACCCGGTTCAGCCGTTCCGAGGCGTGATAGGGCGTGCGGGTCAGCAGGATCGGCGCGTCATGCGCGTTGCGGGGGATGACGATGACGGTATGCAGCTTCACCCCGTCGCGCATCGGGATCATGACGTCGCGCTTGACGTAGTCGCGCGCGTCGGTGGGGAAGGTGACGTGGGCGGGGATGTCGCTGCCGGTCTGCACCGTCAGCGGAGATGCGGCCGGCGCGGCGGGGTGGGCGGCGTGGTGCGCCGAGCGGGGGGCGGCGGCGTGGGCCGGGATGGCGGCCAGGGTGGTGGTGGCCAGCGTTGTGCCGGCCAGCGTTGTACCGGTCAGGGCCAGGGCGGTGAGGAAAGAGATCGCCCCGCCCGGGCGGTGTGTGTGAGGGGTCAAAACCTGGCGCTCCTGCTGAATTCCCGGCTGGGGTGGTCGCGGGTAAGAGTGTGGTGATTCCGTTCGTGCGACCATGTCGCAGCCGAACGGATCAGGCAACCGGGGGAGCGGGATTCGGTGTGGCCGGGGCGGTGTCCGGCGTTCAGTGGCCCAGGAAATGGGCGATCGCGTTTTCCCTGGGGCGGGTCAGCACGACATGGGCGCGGCAGCGAGGCGTGCCGTAGACGCCCCGGATGCTGTCGCCGTCGGGCGTGCCCTCGAACACCATCGGGTAGGGTTTGTGGTTCATGTCGCTGAGCAGCAACTGGGCGTGGAAGCGGCCCGGGGTGGCGTCGCGCGTGCCGAGCAGGATCTGCGAGCCGTCGGCGGGGGTGAAGGCGATGCGTTTCGTGCCGATCTGCAAGGTGGAGGGGGCGCGGGTTTCGGGGCAGACGCCGCGATCGGCCACCAGCGTGCCCGTCCACAGGCCCAGCGGGTCGGCGGCCGCGCCGGCCCGGGCGGAGGGGATCGCGGCCAGGAGCAGGGCGGCGGCCAGGAGGGTGGTCGGCAGTGTGGGGGAGTGGGGCACGGATCGGGCTCCGGAACGCTGGGGCGATGATGGGGGCGATGGTGGGGTATTATCGGCCGTCGCGGGGCGGGGGGCCATAGGGTCCCGCCCGATGCGGGGTTGCGCTATAACCGTCATCGACGCATATCCCGCGCTTGCATGGCCCGCCCGGCATATGCAAGCCCGCCCGTGACTGCCCCGTGACCGCAATGTCATGACCGCAATGCCGTGACCGAAAGAACGACGATGACCGATATCGCCAAGACAGCAGGATCCGAACCGCGCACGCCGGAGGCGCTGGGGGCGCTGGAGCAGACGCTGCATCAGGACCGGATCCTGATCCTGGATTTCGGCAGCCAGGTGACGCAGTTGATCGCGCGGCGGGTGCGCGAGAGCGGGGTCTATTGCGAGATCTGGCCGTTTTCGACCGATGCCGCGAAGATCCGCGCCTTCGCGCCGCGGGGCATCATCCTGTCCGGCGGGCCGGCGAGCGTGCTGGAAGAGGGGGCGCCGCGCATTCCGGACGTGGTGTTCGCGCTGGCGGTGCCGGTGCTGGGCATCTGCTATGGCCAGCAGGCGATGTGCCACCAGTTGGGCGGCGCGGTGGAGACGCACGAGCATCGGGAGTTCGGGCGGGCGCATATCGATATCATCGAGGATTGCGCGCTGTTTCGCGGCACCTGGGCGCGGGGCGGGCGCGAGCAGGTGTGGATGAGCCATGGCGACCGGGTGACGAAGCTGCCGCCCGGGTTCCGCGCGGTCGCGGTCAGCGAGGGCGCGCCGTATGCGATCATCGCCGACGAGGGGCGGCGCCTGTATGGCGTGCAGTTCCACCCCGAAGTGGTGCATACGCCGCACGGCGCGGCGCTGCTGCGCAATTTCACGCATGACGTGGTGGGCTGCCAGGGCACCTGGACGATGGCCGGGTTCCGCGACATGGAGATTGCCCGCATCCGCGCGCAGGTCGGCACAGGGCGGGTGATCTGCGGTCTGTCGGGCGGGGTCGATTCCTCGGTGGCGGCGGTGCTGATCCATGAGGCGATCGGCGAGCAACTGACCTGCATTTTCGTCGATCCGGGCATTCTGCGCGCGGGCGAGGCCGAGGAGGTGGTCAAGACCTTCCGCGGCCGGTTCAACATCAAGCTGATCCATCGCGATGCGTCGGACCTGTTCCTGTCGGCCCTGGAGGGGGTGACGGACCCCGAGACCAAGCGCAAGACGATCGGGCGGCTGTTCGTCGAAGTGTTCGAGGAGGAGGCGGCGAAGCTGGGCGGCGCCGATTTCCTGGCGCAGGGGACGCTGTATCCGGACGTGATCGAGAGCGTCAGCTATACCGGCGGGCCGTCCGTGACCATCAAGTCGCACCATAATGTGGGCGGCCTGCCGGAGCGGATGAAGATGAAGCTGGTCGAGCCGCTGCGCGAATTGTTCAAGGACGAGGTGCGCGCGCTGGGCCGCGAGATGGGCATGCCCGAAAGCATCATCGGCCGGCATCCGTTCCCGGGGCCGGGCCTGGCGATCCGGATTCCGGGTGCGGTGGACCGCGACAAGCTGGCGCTGCTGCGCCGGGTGGATACGATCTTCCTGGAAGAGATCCGCGCCGCGGGCCTGTATGACGCGATCTGGCAGGCTTTTGCCGTGCTGCTGCCGGTGCGCACGGTGGGCGTGATGGGCGACGGCCGGACCTATGATTACGCATGCGCCCTGCGCGCGGTCACCAGCACCGACGGCATGACGGCGGATGTGTTTCCGTTCGATATCGGGTTCCTGAACCGGGTGGCCAGCCGCATCGTGAACGAGGTGCAGGGGGTGAACCGGGTGACGTACGACATTACGTCGAAGCCGCCGGGGACGATCGAGTGGGAGTGATCTAAGGTCGTTTCAGACCGTCTCGCTCCGTGCCAGAAACCGCACGATCTATTTGACTGAAAAGGATTATTTTTCCCACCCCGTATCGCTGCATGTCACCCCAACCCGGCCACTTTGTTGGTAGCGATGTTGGTATGGCGCAGGATGGTCGAGAAACGGGCTTTCGCTACCAACAACCCCTCCCGCTGGTATCCGTTCGCCCCCAGACCGGATGCGGATTTATGGGCGATCTCACTGATAAAGAACTGAAAAATCTGAAGCCGAGGGCCAAGCTCTACAAGGTGACGGACCGCGACGGGATGCACGCGTCCGTCACGCCGACCGGGCTCATATCGTTCCGATACCAGTACCGGGTGAACGGGCGGCAGGAGGTATTGACCATCGGCCGACATAGCGCCGAGGCGGCGCGCAAGCTGACACGGGCGCCAGACGCGCTCGAATACGGAATGGATGTGTCACTTGCTGAGGCCAGGACGCTGTTGGCGCGCGCCCGGCGACAGGTCGAGCGGGATGAGTCGCCGTCGAAAGCCAAGGTGGAGAAGCGTACTGCGTCAGCCGAGGCGTTGACGTTCGGCGGATGGGCGGAAGCCTACTTCAAGCACAAAGCCGATCCCAAGTCTGGGGCCGAGAAACTGGCCGACAGCACCTTGGCGATACGCCGATCAGTCTATGATCGCGCCATTGCGGGAGAATTGTCGAGGCTCAAGCTGGGGGAGGTGACGCCGCAGCGTCTCAAACGTCTGTGCGATGAGGTTAAGGAGAAGCGCGGGCCGGCCCGTCGCCGTGCATGCCCGCGAGGTCGTGTTGCTGGTGTTCCGCCATGCCCAGGGAAGCGGGCTGGATGTGAGCAACCCGGCCGAGTCGATCCGCACGAGCGCCATCGCTACATTCGAGCCGCGCGATCGCGCCCTATCTCCATCGGAGGTCCGCGCAGTCCTAACAGCTCTGGATCATGTGTCCGCAGCGCCCACGCTGCGCTCGGCGGTGAAGTTCGTCCTGCTGACCGGTGTTCGCAAATCGGAGTTCATCGACGCTACATAGAAGGAAATCGATTTCGCCGCTGCGCGCTGGACGATTCCGGCCGAGCGCATGAAGGCCGGCAAGGCGCACGTCGTCCCGCTCAGCGATCAGGCGCTCGATATTCTGACGGCGTTCCGCACCATGTTCGGTGCCAGCCGGTACCTGCACCCCGGCCGATACGATGGTGATGTGCCTATCAGCAACGCTACGCTCAACCGCGTGATCGACACGGCTGTGCAGCGCATCCGCGAAGATGACCCGGAGTTTCAGAGCTTCGGTGTTCACGACTTGCGCCGCACGTTTTCGACAGGCCTGAACCGTGCCAAGTTTGACGATCGCTGGATCGAGATGAGCCTGGCCCATTCGCCTCGGAACCGGATCGCGGCTGTCTACAACGTGAACCGCTATCTGGCTGAGCGGAAGATCATGCTTCAGTGCTGGGCTGACATGCTCGACGCCTGGGCGAAGGGCGAATCTGCGAAGGAACTGATCGCCGACGCGAAGCAGCGCGCCGCAGAGGTTCACGACGATGAGCTGGACGACGATCTCTGAACTACGCGTGGTTTGCGCGCATTCTCTCAGTCGCCGCCTCTGGTGGCCGCCAGCCGGCGGGATTGGCGATCCAACAATCGATGTCGGATTCGTGCCAACCGGTGCCGTTCATGCTGATTTTTAGCTGGGCCGGGAACGTGCCCTCGGCGATCTTTCGGTAGATGGTTGAGCGGCTGAGGCCGGTGCGGGCGAGAACGGTTCTCAGACGGACGATACGGTCTGGTACGAGCATGGTTGCGCTGCCTCCTGCTGGGTGCTTTTGACATTGCAGAGACAAGACAGAGCGAGGATTTGTCGGTATGCAATAGATATTTAGCGATCGTAGTAGACTGGCGTAGTGGAGGCTAAAAATAAGTAGGTCTACAGACCGAAACCCGACCTTTGCTGAGGTCGAGGGCGTGGCTGAACGCGATTCCTGGAACTAGACTGTGGCCGGAGTCGAGCCCGATACTGAGGTCTCGCTTGCGGCTTTCGGGTATGGATTCAAGCTGCGGATCGCTTTCGAGACTCTTCGTCAGTCGGTTCGCCTATCAAGGCAACCCATCCAGCATCAACCTTCAGGCGTCGCATTTCCACGCGGCGACAGCAGCACCAACTCGGCCGCTTTTTCGGCGTCTTTCAGGAGCGTCTTGCGTGGCGCGCCTAACTGCGCATGCATCGTTAGACCGCGGGCAAAGTCGATTACTTGGCGCGCGCGCGTGGCGACAGGAAAGTCAGATGGGATTTCTCCAGCGCTGATCCCGTCGCGGAAGCGGCGTTCCACGAGCGCTACACCGCCTGCGGCGGCGTCCTTCAGAAACTGCCTGACCTCAGCGTCGTCCACCAGCGGCGCGACGCACACCATCAGGCATCCCCGGACCGACCCTTCCTCGGTCGCAACTTCCACGGCATGCCTCAGGAAGCCGGCGATCCCGTCGCGAAGAGCCGGCGGCGAGAAGAGCGCTTTCGCTGCGCCGGCGCCCTTCCGCTCTGCATATGTCCGGAGGACGCGCAGGAAGAGCGTCCGCTTGTCTCCGAAGACGGAATACAGGCTTTGCCGTCCCACACCCATGCCAGCGATGAGATCGTCGATCGCCACGCCGTCGTAGCTCTTCGACCAAAAGATCTGCGTCGCTTTGTCCAGCGCCTCGCTCTCGTCGAAGGTTCGGGGGCGCCCACGACCCCTACTCGAATTTTTTAGCATCTGGTCCAAAAATCCTTGACCATGTTTTCTACCCGAATATATTAGTATTCAGTCTAAAAATAGCAAGCTGGCTCGTGACCTCACGATCCGACCTTCTCTCACGGCGGAACCAAATATGAGACATTCAATCGCTCTGGTCACCGGCGCTACGTCCGGGCTCGGTTATGCCGCAGCTCGCTTGCTTGCCGATGGGGGATGGCAGGAGGTCATCGTAACGGGACGCCGCCTGGCCAAGACCAAGGAAACCGCCGCCCAACTCGCCGACGAGACCAAGAAGCGGATCTTCACGCCGCTGGAGCTTGATCTGAACAGGGCCGCCAGCGCCAAGTCTGCGGTCGCCGAGCTGGTCAAGCGCGGTCGGCCGATCGATTTCCTGCTGCTCAATGCCGGATTGGTCCCGACCAAGAAGCGCGTGATCACTGCGGAAGGCGTTGAAGCGTCCCAGGCCCCGCTTATCGGCCATCATGAACTGACCGTTGGGCTGCTCAACGCCAACCTGCTGAGCCCCGAGGCGCGGATTGTCATCACCGGCGCGGAGCCCGCTCGCGGGGGTGTGCCCATGTTCAAATATACCGACCTGCCGAAGTTCGCAGCCCAATACTACGGCGGCGACCAAACCGCGGCTGCCGAAGCCCTCATTCGCAGCGGACCAAACGTCAAGTACTCGCCTAACACTGCGTATGCCGACGCGAAGCTCATGATCGCCTGGTGGGCCGAGGCGCTGGCGCGCCGGCTACCGTCCGGTATGGCCGTCTACGCTGTCTCGCCCGGCGCGTCGAACGCCACCAACGTCGCGCGAAACGCTGGCCCGTTGTTGAAGTATTTGATGATTCCGATCGTGAACCTCATCCCCGGCATGAACCAGACGCCGGAGGTTGCGGCCAGTCGCTACATCCAGGCGTCGGGTTTCGGAACCGACGTCTCAGGGCGATTCTTCGCCTCGGCCAAAGGGAAGTTCTCAGGCCCGATGGAGCTGCAGCGCGAACCGCACCTTCACGTTCGCGCCAGCCAGGAAGCCGCCTGGCAGGCCGTCGTCAAGGTCTCCGGAGCCGACCTGTCTCACCCGGCATCTTTGAGCGCGGTGTCCTAACAGCTGACCGCCGTCGCGCCGCAGAAATATCGTCAGAAATTGTCCAAAAATCCACAGGCGCAATGGGCGTCCCAGGGGAATGTGAATGGCACCGTATCAAGATAAGAAAGTGGTGATCCTCGGCGGCACCAGCGGCATGGGTCTCGCGACGGCGAAGAAGCTCCTCGATGGAGGTGCACGCGTTCTGGTGACAGGCCGCTCGCAGGCCGGCCTGGACTCGGCGAAGCAGGAGCTTGGGGCTGACGCCCTTGTGGTTTCGAGCGACGCGCGATCGTTGACCGATATCGACGCTCTCGCCACTCAGGTGAAGGCTGAGTTCGACACCATCGACCTGCTTTTCGTCAACGCGGGGTTCAGTGTCCCAGCGCCACTCGCGAACGTCACCGAGGCCATCTACGATGAGATGTTCAACCTCAACGCCAAGGGGCCGTTCTTCGCGGTCCAGAAGTTCGCGCCTCTCATCAACCGGGGCGGTTCCGTCGTCCTCACGACCTCGGTCGCCAACGTCAAGGGAATGCCCGGGCAAGCCACCTATGGCGCTGCCAAGGCCGCGCTGCGATCCCTAGCTCGGACGCTCGCAACCGAGCTGCTTCCCCAGGACATCCGGGTCAACGCCGTGTCGCCCGGTCCCATTGTTACGCCGATCCTCGACAAGGTGTTTCCCGACAAAAACATGGCCGCCGAGGTCCGGGAGAAGATGACCGGGATGATCCCGATGAAGCGCTTCGGGACTTCGGAGGAGATCGCGAAGGCCGTCCTATTCCTCGCCTTCGACGCGACCTTCACGACCGGCCTCGAGATTCCGGTCGATGGCGGCTGGTCGCAACTCTGAGGGGACGGGTGAAATGAAGATGCGACGAATTGTGAGTGCCGAGACCAAGGCTGGCGTCGTCATGCAAGTAGACGATCTTCTCGACACCGAAACCGCCGATCGGGTCACGAATATCTGGGGCTTCGACAAGATTCCCCAGCTGCCCCTTGGGCCCGAGCAAGTTCTCGGCGAATACAAGCGGCTTGGGATCTTCGGGCCAAAGGATTCGGTCCGCGTCGATCTCCAGGTCGTTCCCCCTGAGAACGCGGGCGAGACGGATCTCGGGGCCTTGATGGCCAAGATCGATTTCGGCACCGGCGGGGGTATGACCCCGAGCGAGCTCGGCGGTGCGATGCACCGGACCGACACCATCGACCTCGCGGTGGTGCTCAAGGGCGAAGTGGATATCGCCTATCCAGGGGAAGACGGCCAAGTGCAATCGGTCACGGCCAGGGAGGGCGACTTCTTCGTGCAGAACGGCGCCTTTCACGAATTCCGCAACCGGTCGGACGATCCGTGCGTGATCCTCATGGTCGTCTTCGGGGCCGAGAGGCAGGCCGCCTGATCAGCAAGGCCCATCAAGTGCGGCCGGACCTCCCCCCAACGAAGAAGGAAACAACATGCCTTTGTTGAAAAACAAGATCGCCGTCGTGACGGGCGGCAGCAGCGGCATCGGCCTCGCGACCGCCAAAAGGTTCGTTGAAGAGGGCGCCTATGTGTTCATCGCCGGGCGACGGCAGGCCGAACTCGACAAGGCTGTTGCCGAGATCGGCGAGAACGTTACCGGCGTAAAGACGGACATCTCAAAGCTCGAGGACCTCGACCGCCTTTATGAGACGGTCGCACGGAAGGGCAAGATCGACGTGCTTTTCGCGGGCGCGGCCTTCGTCGAAAAGACGATGACTGCCACGGCGACGCCCGAGCACTTCGACAAGACCTTCAACACCAATGCTCGCGGCACCTATTTCACCGTCCAAAAGGCGCTGCCTTACCTGAATGACGGTGCTTCGATCATCCTCGTGGCGGCGGCCGGGAAGAACAAAGGCCTCCCCGGCCGCAGCGCCTACAGCGGCACCAAGGCGGCGATCCGGTCATTTGCTCGGACCTGGACCAGCGAGCTCAAGGATCGAGGGATCAGAACCAACGTGTTGAGCCCGGGCGCGGTCGACACGCCCATGTTCGACGGTCAGTTCCCCTCCGGAGACGGCGCGGCCGAAGCCCGAAAGCAGATCGTCGCGATGACCCCCTTGGGACGCCTGGCGTATCCCGACGAGATCGCCTGCGCGGCGTTGTTCCTCGCCTCGGACCTCAGCAGCTACGTCGCCGGCATCGACCTTCCCGTCGATGGCGGCCTGACGGCCGTCTAACCCGAAGGATTTAGCGCAGCGCCGATCGTCATTTCCGAGGAGCATCTGATGACACACACCGCGAACCATGCGGTCCCGGAGCCGGGGAAATTTCGGCGCGCCCTCGCGGCCGCCTGGGCCTTCCTGCAGGCGATGGAGTCCACCAGCTTCGACTATACGCTCGACCGCATCGAGCGTCTGGAGCGGGAGGTGGCACGACTGAAGGAGGAGCTGCGCCAAAGCCGCGATCCAGGGACCGGCGATGTCGCTAGCGCGGCTGCGCCCGACCATTGAACGCGGGGACCGCACGATGCCGGTAGTCCAATTTATCACCGTCGTGCTTCCGGTCGCACTTGGCCTCGTGATGATTGGGACGGGCGGGGCCAATTTTGCCGGCCTTCCACTAGCCCGACGAAATTTCGCGCTCTGGGGCTATCCGGCCGGCTTTCACCGGGTAGCGGGCAGCGTCGGCGTGGCGATCGGGTTACTTTTGCTGATCCCGCTGACATCGCACGTTGGGGCGCTCGCGAGCGCTGTTTTCATGCTCGCCGCCGTTGCGACGCTCATCCGTGGTCGCGACTGGGGGCACCTCCCGGTCGCCGCCATTCTGATGGCGATGTCTGCCGCGGCGATAGCAATCTACGGTAGTCAGCCCATCGCCCCATTGCGCTGCATGAAACGCGGCTGAGAGCACCGAAGTTGATAGAGAGAAGCCCTGAAAATGCGGTGTTTCGGCGAAATCATCGACCTGGCAGCCGAGCGCCACGGCGGTCGAGACGCGCTTGAGCGAATGCTCTTTGAAACCCGGCCCTTGGCGCCGGATGACATTGCCAAGATTCCCGACGATCGCATCCTCGCAGCCATGACGCGGCGCGTATTCAGCGCCGGCTTTTCCTCGAAGGTCATCGACGCGAAGTGGGAGGCCTTTGAGTCCGCATTCGAGCGGTTTGATCCTGCCCGCTGTGCATCGATGACCGAGGAGCGCTTTGACGAATTGCTCAAGGACAAGGATATCGTCCGGAACGGCGCGAAGATTAAATCCGTGCAGGGAAACGGGCGCTTCCTCATGGAGTTGGCCGAGAAGAACGGCAGCGCCGCACGGGTTCTGGCGGAATGGCCCGACGCTGACTACGTCGGACTCCTCGATCTTTTGAAGAAGAACGGGAGCCGGCTCGGCGGCGAAACAGGAATGCATTTCCTGCGCTCGATCGGCAAGCCGGCCTTCATCACGATGCCCGATGTCGTGAAAGCGCTCATTCGCGAACAGGTGCTCAGCAAAAGCCCAGCTGGGAAGGGCGATTTTGCGAAGATCCAGGCAGCCCTGAATCGGTGGTCGGAACAATCCAGTCTCGATCTTACATCGATGAGCCGGACGCTTGCTATGAGCGTTGGATGACAACCTTTGTTTCGGCAGGGTAGTCGTCCGGCGAGCGGACATAATCACTACCGATGTTAGTTAGATGCATGCGTTGCTGAAGGCATTGTCTTCTCAACTTCCTTGCTCGACGGGCCTGCCAGGATGGCGCTCGTGACGATCTGCACGAGATGATCAGCCCGCGGCGCAAATGAAGGTAGATCGATGAGCCATCCGAGCGCCGACATCAGGCCAAACATATCGTCGCCATTCACATCCGCGCGAGCCTTGCCCTCTGCTTGAGCGCGGGCCAGCAATCGCGCGCTAGCTGAATGCACAGCCGCGCATGCAGCATAGAGGGCGGAGGCCGGGTTCGAGTGTGCTGCCGCCATCATCGCGATGACGCCCCGCTGACCTTGGGCGAAGGCGATCCATTCGCGAAACCACGACAAGATTGCTTCGTCGGGCTGAGGATACACCTCTAACTCATTTGCCTTCTGGGTCAGTGCTTCGAGTTTCGTACAGACTAACGCTTCAAACAACGCTTCCCGTGTCGGGAAATGACGAAGCAGCGTGGCCAGCCCGAGGCCGGCGCGGCGGGCAATATCGCGCATGGACGCGTTGACGCCGTCCTCTGCAACGACGTCACGCGCGACCTCGATAATATGATCATAATTTTTCTTGGCGTCGGCTCGCATACTCGGCCTTGGTGAGTGGATCGATGATCCATCTATCCGGATCGGTGGTTCATTAAATAGTGTTCGTGTTTGCAGATGGCAATCGATGCCACTGTTCGATGGCGCGTTGGCCCCTTCGGGCGCGCGGCGCGGCTCTCGCGGCTGGCGCCTCTGCCTGCACCTATTGATAACCGGTTCGGTGATCCATATATGTGGATCAGCGCTCCAGAACCGGCGCATTAGGTCAACCTGAGACAAGTAAAGGACGGGCAGATGACGAAGCTGAATGAAAAGGTCGCCGTGATTACCGGCGGAAGCAGCGGGATCGGCTTGGGCACAGCCAAGCGGTTTGTGGAAGAAGGGGCGCATGTTGTGATCTTCGGGCGACGCGAGAAGACCCTGCAGGAGGCTGCGGCCGAGATCGGGAAGAACGTGACAACCGTCACGGGCGACGTGTCGCGCCTAGAGGATCTGGACCGGCTTTATGCGACCGTGAAAGAGAAGCATGGTCACATCGACATCCTCTTCGCAAACGCAGGCGCAGGGACAGTCGCTCCGCTCGAAGCAGCCACTGAGGCCCATTTCGACCAGACCTTCGATGTCAACGTGAAGGGGCTATTCTTCACCGTGCAGAAGGCCCTTCCCCTTTTCAAAGACGGCGGATCGATCATTCTGAACTCGTCGATTTCGAACGTGATGGGGCTGCCAGCGTTTAGCGCCTACGCGGCCAGCAAGGCGGCCGTTCGCAGCTTCTCGCGGTCCTGGACCTTGGAACTGAAGGGCCGAAACATTCGGGTTAACACGATAAGCCCTGGCGCGATCGAGACCCCCGCCTTGGCAACAACGACTGGGCTTACGACCGAGCAAGCCGAAGAAGCCCTCGCGCAATTTACGGCACAGATCCCCATGGGGCGCAGGGGTACGCCGTCGGAAATCGCTGCTGCGCTTACGTTCCTTGCCTCCGATGAAAGCTCCTACATCACCGGCATTGATCTCGCCGTGGATGGCGGTTGGGCGCAGGTCTGAGTGTCCGATGAGCATCGATGACAACGTCCGGAATGTGAAAGTATTCTTCGCGGCAATGTCTGAAGGCGATAAACAGTCTCTGCTCGCGTTGTCTGCCGACGACATCGAATGGATCATCCCGGGCGAGGGCTGGCCCCTGGCTGGCACGCATCGCGGCCATGACGCTTTGTTAGCTTTGCTCGAGACGGCTTCGAAAGAGGTGGAAACGTCATACCCACGCCCTCCCGAATACGTGGCGCAAGGCAACCGGGTTATGGTCGCCGGCTCCGCGTCGGGGACAATAAAAGCAACCGGAAAAGCCTGGGAGGATAACTGGGTCTTCGCCATCACCGTTCGAGACGGCAAGCTGACGAACATTCGTGAGTATATCGACACACAAGCGCTGGCGCGGGCCTCCGAGCCGGATGCGCCAGAGTGGATCGTCGGTCAGGGCGACCGGCTGCATGTCGGGGTGGGCATGCGCGGCCCAGGTCCGGGCAATGGCCTCGGCTATCGCGTAGCGCAGAAGCGGGCCGGCATGGGGGGCTGGGGGCGGCGCATCGTCGGCGAAGGGCGAGCCGGCACGGGGCGGCGACAGAAAAGTCGCGACGGGCACAAAAGCTTCGTCGAAAAAATTCATCGCCACCGATGTCAGCGCCATTACGATCATGAACGGGATCGTCCAGAGCCCGATCACGCGGTGCAGTTCGGGCCAGGGGCGGCGTCCCAGCGTCTGGCGATTGAGGCGCCAGGCCGGTTGCCAGGCTGCCAGCAGCGGCCGGCGGCGGGGAAGGGTGATCGCCAACCCGATCACGGTCAGGCCCAGCCAGCAGGTGGCGATGGCTCCCATGAACAGGCGCCCGGCCGTGCCCAGCGCCAGGGTGGCATGAAGATCGTACAGCCATTGCATCGCATGCGCCCGGTCCAGTCCTGCCTGCCGGGTACGGGTGCCGGTCACGCCCCCGTCGCGGGGGTCGATGAACACGTCGTCGGGCGCCGCATCGGGCGTGCGGACCATGACGGCCCGCAGCGCCTCGCCGGAATGCGGTTGCATGGCAAAGCGCACGACGCGCCAGGACGGATGGTCGGCCAGGACGCGCGCCACCAGTTCGGACGCCGGCCGCACCGGGCCTGGCGGGACGTAGCCGGACCGGGCCAATCCTCGCCGCAGGCGGCGGCCTGCCCCCTATTGACCGATAACACGGCACGCTGACGTAATGTTATCCTGCCGACATGGACTCGGAGCGACATATGCACGGCAGCGAACGACGCGTTCTGGCCAGCGCCATCATCGGCAATATCGTGGAATGGTACGATTTCGCGCTCTATACCGCCGCCACGCCGCTGGTTTTCGGGCAATTATTCTTCGCGCGCGGCCAGGACAGCCTGCTCGTCCAGACCGAGCCGCTGATGATATTCGCCGCCGGATTCGTTATGCGGCCGCTCGGCGGTCTCTTCTTCGGCGCGCTGGGCGACCGGCACGGCCATCGCGCGGCGCTCCGCTGGACCCTGCTGCTGATCGGTATCGCGACGGCGCTGATCGGCGTGCTGCCGTCCTATGCCCGGATCGGCATGATGGCGCCGCTGCTGCTGCTGGGCCTGCGCCTGGTCCAGGGCTTCGCCGCCGGAGGGGAGTGGGCCGGAGCAGTCCTGATCATCGGCGAGGGTGAAACCGGGCCGGAGGACACGCCCGACCGTGTGGGACCGACGACCGGGCGTGGCGTCGCCTTCGCCCTCAGCCAGTCCGGTGTGGCGGCGGGCATGGTCCTGGGGACCGCCGCCCTGCTGCTGGCGCGTAGCCTGCCCGGCGACGCTTTCCTGACCTATGGCTGGCGCCTGGCCTTCCTGGCGGCGGTGCCCTTCGTCGCCTTGGGGGCCTGGCTGCGCGGCACGCCCTCGGGCCGCCCGGCCGCGCGGACGCCGTCCCGTCCCCCGGCCGTCATGATCCTGCGCCACTGCGGGCTCCCTCTGGCCTGCGGCATAGCCTTGCGCCTGGCAGAGAATGGCGGCGTCTATCTGATGACGGTATTCGCCCTGTTCTACGGCCACGCGCGGCATATTCCCGATACCTGGCTGCTGACGGGCACCATGGCGGGGATGGCGGCCGACGGCTTGGCGATGCCCTGTTTCGGCTGGCTTGCCGACCGTATCGGCGCCTCGCGCGTCTATCTCGGCGGGGCCGTGGCGCTGGCCGCCCTGGCCGAGCCGTTCTTCATGCTGCTCGACCATGGTACCCTGTGGTCGGTCGTCCTGGCCTTCACCGGCGGCATGGCGCTGTGCCACGCGCCGATGATCGCGGTGGAACCCGCGCTTCTGGCACGTCTTTTTCCCCGCGAACTTCGCTATAGCGGCGTCGCGATGGCACATGAACTCGGTGCCGTCCTGGCGGGCGGCATTTCCCCGCTGCTCGCCGCCGGCTTATATCGCACAACGGGCGGGGCGTCGGGCGTAGCAATCTATATGACGGTGCTCGCCACTGTGTCTGCCCTGGCGCTATGGCGCCCAAATGCTGCGACCAGGGTACGAGTAGGCCGATGACCGACACCCAACGCCGCTGAGACGGCGGCATAGGTGCCTGACGCCGGCGATATCATCTGGCTCGAATTCCCGCCTCGGGCAGGCCATGAGCAGGCGGGCCGTCGTCCCGCAGTCGTCCTATCGCCGGTTGCAGCCGAGCGATGCCCAGCGATCATAATCGCGCCGGGCCTGCTCCGACGACGATGAGGTCGACCATTTCGGCTTCGTTGTCCTTCATGCCCGTTCATGCGACCTGGTCCGACGCGCCTCGCATGGCCTTAGAACCCTGTCGAGACGGTCATGAGCGCGGCGAAGGTCGGCGCGACGTAGTAGGTCGAGGTTCCGGCGGTCGGGCCGGTGCTGTAGACGCCCGAGAGGTAGTGGGCGTCGTTGAGATTGACGATGTTCAGGCGGATGCTGGGCTTCTTCATGAACCCGATGTCCGGCGCACGCGCGCCGAGCATCAGGTCCACCTGCTTGTGGCCGGGAATGCGCTCGTCATTCATAAACGTGCCGTATTCCTTGTCGACATATTTCATCGAAACACTGCCGAAGAACGTGCCGTCATCGTACTGGATGCCGATCGCAGCCATCCAGCGTGGCGCCGACGTGGCGACCTTGCCCTTGGTGTTGTAGGTCACGCCATCGAGGGTGATGTTGTTGTCCGTGGTGGCGTAGAGATATTCGCCCGAAAAATACGGCGAGAAATGACGCCACGGCGTCAGGCCGAGTTCCGCATCCACTCCGCGCGATGTCATGCCGCCGGCGTCGAGGAAGTATGGAACGGCGTTGATGTATTCGTTGATGGCGTGATGGACGAAATTGTAGTTGAACAGCGTGACCGAGCCCGTCACCCACTTGTCGTGGTAACGCGCCCCGACTTCCTCGGCGATGCTGTATTCGTCCTTCAGATGGGTGTTGGCCGTCTGGTAGAGGCTGGCGTCATAGGGGCTGTTATACTGGTTGTAGAACGCCGATCCCATCGGAACACGGAAACTCGTGGTGGTGTTGGCGAAGAGCTGGATTTCGTCATTCACCTTGTAGCTGATCGAAAAGCGCGGCAGCGGTTCGGCGGAGTTGTAGCTCGCGCCATATTGCGGGCCCGGCTGGTTCAGCGTGCCGTCACGTGCGGTCATGACTTCCTTGAAGCCGGCATCGATGATCAGTCTGTCGTTCAGAAGGTGAACCTCGTCCCCGACATAAAGCCCGACCATCTGCGTGATCGTGTGATACAGCCAGCCGTTGAGCACCGTTCCGTCCTCAAGCTTGACCAGCGGGCTGGAGACGTTTCCGGCGGCATCAAGCGCCGAGAACGGCTCGCTGACATGCATGTCGCTGTAGCCATACCACGCGCCGAACACGAGGTGATTGAAAGCCGTGTCGTAATGAGCGGCCGCGTTGATGCCGGTGTAGCTTTCACGTCCGTACCAGTCCCACTTCGCGGCGATGTTGCCATCCTGGGCGTAGTCGTTCCCTGCGAGCGATCCGTTCACGGCCTGCGTGCCGTTATAATAGGTGCCGCTCGTCGGAATCGTGTAGACGCCCAGCGGGTAGTTGCCCGATCCGTGGTAATAGTACGGTGTGACCTCGAGCGACCATTGGTTGTTCAGTTTGAAATGCGACTGACTGCTGAGGAAGTAGTCGGTCCAGTTCGTCTGGAATCCCTTGTAGTAGTTGGAATCCCCGAACTTGTAGATGCCATCGAGGTTGATCCCCCCGCCGAGGCCGTAGGTCTTCCAGTCGGACAGCGTCGGTGTGCTGTACCAGGCCGTGCTTTCATTGTTGTAGGTGAAGGAGAGGCTGGTGCTGCTTTCGGGTGTCCAGTCCTTGACCGCCTTGAAATCCACGTGACGGCGGTTATTGCGACCCGGCCCGCGCCATGCGCGGCTCGTGAGGTTCGAGAAGGATGCGAACATGCGGAGCCCGGTGTTGCCGATCTCCCCCGAATCATAACGCAGGAACTGGCGGTTCATCTGATGGGAGCCATAGCTGACGTCGAGCTGGCCTTGGCGTGTGTATTCCGGGTTATGCAGGCGGACGTTCATCGTTCCGCCAGCGGAATACACGGTCGGAATCTGGATATCCGGCGCGCCCTGCTGGAGCTGGACGCTCTCCATGTTCTCGCTGTCGACCCACTCCGAGGAGTTCGGAGTATAGTTGTCTGGGTCGTTCATCGGCGCACCTTCGAAGATGTAGCCGATTTCCTGCTGGTTCAGTCCGCGCACGCTGACGGCGGACTGATCGGTCACACCGAACGGGTCACCCATGGCGACGTTCGCGCCGGGAGAGAGCGTGACGAGGGCCAGCGTGTTCGACGCGGGCGACTGTTTCGAGATGAACTCGCGAGAGATGGTGCTGACTGAACGCGCGGCCGTTTCGGGGCGGATCAGACCACCGCCCGCGTGATGACGGCTCGCCGAAACGCTGATCGTCTCGGCCGGCCCCGTGCTGTTGAGCGCGGTATGTCGGGGGGCAGCGCCGCGAGGCGCCGCGGCCCGGGTCGAAGCCGGACGGGTGGTTGAGGCGGAATGGCCTGCTGTCCCGGTCGTGTGGAGACCCTGTCGTCCATGCGTGGTCGTGGCCGCTTTCGCTGTCCCCCCGAGCAGGAGGATCGTCGACGAAAGAAGCAAACAGCGACGTGAGAGCGGAGATTTCGTCTGCATGTTGGGTACCTCTGCTGACGGGACCCGAAAGGGCGGGTCGGGGGCGTTCGGGTCGTTCATGGGAACAGGGCATTCGGCTGTGAGGCCGTATTTCAATCGGGAATGGCGGCGATGACGTCCATTTCGATCAGCCATTCGAGGCGGGCGAGGGCCACCACGACGAGACCCGTAAAGACCGGGAACACGTCCTTGAGATACTGGCCCATGAGATACTGGCCCAATACGCGATAGGCGGCTTCGCGGTAGTGGCTATCCGTCAGATGGTCTGCTCGGGACAGGTGTCTTTGGTGTTGAACGGGCGGATCCGCTTATGAACGGGCATGGGCGTGTTTCCTCAAACTCTTCGCGTCTGCCAAGGGGTGCCTGTCATGGGTCGCCTGACAGGATTTTGGTGCGATGCAGGAATGGTCGCAATTTGATGCGTGTATTTAAAGAATGGTTCTACGGGCCTGAGCTTCGGAAAAACCTAAGAAGGGGTGTTGCTGAAAAAAAGCCGTTCAGATCGAACGGCGTGCCCAGGTCCAGTAGAGCAGTCCGGGGACGAAAATTCCGATGATCCATGACAGGTCGATCCCCCCCAACGACTGTGCGATACTGCCGACATACAGCCCGGTCGACAGGAACGGGATCTGCACGATCACGCCGATCGCGTAACAGACGAGAGCCGGGCGGTTGGCGCGGCCATACACTCCGCCATCGCCGCGGAACAGGGATGGAATGTCGTAATTGCCGTGGCGCACGAGGTAGTAGTCGGCGAGGTTGATCGCGGTCCAGGGCGAGAGGACCGCCAGCAGAAGAGCAATGACGTTGTCGAGGATTTCCAGCGCGCTGCCGCGGAGATTGATGGTGATGATGGCGCCGGCCAGAAGCAGGATGGCGGCGGCGATCGCGCGGGATCGGCTCGTTGGGTTCCAGTCCGGGCGAAAGGTCTGAAGAAACGTCAGGGACGACAGCGCCGCGCAGTAGATCTGCATCGTGCAACTGACCAGCGTGGAGATGATCATCACCGCGAACAGAAGGATCGGCAGAATTGGGGAATAGGTGCGCACGGCGTCGTACATGTTGCCGGAAAAGCCCGTGCTGCCGAGATAGGCGCCGATGAATGTCGGGAAGGCCGTTCCCACGATGCTGCCCGTAAGGCAGACGAGAAATGCCGTGCGCTCTCCGGTGCGGGAGGGAAGGTAACGTGTATAGTCCGAGACATAGGGCGCATAGGCGATCTGCCACAGCACGCCGAGCGAGAGCGCCGCCAGGAACTGGTGCGCCGTCGGCGTGGCCCAGATCGGGAGCGCGAGCTGTCCGTGAGAGGCGCCGAAATAGGCGAGGGCCAGCAGAACGGATGTCAGGGCGGCAACGGGGATGAAGCCCGAGATGAACCGTTCGATGACGTCATGACCGATGGCACAGAGCGTGGCGACCACGATCACCGCGCCCCAGATGGGGATCTGTCCATATCCGGGACCGAAGACCTGAGCGGACTGCTCGCGGCCGATCGCAAAGAACGTCGCGGTAAAGCCGACATACATCAGGATGATGATCGCGATGATCAGGAGGCTGCCGGTCGAGCCGAACTGCCCGCGCGTCTGCTGCATCTGCGGGATGCCGAGATGTGGCCCCTGCGCTGCATGCAGGGCCATGAACACCCCGCCCAGGAGGTTGCCACACAGAACGGCGACGAGTGACCATCCAAGAGCAAGGTGGCAGATGCCGGGGTAAAGCATCCCGGTCATGATGGCCATGATGTTCTGGTTCGCGCCGATCCAGACCATCAGCAGCGACCAGGCGTTTCCGTGGCGGCGCTCTTCGGGAATCGGGAAAATGGTTTCGTTTTCGATGGTGAACGGAGAGGCTGCTGCCGCGTGGGCGCTCTTGTCTGCGAACTGCGTCATGACGCGGATATGTCCTTTCCGTTCCGGTTCGTTCGAGCGTGCCTATCGTTCCGAAATTGTACCGACGTTACGGTGACCGGTCGCAATTGTCTTGAGCGTCCGCTGTGCCGACTCCGGAATATGCCGGCTCAGGAAACCGCCGGATCGATGATGTCGAGAAAGCGGGAGACGACGTCCTGGCCGCCCGATCCGCGCTCGGGTTCCGCGCCGCACATCATGGCGATGGCGAGGCCCGTGAGGGAGGATGCAGGCGTGTGACGGCTGTTCGGATTGGTGTCTGACCGGGCACAGAGATCCATGACCAGCGTCGGGCAGCAGAACAGGCCGGAGCGGATGGTTTCGCGCCAATTGTCGGGGAGCGCGTTGCGTTCGGACAGGGCGGTAAGCAGCGGTTTCCACAGCAGGCGGGCCTTGTCTGTCAGGAAGGTCTGCCGCAGCGGTGTGAGAGACCAGTTGCGCGTTACGAACGCCGTGCCGTCGCGAAGCGTGATCTCCGGGATGCTGCGGAGTTCAGAGGAATGGTACAGCCAGTCGGGATGAGCGAAGACGTTGTGAAACGTGGCCTTGATCTCGGCGAGAAGAGCCGGGATGTTGCGACCTGCGAAGCAGCGACTTCGCGAGGTCGGGCTGGCCACGGCGGGCTGCGGCGAGAATACCGGCGGCACTGACGGAGGGATCGGTCATCGCGGTTCGACCTTCGGCATGGGGCGTGCGGCGGAGACGGCGCGAGCGTGGCCGGAGAAGTTCTCATAGCGCGCAAAGCGTTCCGCGTGCCGCGCGGCTTCGGGATAGGCTTCCGGCGAGACACGGGCGAAGGACATGCGCTTCATGAAGTCATGCACCGACAGCGGAGAATGTGTCCGTGCGGCGCGGTTGGTCGGCAGGACGGCATTCGGGCCGAGGACGTAGTTGCACAACGTCACCGGGGAAGCCGTGCCGAGCAGGACTTCACCGGCATTGCGGATGCGTCCCAGATCGGCCATCGGATCTGTGGTCAGGATTTCCAGATGCTCGGGTGCATAGGCGTTGGTGAAAGCGACCGCGGCCTGAAAATCCTTCGTCAGGATGACGCCCCCATGTTTCCCGCCCAGAACCGCCCGGGAGAAGCCGGCGCGCTTTTCGTCCATCTCGGCCCAGTGCGCGGGGAGTGCGGCGATTACGCCTTCGGCGACGCGGCGGCTGCTGGTGACGAGCCACGCCGAGGAATCCGGCCCGTGTTCCGATTCGATGATCAGGTCGAGCGCGGCAAGAACGGGATCGACGCTGTCGTCGGTGAGGATGATGCTTTCGCTCGGTCCCGCCGGGATGCCGGGATCGATCCAGTCGGACAGCAGGCGTTTGGCCGCGACGACATATGGGCTGCCGGGCCCGACGATCTTGGCGCAGGCGGGGACGGTCTCGGTTCCGAACGCAACGGCGGCAACGGCCTGTGCGCCACCGCATTTGTAGACGTCCTCGACGCCGATCAGCCGGGCCGCCACGAGCGTTCCCGCGTCCACTGTTCCATCGGGAGACGGAGGGGTCACGATGACCAGGCGCGGCACGCCCGCGACCTTGCCTGGGATGGTCGTCATGTTCACGACGCTCGGGAAACAGCCCTTGCCGCGGGGGACGTAGCAGGCGACGGAATCGATCGGGACGTTTCGGTCTCCGGCCCAGATGCCGGGGCGGACCTCGATCATCCAGTTGTCTTCCGGTTTCTGGGCTTCGTGGAAGCGACGGATATTGTCGATTCCGTATTTGATGGCTTCGAGCACGTCTGGCTCGATGCTGGTGAAGGCGGCGTCGAACTCCTCCGGTGTGGCCTTGATGCTCATCTGGGGGTCGGTGACCTGGTCGAAGGCTTGAGCGAAATGGCGCAGCGCTGCGTCGCCCTGGGTTCGCACGCGTTCGATGATGGGCGTGACACGCTCCAGAAAGACCGACAGGTCGCTCTCGGTCCGTTGCAGGAGCGCTTCGGGTATGGTGGTTGTCTGAGTGAGATCGTGGAACGTGACGTGATCTGGCATGAAGAACAGTCCTGAAGCGGGAAGGTGAGAGAAATCACAGGGCGGCGAGAGTTCCGCCGTCCACGTAGAGCACCTGCCCGGTGATGTAGGCCGAGGCCGGGGAGCAGAGGAACTGAAGCGGCCCGACGAGATCGTCGGGCAATCCGAACCGACCAAGCGGAATTTGCGCGAGCATCCGCGCCTGCCAGTCTGTATCGGCGAAGAACGGGGCGGTCATGTCGGTGTGGAAATAGCCCGGCGCAAGCGCGTTGACCCGGATCCCGCGCGGTGCCCATTCGACCGCCAGACTGCGTGTCATGCCAAGGATGCCGGATTTCGAGGCGCTGTAGGGCACGGCTTTTGCCACGCCGGCCGCCGACGTCAGGGAGGCGAGATTGATGATGCTGCCTCCGGCCGTCATGAGGCGTGCAGCGTGCTGTGCGACGAAGAACGGACCCTTGAGGTTGGTATCGAGCAGCCGGTTCCACAGGGATTCGTCCACCTCGTCGCTGGCGCGAAGGCTTTCGTCACCGGCGTTGTTGACGAGAATGTCCAACCGTGGGCTGGTGCGGGCGATGTCCATGAATGCCGAACGGATCGCGTCCGGGGACCCGACATCCATGATCGTGGCGTGGAGGCTCAGGCCGGTTTTTGCCGCGTCCGCGCACGCGCGCTCGAGGGTTGCAGCCGTACGGCCCGCGATCCAGACCTCTGCGCCGCACTGCGCCAGATGGAGCGCCATCGCGTATCCCAATCCCCTGCCTCCGCCTGTGACGAGGGCGGTCTTCCCGGCCAGGGAGAAGAAGTCGGGCGTGGTTACCATGCGTCGCTCATGCCGTTGGGGGTAATCAGGGTTTTCAGCCGGACTTCCATGCCTGCGAGCAGGGCGTCGTAGCGCTGCGGGAGGTCCTGGAGCGGGGTCGGACTGCTGATCAGCGCGTCGAGTTTCGGGGCGATGGAGGGCAGGAATGCGATGGCCTGCGGCATTTCGTTCGCGAAGGCGCTGACGCCGAAGAGTTCGGTCTCATTTTCGACGACGCGGTTGAAGTCGATTTTCGGCTTCTGGTGAAACAGCCCCGCGAGGACAAGCCGACCGCCAGGCGCGATGCGTTCGCAGGCCAGTTCTATGACCGGCGCCGCGCCCGTTGCATCCAGAATGAAGCGCGTGTCCCAGCTTTCGGTATCGGGCGAGAGGGGGCGGGTGCCGAAATGGGCTTCGAGCAGGGCCTGCCGCGCCGCGTTGCGTTCGAGAAGCGAGACCTCATGTCCGCGTCCGCGCAGGATGAGCGCTGCGAGGCCGCCGATCGTGCCTCCGCCGCAGACGACGACACGTGCGCCCGGAGTGGGGGCAAGGCGGTGGACGGCGTGAAGCGCGACGGAGAGTGGCTCGACCAGCGCGCCGTGCCGGAGCGGCATGTCGGGTGGCAGGGGAAGAAGTTGCGTCGCGGGAAGGACGGCTTCCTGCGCGAAACCGCCGTCGCAGACTTCGCCGACGAAACCGAGCTTGCGGCACAGGTTCGGTTGTCCGGAGTGGCAGGATGCGCAGCTTCCACATCCGATCCGCGAGTCGGCGACGACGTGATCTCCGGGCGCCAGGCCCGCGCAATCGCCGCAGGTTTCCGTAACGATGCCGGCAAATTCGTGCCCCGGCGTGACGGGGCAGCGTGAGAGCCATTGGCCTGTCCGGAAATTGTGCAGGTCCGATCCGCAGATTCCGGCGGCTTCGATCCTGACGCGGACAAACCCCTCTTGCAGACCGGAAGGGGGGACGATCGGCATGACGCGGATGTCACCGATTCCGTAGAAACGTGCAGCGAGCATGGGATTTGCCCTCCGTTTCAAGATGAGACCGCGTGTCGGCTCGGCGTCCGGTATAGATATGATGGAAGTGGAATGAAAACCCTGTCCGGGCGCTTTTCAGCATAGATTTTTCCGGGTCATGGCTTCAGGAAATATGCAGCAGAAATCCATTACAAATGTGGAAGATGTTATGATCTACTGATGCGCCGTCATCGGCGAACGGAAGAGGACACGGCATGGGGGATGCGGTGAGCACACTGGAATCCGAGACGATCTATCCCGTCCCCGCCGCGCGGCGATATAGGACGGCCCGGGACCTGTTTACGGTATGGTTCGGGCCAAATCTGATGATGCTGACGGTGGTGACCGGTGCACTCTCGACGACGGTCTTCGGTCTCTCCCTCTTCCCGGCGGTGGTCGGCGACGATGCTTGAAGGGCGCGTGGTGTATGACGGTCGTTGATGATGGTGCGTTCTCGGGCTTTGCGGAGCGGGCGCGTCAGAGGCTGCCGCGCCTTTTTGCGGACTATGTGGACGGCGGCGCGCATGGCGAGCGAACCATGGTCCGCAATCGTGCGGCGTTCGGAAAATGGGGCGTGGTGCCGCGGGGGCTACGGGATGTGTCACGCATCGAAACCGGCGTGCGATGTTTTGGACAGGACTGGGCGGCGCCGATCATGCTGGCGCCGGTCGGCTTTGCGGGAATGCTCCATTCGGACCGCGAAACCGGAGCCGCGCGCGCGGCAAAATGTTCGGGCGCCGGGTTTGCCGTCTCGACGTTTTCGATTGACGCGATGGAAGATGTCGCGGCCGTCGGAGGAAAACCGTTCGCGCAGATCTATGTCTTCCGTGATCGCGATCTGACGCGTGACATGCTTGCCCGTGCCGAGTCCTGTGGGATCGAGGGGATCATCGTTACGATCGACACGGCCATTACGCCTGTTCGCGAACGTGATGTCCGCAATGGATTTCGCCATCTGGCGCGCCCCAGCGTCCGGCAGATGATCGGGCTTGCCGGGCGTCCGCGATGGTCGGTGGGTATGCTGAAGCACGGAATGCCGCTGATCGGAAATCTTAGACCTTATACGATCGTGCGTGGTGTGATGGGGCAGGCGCGGGAGATGGCTGCCCAGATTGATCCGACCCTCGATCAGGTCGGGCTGGAATGGCTGCGCTCCGAGTGGAAAGGGCAGTTGATCGTCAAGGGCGTGATGCACCCGGATGATGCGCGTCTGTCGCTGGACGCCGGTGCCGATGGGCTGATCGTGTCCAATCACGGCGGACGGCAGATGGACCCGTCGCCCGCCGCGATCGAGGTTCTGCCCCGGATCGCCGAAGTCGTTGGAGGAAGGGCCGATATCGTGCTCGATAGTGGAATCCGGCGCGGCGGCGATGTGGTGACGGCGCTGGCGCTCGGTGCGACGGCGGTATCCGTCGGGCGTCCGTGGGCGTGGGCGCTGGCGGCAGATGGTGAACGCGGGGTCGCGTCGGCGATCGAGGCCCTGACGCAGGAAGTGCGGGATGTGCTCGGCCTTGCCGGGCTTCGGGATATTGCATCCCTGCGCGCGGTTGGTCCCTGCGCCTTGTGGCGCATGTGACAAGCCGGGCGTGTGCCGTATGCGGGCGCGAGCAATATGAAGCAGGTCTGACTGGAGACCGGCGGCAAGAGCCTGTGCCTCGTCTTCCCGGACGCCGATCTGGACGCGGCAGCCAGGCAGCGGCGCTGGCGAACGGATGTACGGTCAGCTTCCTGGCTGAGCATCTCGTCCCGGCCTGCGGGTTGCTTCGTGAGGGCTTCGCAAATGGGGCCGGTGGGCCGTCCATTCATCCCGGATCGGGATAGATCATAGCCATTTTGCCTGGCTAATTTTGAAGCCGGAACCCGCGCATATCCACTCCAACGAGGCTGCAAGAGCGGCGATTGGCGCCACTTCGAAACTGTCATCGGAACAGGAGGGGCATTTCATGTCCAAGCTCGACGGTAAGATCGCAATCGTCACCGGCGCCTCGAAGGGGATCGGCGCCGCTACGGCCAAGGCACTGGCCGCGCAGGGAGCCTGTGTCGTCGTCAACTATGCATCGAGCAAGTCCGATGCAGACGCGGTCGTCGCAGCCATAACCGGAGCGGGTGGCCGCGCCGTTGCCGTTCAGGGCGACGTGTCGAAAGCGAACGAGGCGCAGGGCATCGTTGATGCCGCCATCAACGCCTATGGCCGGCTCGACATCCTCGTCAACAATTCGGGCGTCTATGCCTTCGGGCCGCTCGAAACGGTCAACGAGGCTGACTTCCATCGGATGTTCAATATCAATGTCCTCGGTTTGCTGCTGGTGACCCGGGCGGCCGCCGTGCATATGGGTGAAGGCGCGAGCATCATCAATATCGGCTCGGGCGTGACCGCGATCACGCCGCCTGCGACGTCGATCTACACGGCCAGCAAGGGCGCCGTGGACGTCATCACCGGAGTGTTGGCCAAGGAACTCGGCCCGCGGAAGATCCGGGTCAATTCGGTGAACCCCAGCCTCACCGAGACGCAGGGCACGCACAGCGCGGGCATGCTTGCGACCGATTTCGAGGCCGGCATCATCGCCCAGACGCCGCTCGGCCGTCTCGGCCAGCCGCAGGATATCGCCGATGTCGTCGCCTTCGTCGCCTCGGACGATGCGCGCTGGCTCACCGGCGAGCGGATTATCGCAGGGGGCGGCCTGCGCTGAGCGCGAAGGCCGACATCGCAAATGTTTTTCTATCTCGAAGTTTTTTCTATCTCGAAGTGAGAATATCATGACTTATTCGCATGACACTGCCCCGACCCAGTATGTCGAGGCCAATGGCATCCGCTTCGCGTACCGCCGCTTCGGCAAGGCGGGCGGCGTGCCGATCGTGTTCAACCAGCATTTCGTTGGCACGATGGACCATTGGGATCCTGCCGTGACCGACGGCCTGGCCGAGACCCGCGAGGTGATCCTGTTCAACAACGCCGGCGTTTCCAGCTCGTCCGGCGAAACGCCGAGCAACTTCCAGGACATGGGCGCCAATGCGATCGCCTTCATCCGCGCGCTCGGTCTCGAGCAGGTCGACGTGCTCGGCATCTCGATCGGTGGTTTCGTCGCGCAGGAGATCGCCCTGCAGGGTGGCGACCTGGTCCGCAAGATCATCCTTGTCGGCACTGGCCATCGCGGCCAGGATATGACGGCCAGTCGTTCGAACGAGATCTTCTCGCAGAGCTACGATCCGCCCGAGCATCTCTGGCTGGCAGTGCACTTCAAGCCGACCGCGCGCAGCCAGAAGGCCGGTCTCGCCTTCCTCGAGCGGAAACTTCGCCGCCAGGATCGCGATCCAGACACGACCGAGCAGACCATGAACGCGCAGGTTGAGGCGATCGGCAAGTGGATCGCGCCGGAGAAGGACGTTCTTGCCTATCTGCATTCGATCGAGCAGCCGACGCTGATCGCGCAGGGAAGCGACGACGTGATCATCCCGACCATTCACTCGCTGACGCTGCAGCACGAACTGCCGAACGCGCAGCTCATCGTCTACCCGGACTCGGGTCATGGCTCGATCTACCAGTACCCCGAGCTGTTCGTGACCCACGCGACGCTCTTCCTCGACGCCTAAGCCCGTCATCCAGCCGCTCCCGATCGTCGTGGCGGCCGGGGGCGCTACTCCAAAGGAGACCGATCATGCTCGCCAGCAACGGTAAGACCATTGCGCTCGCCGAAGCCGGCGCGCAGGTCCTGGTCCACTACGGCACGTCGATTGACGACGCGCGCAGCGTCGTCGAACGGATCCGCGCGAAGGGCGGCAAGGCGGAAGCCGTCGGCGCCGCTCTTGCCGATTCGGAAGGGCCGGCCAATGTCATGGTTCATGGCCGCTTTTCCGGCACTGGCCGTCCGTCGGCCTGGATTGCGGTCGACATTCTGCGGATCGAAAACGGCCAACGCGCCGAGCACTGGGACGTGTTGCAGGACGAGGCGACCAGCGCCAATTCCGTTAGCGGCCTGCCGATGTTCGGCACCGCCTTTCCCGGCTGAATAGAGGAGGCTTTCCCATGCCCGACCGCGTCGTGAAAATTCCCGGCCCCGACCACCCCATCACCATCGAACCCAATGCGCACCGTGTCGTCGTGAGGCTGGGCGGCAAGGTGATCGCCGATACCACGCGCGCGCTTACGCTGCGCGAGGCGAACTATCCCGCAGTGCATTACATCCCGCGCGGCGACGTCGACATGGCAGCGCTAAAGCGGACTGAACACAGCACCTACTGCCCGTTCAAGGGAGATGCTTCCTATTTCAGCATTCCCAGCGGCGGCGAACGATCCGCAAACGCGATCTGGACCTATGAGGCGCCCTATGACGCTGTTGCCCAGATCAAGGCTTACCTTGCCTTCTACCCCGATCGCGTCGACGCGATCGAAGAGCTGTAGACGTCGGTCGACGGGGCGCAACCCGGCAGGTGCCGGAAAACATGTCGCTCTACGTGGGCGGCAAGCATGCAGTGGAGTCGCCTCGGAGAAGGCGAGCTACATCACCGGCCAGATCATGCGCGTAAACGGAGGAAGAACGGCCAGTTGATGCCGGTTGATGCCGGGGCCAACCTGACATCGCCACTGATGTCATCATCCAAGCGGCTGATCGTCGGCGTTTTCATGTTCCGAGCTACGTCGAGATGGGAGTGTCTCGCCTCTCGTTCAGTTTGGCCGCGAGGAAGTCGGTGAAGGCCCGTGCCGCGAAGCGGGTGGCTTTTCCAAGTGGGAAGTAGGCATAGACTTTGATCGGCACCGTCTCCCACTCGGTCAGCAGGCGGACCAGTCTTCCATCGCCAAGCTCGCTTCGACAGGACCAATAACCGATCGATGCGATGCCCATGCCAGCGGCCGCGGCGGCCACCGTGCCCTCATTGTCGCTGAAGAGGGCGGTCGGCTTCGCGACTACCGCCTCTTCCGATCGGCCGTCCCTTACGAATGTCCATGCCGTGCCGACGCTTCCGGCAGGACCTTGGACGATCCTGTGATTGCGAAGCTCCGCGGGGCTTTGGGGATGGCCAGACCGCTCGAGATACGACGGAGCGGCGACGATGATGCGGGGGTATGTCGTGAGCAGGCGCGCGGTGGCGCTGGAATCCGGCAGGTTTCCTATCCGAATCGCTACGTCAACCGCCTCGCGGACCAGATCCTGGTGCTGATCGCCCATGATGATCTGAAGTTCGAGCTTCGGGTGCTGCTCGGCGAAATCCGGGATGCGTGGAATGATCTCTCGGGCGCCGGCGCTCGTCGGCATTCCCACCCTCAACGTCCCCCGAAGCTCGCCCTGCCGCACGCTCTGCTCGGCTTCGTCCAGTTGATCCAGAATCGGCTCGATCCTTGCGAGATACTCGGCGCCGGCTTCCGTGGCGATAACGGCTCGGGTGGTGCGCGCCAGCAGCGGCACGCCAAGTTCCGCTTCGAGTTCCGCTACCGCCCGTGACGCCTGGGACTGCGAAATCGAAAGTTCGCGTGCGGCGCCGGAGAAGCTGTTCAGCCGCGCAACTCGGGAGAATATCTTGAGTTGCGCGACGTCCAATCGAGAACTCCGATCCCCTTCCGACGTTCGGTCCGCGAGACTATCTCGCTCGCGAACATGCCGCTCCCATCAATCCCGATCCTGCATAGATCATAACCATAGAGCGTGGCTAGAGCATCATCCGACCGGATGGACTCATTCGGTCGGATAAAGATGCTCGATAAAACAATGGGCTAGAGCCATATCCGTGAACCGGTGTGAACGGATATGGCTCTAGTGATGTCCTGCATGCCACCGCCGTGCGCCGCATCTATGCCGTGGTCGGCGACAGCCTCGATGGAGGCGGGCGATTGCGGCTTGCGATCGAGTCACCCGCGATGGGTCGAAGACGGTGTGAGGCAATTCGCCTACAATGTTCCAGAAGCCAATCCGTACAACAGGCCGAGCCCCGAGCACAGTGCCAGGACCGGCAAGATCCCGATCTTCAACCGGAAGAGCGCGACCATGGCGATCGCGGTCAGCGCCAGCGACGGGAGGTTGACGGACGCGAACACGGGCACGTCCAGCGTCATCCCGAGCGCATGCGTCCGGTGCAGCGTGCGGAACAGAACGTGCAGGGCAAACCAGACCGCCAGGTTCAGGATCACCCCCACCACGGCGGCGGTGATGGTCGCGAGCGCCGCCGACAGCGCCTTGTTGCCCCGCAGCGCCTCGACATAGGGTGCCCCGAGAAAAATCCATAGAAAGCACGGTGTAAAGGTCACCCAGGTTGTCAGCAGGCCGCCCAGCGTGCCGGCAACCAGCGGATTGAGACCGCCTGGCGCCCGAAAGGCGCCCATGAAGCCGACGAACTGCGTGACCATGATGAGCGGACCAGGTGTCGTCTCGGCCATCCCGAGCCCGTCGAGCATCTCGCCGGGCTTCAGCCAGCCATATGTGTCGACCGCCTGCTGCGCGACATAGGCGAGAACGGCGTACGCCCCGCCGAATGTGACGACCGCCATCTTGGAGAAGAAGACCGCGATGGTGGCAAAGACATTGGCCGGTCCCAGAAGGACAAGCAGGCTGAGGACCGGCGCCAACCAGAGCAGGGCGAGCGTTGCGCCGACCGTCAGCGCCCAGCGGATGTCCGGCCGGGCATGGGCGGGGATTTCTTCGCCAAGCAGGCTGTCGGCATCCGAGACCGGATGACCGGAACCGGCCTTGTTGTGCCCGCCGCCGGCCAGGAAGGGGGCCAGTCCTGCCCGACCACCCAGAAACCCGACGAGCGCCGCGCCCAGAATGATCAGCGGAAACGCGATATGGAAGAAGAACATCGCCACGAACGCCGCCGCGGCAAACCCGACCATCATGTCGTTTCGGAGTGCCCGCCTGCCGACGCGCATGACCGCTTCGAGCACGATGGCAAGAACGGCGGCCTTGAGCCCGAAGAACAATGCCTGCACCGCACCGACATGGCCGAAGATCGCGTAGATCCAGCTCAGGACCATGATGGCGACGGCGCCCGGCAGGACGAACAGGGCGCCGGCCACCAGCCCGCCTCGGGTCCGGTGCATCAGCCAGCCGATATAGATGGCGAGTTGCTGCGCCTCCGGGCCGGGCAACAGCATGCAGTAATTCAGCGCGTGCAGAAATCGGGCCTCGCCGATCCAACGCTTCTCCTCGACGATGATGCGGTGCATGACCGCGATCTGGCCGGCGGGACCGCCGAAGCTCAGGGCGGCGACCCGCGTCCAGACGCGCACTGCCTCACCGAACGAGATGCCGTGAGGCGGAATGACTTCAGGCCGTGCCATCGTCATGTCGCGGCTCTTCTGGCTGTCCATGGGCCGGGTTCCTGCTGGTCATGTCTGTCGTGCCCGGAAATAGGCATATAAATTGTCGAAAATCGTGGCCCCCAGTGCGATCCGCTGATCGTCGTCCCGGTTGGCCATGGCGATGCCGGAGACGAGATGGGCGATGCCGGGCGCCTCCTCGCGGCCGAACTTGTTGTCCTTGAGGTCGATGTCGTGGACGATCTCGCCGATCGCCCGGAGCGCCGGATCGGCGAGTCCGGCACGCGCCGACAATACCTCGAAGCTGCACTGATCGCCTTCGTGGGTGAATTCGCCCTCGAACATGTCGAAACGCAGTTCGCCTTTCCTCGGTGCGTCGCCCTTGCCCGCCACGAAACGGATGCGCGCCTCGGGATCGATGAAACGGCGGATCAACCAGGCACAGGCGATGCGATCGACATGCACATCCCGGCGTGTCACCCAGACATGCCCCTGAAGCGTCCGTGTAGTCGTTCGTGCCGCCTTTGACGTGCCGGCCGCCGTATCGTCCGCCGCCTGGGCTTCCAACCCGTCCAGAACGACCTCCAGCGGTTCGCGGCCGCCGGCCCCGAAGAAATCGATGCGCGCGACCGCCGCGACGCGTTTGCGCAGCCGGCGGAGCTGGGTGCGGATGTCTGCCCGCTTGTCCTCGGAGTAGTCGGCATCAAGTGCGCGGCCGAGGTCCCGCGCTTCGTCAGCGATCGCGTCATAATCGGCATTGCGTGCGGCATCGAACAGGGCGCGTACCTGGGCGTCGGACAGCCCGTCGATCAGCCGTGCTTCGCACATCATCGCCTCCCCGCCGCCTTCGACGATTTCCTTCAGGAGCCATTCCAGGTCTTCCTGCGTTTCGGCTCCCGCCGGCAGCGCATAGACCGTGCTCTTCACCGCGACCGCGCCGATGCCCTGCAGCCGCCGCCAGATCTTCACCCGGAAATAGGCCGGCTTCGGCGGCAATTGATGGATCAGGAGCAGCCAGGGCTGTCCGGTTCGGGAGGACTCCGCGCTCATGAGGTTTATTTTAGGAGCGCCCCTTGCGGGGTGCAACTGCTGTATCATTTTTCGTTCTGGTGTTGCGGAAACATGATGCAGCCTCCGACCGGGAGGCGGCGTTCCTGTTCGTCCCGCCACAACAGGTCCCTTGGATATTGCGGCGGTCGAATTCGGGCATGTCGGAGCGCGATCAAGGAGAAGAACGATGCGGAGACGATTTCTGACCGGCGCGGCGCTCATGGCGATGCTCTGGGCCGCCCCGGCCTCTGCCGCGCCCAGCCCTGCGCCCGGTCCCACGCCTGCTCCCGTGTCTGTTCCTTGGGCGGCCGTAGGCGAGACCCTCGGTAAAGCCGGCACGGAACTGCCTGGCGGCGTCTATCGCGTGGCCCTGCCGCGTTCGGACCTCAAGGTCACGCTCGACGGTATTGCGATCAAGCCGGCGCTGGCGCTTGGCTCCTGGCTGGCCTTCCTGCCGAAAGGGAGGGATGCCATGGCGATGGGCGATCTGGTGCTGACCCAGGATGAGGTCGAGCCGGTGATGAAGCGGCTGGTCGAGGGCGGCTTCGAGATCACCGCCCTGCACAACCATCTGCTGCGTGCCGAACCGATGACGATGTACATGCACGTTGACGGGCAGGGTGATCCGGTGAAGCTGGCCCAGACCCTGCACGCGGCGCTGCTGCTGACTGGGACGCCGCTGGGTGCTCCGGCGAATGCGCCGCCCCCGAAGCCGCTCGATCTCGACACTGCGATGCTGGACCGGGTTCTCGGGCAGGCCGGCAAGGCCAGTGGCGGGGTCTATCAGGTGACCATCCCGCGCGCCGAAACGCTGACGAGCGACATGACGGCGCTGCCGGTCGCCATGGGAACGGGCATCGCGATCAATTTCCAGCCGACAGGCGGCGGCAAGGCCGCGATCGCCGGCGATTTCGTGCTGATCGCATCCGAGGTCAATCCGGTGCTCCGCACGTTGCGGGAGCATGGCATCGCGGTCACGGCGCTGCATAACCACATGCTGAACGATCAGCCCCGCCTGTTCTTCATGCATTTCTGGGCGAACGACGATGCGGGCCGGCTGGCGCGGGGCCTGAAGGCGGCGCTGGACCAGATGAACCTGAAGAAAGGATAGGACCGCCGATATCGCGTGCCGTTCCCTTCGGTGAGGCGTGTCCATGAAACTCGACGCCGTCATCCAGGATCGCCAGGCGCTGCTCTCCATGGAGCGTTATGTCGGCCTGGGCACGAAGACGTATAGTCCGCTGGCGGCACGAACCGAGGCAGCGCCTGCCTACCAGCCGGAAAGCGGGGTGGCGTCGTTCGATCTCGTCACCGTCACGGTGCCCCGGGAGCGGGTCTCCGTGTTCCAGGCGGCTCCTGCCGGACATCTGGCCGAATACTATCTGCGGCCGGACGGCATCCGGTTTGCGATCCATCCCGCGACCTGGGCTATGGAGGGGATTGCGCACCTGGAAGATCTTCGTGCCCTGCCGCGTGGCGCGCCGATCCGGGTCGCGCCCACGGCATCGACCCGCACCGTGCTGACAGTCGGTCCGGAAATGGCGCCGCATTTCCTCAAGCTCCATTATCCGGTGCGGATCTCCCGCTTCAACCGCGGGCTGCTGCGGCGCAACGTCCAGAACAGCGTCGCCATCACGGCGGAGATGGCGCAGGTGCCGTCGGAGCGGTTTGCCTATCTGCCGGAGATGCTGGGCTTCGCTTTCGGCACCGACGAGAAGGCGTGGGGTTTCCTGGTGCGGGAGGTCATTGCCCGGCCGCCCATCGCCGGCCGCTTTCTGATTCCGTGCTTTGCGCTCTATGGGCGGGATATCCGTGCCCTGGACGATCCGCCGCTGCTGGTGCAGATGATCGCGCGGCTGCGCGTCGATCCGGCCGCGTTCGTGGTCAACGAGATCATCGTTCCCGTCATCGCGTTCTGGTGCTGGGGCGCACGTCGTGGCCTGCTGCTGGAATCCCATGCCCAGAATACGCTGATCGAGATCGACCGGGACTTCAGGCCAAGGCGGATCGTGTTTCGCGATTTCGATATCTGGATCGATACGGAAACACGGCGGCGGTGCGATCTCGGCCTGCCGTTCGCCGGGGCGGGGCTTGTGCCGGACGCCGGCCAGTCGATGGAACAATATTACAGCATCGTCTATGACCGCTTTATCGGCCACAATTTCTTCGACTATCTGCTCGACCTGTTGCGACGCTTTTATGATGTGGAAGAAGAGGTCGTTCGGCGGAGAGCGCGGGCTGCCTTCCACCAGTTCTTTCCCGAAGCGCGACGCTTCTTGCCCGTGAACACGGTATTCTATTTCTCGAAGGACGCGCCGCCCGGTCGCGCGTTCATGATCGAGGACCTGCGACAGTCCCCGGAATGGCGGTAGCGATCAATCCGTCTCGATTCCTGCATTTCTTCCCGATTGTGCACGTCGGTGCCGATGATGCAGATCCGGTTGCGCATTGGCGTGCGCGGCGTAAAAATATTGCAGATATCGTGGGAAATGAGGAGTGGCGGTATGGTGGAGAATGCGACCGGGGATGGGGCCCAGGGCGGTGCCGGGCGGGTGGTCATGGTTTCGGGGGCCAATCGCGGGATCGGGTTGGTGCTGGCCGAGGAATTGCGCGGACAAGGGTGGGTGGTCAGCGCGGGGGTGCGGGATCCGGCCGCGTTCTCGCTGGGGGCGCCGCATCTGGTGCACGGGTTCGATGCGACCGCGGGCGGGGCGGAGCGGGACTGGGTCGAGGCGACGGTGGCGCGCTATGGCCGCGTCGATGCGATCATCGCCAATGCGGGCGTGATGATTCCGCATTCGATCCTCGATTGCAGCGAGGACGAGATGAGCCTGATGCTGGAGGTCAATCTGCGGTCGCCGATCCGGCTGGTGCGCGCGGCGTGGCCGCATCTGGCGGCGTGCGGTGCCGGGCGGGTCGTCGTGATTGCCTCGCTGTCCGGCAAGCGGGTGAAATCGGCGGAGTCGGGGCCTTATGCGATGACCAAGCATGCGGCCGTGGCGCTGGCGCACAGCATCAAGCGGACCGGCTGGGCGGCGGGGATCCGGGCGACGGCGGTCTGTCCGGGCTTCGTCGCGACCGACATGGCGCGCAGCATCACCACGCGGGCGGACGAGACGATGACGCAGCCGCAGGACGTCGCGCGCATGATCGCCGCCGTGCTGGACCTGCCCAATACGGCCAACGTTTCGGAATTGTGCATAAGCTGTTCCGAGGAGGATCTTTACTGACCGGGGAAAGGGCCGAGCCGGAGCCGGCCTGGGCAAGGGATCGTGGCGGGTTGGATGTTGCGCTATAAGGCCGTGCGCGGCCTGATTCGGGTTGGGCGCGGATCGTGGTGAGCGTGACGGAGGGCGGACGGTTTATGGCGCGGTCGGTTGTGATCCATGGGATCAAGGCGTGCGATACGATGAAGAAGGCGCGGTCGTGGCTGGAAACGCATGGCGTGGCCTATGATTTCCATGATTACAAGAGCGGGGGAATCGCGCGCGGCGTGCTGGAGGGCTGGGTGCGGGCCGTGGGCTGGGAGGTCCTGCTGAACCGGGCCGGGACGACGTTTCGCAAACTGCCCGACTCCGACAAGGTTGGTCTGGACGCGGCGCGGGCGGTCGCGCTGATGCTGGCGCAGCCTTCGATGATCAAGCGCCCGGTCTTGGACGTGGACGGGGCGCTGACGGTGGGATTCAAGCCGGAGCAGTACGAGGCGCTGTTCGGCTGAGGATCGCGCCGGGACTCGTCGGCGCATCCTGCATGGCCATGCCGAGCATGGTCTTCATGTTGTTCAGGATGACGGCGGCAATGTCGTCGGCGTACCGCGCGTCGAGACGTGGCGCGCAGGCCGTCAGCGCGGCCGCGATTGGACAATGCGGGCTATGCGCGGACGTCGAAGCCGGCGTCCTCGATCGCCGCGCGCAGGGCGGCGGGGCCGGTGCGGGACGGGTCGTAGCTGATGCTGGCCTGGGCCGGGGTGAGGGTGACGCTGGCCGCCGCGACGCCCGGCGTGCGTTCCAGGGCTTTCCGGACCGCGTTGGCGCAGCCGTCGCAGGTCATGCCGTCGATGGATAAAATCAGGTCGGTCATGCCGGGTTCCTTGTGATGGCGGGGATGGCGGGACGCGTGCGGGGTTTCCAACGATTGAGCAGAAGCGCGTTGGAGACGACCGAGACCGAACTCAGGGCCATCATCGCGCCGGCGATGGCGGGGTTGAGCAGGCCCAGGGCCGCCAGCGGGATGCCCAGCACGTTGTAGACGAAGGCGAAGAACAGGTTCTGCCGCACCTTGGCGAGGGTGGCGCGTGAGAGGTCCATGGCGTCGACCAGGCCGCGCAGTTCGCCGCGCATCAGCACCATGTCGGCGGTTTCCAGCGCGATGTCCGTGCCGCCGCCCATGGCGATGCCGATATCGGCGGCGGCCAGCGCCGGGGCGTCGTTGATGCCGTCGCCGAGCATGCCGACGACCTGACCCGGGGCGCGGCGGCGCTGCACCTCCTGCGCCTTGTCCTGCGGCAGCACGCCGGCCATGACGTCGTCCAGCCCCAGCCGGGCGGCCACGGCGGCGGCGGTGCGCGGATTGTCGCCCGTCAGCATGACCAGGCGGATGCCGCGCGCATGCAGGGCGGCGATGCTGTCGGCGGCGTCGGGGCGGATGCGGTCGGCCAGGGCGAGATGGCCCAGCAGGGTCGTGCCGCGCGCGACGCCGATCAGCGTCTTGCCCTGTCCTTCCAGTGCTTCCAGCCCGTCGCGCGTTGCGCGCGCGTCGCCGGGGCCGTCGGTCCCGCAGCCATTCTCGGCCAGGAAGCGGGGGGAGCCGAGGCGCAGCACGACGCCGTCCCGGTCCGTGCCCTGGATGCCGTGGCCGGGGATGGCGCGGACGTCGCGGAGCGGCGCAGCGGCCAGGCCGGCCGCCGTGGCGTGGGCGACGATGGCGCGGGCCAGCGGATGTTCGGAATCCCGCTCCAGCGCCAGGGCGGTGGAGAGCAGGGTGTCGCGGGACGTGCCCGGGGCCGGGAGGATGTCGGTGAGTTCGGGCTGGCCCAGCGTCAGCGTGCCGGTCTTGTCCAGGATCAGGGTGGTGATCTTGTGCAGCCGTTCCAGGGATTCGGCGGAGCGGAACAGCAGGCCGGCGCGCGCGCCCAGGCCGGTGCCGACCATGATCGCGGTGGGTGTGGCCAGGCCGAGCGCGCAGGGGCAGGCGATGACCAGCACGGCGATGGTGCCGGTCAGCGCGCCCGCCGGATGGCCGGTGACCGCCCAGCCGGCCAGGAAGGTCAGGGCGGCGATGCCGAGCACCACCGGCACGAAGACGGCGGAGACCCGATCCACCAGATGCTGGACCGGATCCTTGCTGCCCTGGGCCTGCTGGACCATGCGGACGATGCGGGCGAGCGTGGTGTCGGCGCCGATCCGCCGGGCCCGGACGCGCAGCACGCCGTCGCGGTTGATGGTGGCGCCGAATACCGGGTCGCCCGCGCCCTTGCCGACCGGCACGGCCTCGCCGGTCAGCATGGATTCGTCGATGTCGGAGCTGCCTTGCAGGATGGTGCCGTCCACCGGGATGCTTTCGCCCGGGCGGACGATGAAGACGTCGCCGACATGCAGGCTGCCGGCCGGCCGGTCCTGGATCGTGCCGTCGATGTCGAGATGGGCGATCTGCGGCTGCAGGCGCATCAGGCTTTCCACGCCCGCGCGCGTGCGGTCGCGGGCGCGGGTTTCGAGCAGCCGGCCCAGCAGGACCAGGGTGATGACCGTGGCGCCGGATTCGAAATAGAGCGGTCCGGCATGGCCCAGCAGCAGGGTGGCGGTGCTGGCCAGCCAGGCGACGCTGGTGCCCATGACGACCAGCACGTCCATGTTGGCGCCGCCGCCGCGCAGCGCGTTCCAGGCATGGCGGTAGAAATCGCGGCCGCAGATGCCCTGCACCAGGGTCGCCAGCACCCATTGCGCCGGGGGCGGCAGCAGGTCGGGCCAGCCGGCGAACATGGCCCCCATGCCGGCCAGCAGCGGCGCGGTGAGGGCGAGCGACAGCAGGAACTGCCCCGCCTGCCGGCGCCGGGCGGCATGGCGGGCGGGCTGATCGGTTGTCGCGGCCGGCGCGGTGTCGTCCGCCGATGGCAGGGCGGCGCCGTAGCCGGTCCTTTCCACCTGGCGGATCAGGGCGTCGGGATCGGCCAGCGTGGGCAGATAGTCGATATCGGCGTGGCCGGAGGCGAAGCTGACCTGGGCGGAGACGCCGGGCAGGCGGTTGAGGCCGCGTTCGATCCGCCCGGCGCAGGCGACGCAGGTCATGCCGTCGATCGCCAGGGCGACGTGGCGGGTCGGGACGTCGAAACCGGCCTTGCGGATGGCGGCCACCACGTCGTCGAGCGGCGGCGCGCCGTCGCCGCGTTCGATCGTCGCGGCCCCGGCGGCGAAATTCACCGCGGCTTTCGTGCCGGGCAGGCGGTTGAGCAGCCGTTCGATCCGGGCGGCGCAGGCGGCGCAGGTCATCCCTTCGATCGGCAGGGTCAGGGATCGCCCGGTTGTGACGGTCACGGCGTGGCCTCCTGGATTCCGGCGGGCCCATGTGACGGCCGCATGGAATAGGTGCGGTCCGTTGGTCGCGTCGTCAACCGGGGCGGGGTATCCGGCATGGCTGTATTGCGCGAGCGGGTGAGTCGCCGTGCCGCCGGTGCCTGTCGTCGGGGACGGTGCCATGGCAGGCTGGGCGGATGGCATGTGCCGTGCCAGAGATAAGGTGTCGGAAATGAAGTGCCACGGAAAAAGGCGCAGGCGGGGCAGGGTGATGAAACGAGCGGGCGGGCTGGGGGTTGCGATGCGGGTGGGCGGGATGTCGTTCGGCGGGCTGGTGCTGCTGGCGGGGTGTGCGCCGGAGATGGGGCGCCGGCCCGGGGACACCGACATTGCCTGCCTGCGGGCGCAGATGGGCACGCCGGTGGCGCAGAGCTTCCCGCTGGCGGCCAATATGTGCCAGCGCATGACGGATCATGGCCTGGTGATCGGGTCCGAAAAGCCGCGGCCCATTCCGTTGAACCTGCGCGGGGCGCCGGACCTGCAGCAATTGGCGGCGTGGTACGGCTATCGCTACACGCGATAAGGGGATGGCGGCGGACGGGTCAGGTATCGAGTTCGCTGTCCCAGTAGAGATAGTCGCGCCAGCTTTCATGCAGGTAATTGGGGGGGAAGGCGCGGCCGTTTTCCTGCAATTCCCAGGTCGAGGGCTGGGAGGGCGTGCGGCGGGGATACATGTGCAACTCGTGCGGCATGCGCGAGCCCTTCATCAGGTTGCAGGGGCTGCATGCGGTGACGACATTTTCCCAGGTGGTGCGGCCCCCCTTGCAGCGGGGGATGACGTGGTCGAACGTCAGTTCGTGGGTCGGCAGGCGGTCGAGGCAGTACTGGCAGGAAAAATTGTCGCGCAGGAAGACGTTGAAGCGGGTGAAGGCGGGGCGGCGGGCGGCGGGAATGTAGTCTTTCAGCGCGATGACGCTGGGTAATCGGAGGGAGCGGCTGGGGGAGCGGACTTCCTCGTCATATTCGCTGAGGACCGAGACGCGGTCGAGGAAGACCGCCTTGACCGCGTCCTGCCAGGACCAGAGCGAGAGCGGGAAATAGGAAAGCGGCCTGAAATCGGCGTTCAGAACGAGGGCCGGGTAATGCGGACTGCCAGCAAGCAAGGGGCGCATCCTTTCGTGATGCCGCCACACCGTCACCTGGCGTTGTACTCCAAACCGAACGCCAAATGATATGCGCCGTTGAGAACCTGGCGCCTATATCGCAAAATTTGCCCGCTACCGCAAGGGATTGTGCGGTCTTTGGGATGCCGGCAGGCGGCATTGCCGCGCGGGAGAGGGGGAAGAATGGCGGCATCGTCCTGTTTTTGCGATCGAAAGCCGGGATGGGTGACGCGTTTCGCCCCCAGCCCGACCGGGTATCTGCATCTGGGGCATGTGGCGTCGGCCCTGGCGGGGTGGCGGGCGGCGCGCGAGTCAGGGGGGCGTTTCCTGCTGCGGATCGAGGATATCGACCCCGGCCGCTGCCGCCCGGAATACGAGGCGGCGATCATCGAGGACCTGGCATGGCTGGGCATCGGATCGGACGGGGACGTGAGGCGGCAGTCGGACCATCTGGCGGATTATGGGCGGGTGCTGGACGAACTGGCGTCGCGCGGGCTGCTTTACCCGTGTTTCTGCACCCGCGCCGAGATCCAGCGCGAGGCACTGCAGGCGGCGCATGCCCCGCATGCCGCGCCGGACGGGTCGCTGGCCTATGGCGGGGCCTGTCGCGGCCTGCCCGCGGTCGAGCGCGCGGCGCGGATCGCCGACGGGGTGCCGCATGTGCTGCGCCTGGACATGGAGGCGGCGGTGCGCCAGGCGGGGGCGGACGTGATGTGCTGGCACGAGCGGGGGGCCGGGGGACGGCGTGAGCGCGTCGGCGCGCCGGTGCGGCCGTTCGGGGACATCGTGCTGGCGCGCAAGGATCGTCCGGTGTCGTACCATCTGTGCGTGACCCATGACGATGCTTTGCAGGGTATCAGCCTGGTGACGCGGGGCGAGGATCTGCGCCCCGCCACCGCGCTGCACCGGCTGCTGCAGGAGCTGATGGGCTGGCCGGCGCCGGACTATGCGCATCATCCCCTGAAACTGGACGCGCAGGGGCGGCGGCTGGCGAAGCGGGACCGGGCGCTGACGCTGCGGGCCATGCGGGCGGCGGGGCATGACGCGGAGGCGGTGCGGCGCGCGGCGCTGGGGCAGGACGCGCCGTCGATCGGGGGAGGTCCGGCCGCGGCGGGGACGGCGGCCTGAGAGGATGGCCGCCCGGGAGAAAGAAGGGCCCGGGGGAATGGCTGGGGTGCGGCGATCCGCGGTTTCCTTGGGCGTGGGTTCGCATTACGGTGGCGCGGACGGGGCCGGGTGCGGAGCCCGCCGCGTTTCCCCCTGATTTTCTGGATCTTCGGTACCATGGACCTTATCGCCGCGCGTCTGAACAAGATCAGCCCCAGTCAGACGATCGCCATTTCGACCAAAGCGCGCGCCCTGAAGGCTGCCGGCAGGGACATCATCAGCCTGTCGGCCGGCGAGCCGGATTTCGACACCCCGCGCAACATCAAGGATGCGGCGATCCGCGCGATCGAGGGCGGAGAGACGAAATATACCGACGTGGCCGGGACGCCGGCGCTGCGCCAGGCGGTGGCGGAGCGGTTCCGCATCGATTCCGGGCTGGATTACACGTCCGACGAGATCATCGTGTCGTCCGGCGGCAAGCAGGTGATCTATAACGCCATGGTCGCCACCCTGAATCCGGGGGACGAGGCGATCATCCCGGCGCCGTGCTGGGTATCCTATCCCGACATCGTGGCGCTGGCCGACGGCGTGCCGGTGATCGTGCCCTGTGCCGCGGAGAACGGGTTCAAGCTGCGGGCCGCGGACCTGGAGGCGGCGATCACGCCGCGGACCAAGTGGTTCTTCCTGAATTCGCCGTGCAATCCGACGGGGGCGGCCTATTCCGCCGAGGATCTGCGCCCGATCTGCGACGTGCTGCTGCGGCATCCGGATGTCTGGATCTTTACCGACGATATCTATGACAAGCTGGTCTATGACGGGTTCGTGCCCGCCACGATCGTGCAGGTCGAGCCGAAGCTGCGCGACCGGACGGTGACGATGAACGGCGTGTCCAAGGCCTATGCCATGACCGGCTGGCGCATCGGCTTTGCCGGCGCGCCGGCGGTGCTGACCAAGGCGATGAACAAGCTGCAGAGCCAGTCGACCTCGGGCAGTTCGTCGATCAGCCAGGCGGCGGCGCTGGAGGCGCTGTCGGGGCCGCAGGATTTCATCGCCGACATGGTGCGAGCCTATGTCGCGCGGCGCGACCTGGTGGTGGGGATGCTGAATCAGGCCAGGGGCCTGACATGCCACCGGCCGGAAGGCGCGTTCTATGTCTTTCCGTCGATGGAGGGCTGCCTGGGCAAGGTGAGCGCCGGAGGGACGGAGATCGTGGATGACGAGGCCTTCGTCACCGCGCTGCTGGAAGAGGAGGGGGTTGCGGCGGTGCATGGCGCGGCGTTCATGTTCGCCGGGCATTTCCGCGTGTCCTATGCCACCGATACCGAGAGCCTGCGCGAGGCCTGCATGCGCATTCAGCGCTTCTGCGCCGGGCTGCGCTGACGGGGGCGGAGGCGAGCATGACCGATGCAGGGGGCCCGGGGTTTGCCGGGCGGATGGCGCGGCTGGAGGCGCCGGCCACCATCGCGATGTCCATGCGGGCCCGCGCGATGCGCGCCGAGGGGCATGAAGTGCTGTCCCTGGCGCTGGGCGAGCCGGATTTCGCGACCCCGGCGGCGGTGATCGAGGCCGCGCATCGCGCGGCGCTGGACGGGCAGACCAAATATCCGCCCGTGGACGGCACGCCCGCCCTGAAGGCGGCGATCGCGCGGAAATTCGCCCGCGAGAACGGGCTGGAATACGCGCTGTCGGACCTGATCGTGTCGAATGGCGGCAAGCAGGTGATCTTCAACGCCTTCATGGCGACGATCGACCATGGGGACGAGGTCGTCATTCCCGCGCCGTACTGGGTGAGCTATCCGCTGGCGGCGCGGCTGTTCGGCGGCGTGCCGGTCTTTGCCGAATGCCGCGAGGCGGACGGGTTCCGCCTGACGGCGGCGGCGCTGGAGGCGGCGATGTCGCCGCGCACGCGCTGGGTGGTGCTGAATTTTCCCTCGAACCCGACCGGGGCGGTGATGGGCCTGGCGGACATGGAGGCGATCGCAGAGGTGCTGCGCCGCTATCCGGGGGCCTGGATCCTGTCGGACGAGATTTACGAGCATCTGGTGTTCGACGGCGCCCGGCATCATTCGATCGCGGCGGTGGCGCCGGACCTGAAGGGGCGTATCCTGACGCTGAACGGGGTGTCGAAATCCTATGCCATGACCGGGTGGCGGGTCGGCTATGCCGGCGGGCCCCCGGGCCTGATCCGCGCGATGGCGCGGGTGCAGGGCAACGCGACCTCGGGCGTGTGTTCGGTGGCGCAGGCGGCGGCGGCGGCGGCGCTGGACGGGCCGGCGTCGCTGGTGGCCGAGATGCGCGACACCTATGCGCGGCGGCGGCGCATGGTCGTCGAGGCGCTGCGGGCCGTTCCCGGCCTGACCTGCGCGATGCCGGACGGGGCGTTCTATGCCTTTCCGGGCATCGCGGCCTGCATGGGCCGGACCAGCGCGGGCGGGCGGATGCTGCGCACGGACGAGGATTTCGCCATCGCCCTGCTGGAGGAACAGCGCGTGGCCTGCGTGCAGGGCAGTGCCTTCGGGATGGGGCCCTATCTGCGTCTGTCCTGCGCGACCGGCGACGACGTGCTGATGGAATGCTGCGCGCGAATCGCGGAATTCGTGGGCGGGCTGGACTGAGGACTCCGCCCCGGCCGCGCACGAAATTCCATCTATTTTCTTATGGCAACAAAAGGTTTCCAAAGGCCCCCGGCCTTTGGCGGGGTCCAGGGGCAGCGCCCCTGGGTCGAAAGATCAGCTATTGGCGCCGAAGGCGGGACGGGTGGATTCGAAGAGGAACCAGGTCCGGCGTTCCGTCTCGTCGATCCAGTTTTCCAGCAGGCTGGCCGTCGCTACGTCGTTGCCCTCGTCGCAGAGGACGTGGACTTCGCGCATGCGTGCGGTCAGGGCGAGATTGTCCTCGCGCAGTTCGGACAGCATGTCTTCGGGCGTGACATACTCGGCGTCGTTGTCGGCGATCTTCGTCAGCCGGCCGATCTCGCCGACCGAATGCAGGGTCGTGCCGCCGATCTTGCGCGCGCGTTCGGCCAGCGGATCGGTCATGGCGAAGATCTGGTCGCTCTGTTCGTCCAGCAGCAGATGGTAGTCGCGGAAATGGCGGCCGCTCATGTGCCAGTGGAAATTCTTGGTCTTGATATAGAGCGCGAAGACGTCGGCGAGGAGCGCGCGCAGTCCGGCGCTGATATTCTGCACCGCGATCGGGTCCAGATTGGACGGCGTTCCCAGATAGGTGTGGGCGTGGGCCTTGCCCGCGTCGGCAGTCTTGAATTTGTTCGTCACAGCGACCTCCCTTGAACGGCGTGTGCCTGCAATAACTGGAATGGCCCGGGGCGGTTGGCAAGCGGGGCGGTGCGTTGCCGCCGCTATACCTTGGTATGTCGTGCGGCCCGGGCGTGCCGGCGGGCGAGGGCGAGGAGCGCGTCGGTGGTGCCGGTCCGGTCCGGGTCGGCCAGCAGGTCGCGCGCCAGGCGCAGGGCGGCGTTTTGACGGTGCGCGCGGTGGGCGCGGTCGGGGGCGAGGTCGAAATCCGGGACATGGGCGTAGCCGAGGATGCGGCGGATGATCTCGGTGGCGGCGAAGCCGACCATGTCGGATTCGATGTCGCGCAGCAGGTCGTCCTGGGCCTGGCGCAGCAGGGACGGGTCGTGCCCGAACAGGGCGGCCGGGACGGCGTCGCCGGCGGTCCCGGCGGCGATGGCGTCGCGCCACAGGGTGGTGAAGTCGGTCCGGAACGTGGTCCAGAATCGTGCCACGTCGCGCAGGATGCGGGTTTCGGCGTCCGCGTCGCCGCGGGCGAACAGGTGCATCAGCAGATTGCCGACGAACAGGCCGCAATCGAAGCCGATCGGGCCGGGGAGGGCGAATTCGCCGTCGATGATGCGTGTCTCGGCCTGGGTTCCTGCCTGGGTTCCGCCTGTGGAGACCATGACCGAGCCGGTGTGCAGATCGCCGTGCAGCAGGGCCTGGCGGCAGGTCAGGAAGCGTGCCTGAAGCGCGCCGACGCGGCGGCGGACCGCCGGGTCGGCGCGGATCTCGGCGGCGATGGGGTCGAGTTCGGGGCTGAGCCAGTGATTGCGCGGGTGGACGCGATACGGGTCGGTCAAAACCAGGTCGACGGTGATGCGGGTCAGGGTATGGTTGCGCGCGAAGGGTTCGAGCAGGTCGAACGCGCGTTCGAACGGCAAGGCGAGGGGAGAGGTGTGGAAACAGGCGCGGGCGACGAAGGCGCCCACCGCGCGGGCCGCGTCGGGCCAGTCGCCGCCCTGCATCAGCCCGTGGCGCAGCACCACGTGTCGGTCGAGGCTTTCGACCACCAGCACGAACAGGTCGGGGTCGAAATGCAGGATGTCGGTCGTCAGGTCCCCGACATGCGGGCGGACGGCGCGGAGATAGGCGGCTTCGAACGCGGTGCGGTCGAGCGGCATCTTCCAGTCCGGATCGACCCGGACATGGGGCAGGGACTGCTTGACGCATACCCCGCCCGCCGGGCCGCCGACGAGGAAGACGTTGTTGAGATTGCCGTCGCTGACCTCGCGCACCCGCCATGCGCCGGGCGGGCCGCCCAGCCGCGCCGCCAGGGCCGGCTGGGCGGCGAGGGCGGCGCGGATGCCGTCGGCGTCGAGCGTGCGGTAGGCGGGCGGAGGCGCGTGTCGGGTCATACGCCCCTCCTTACTTCACCGGCGGCGCGGCGTCATGCGCTACAGCATGCTGGAGAGGGGCGGGGCGATATGTTCCAGCGACCGGCCTTCGGCATCGACGCCCCAGCGGATGGCGACGGCGGCGGCGGCCAGCATCAGCACGGCGGCGGCGGCATAGCCGGCCGAGAGGGCCCCCAGGCTGCCCTGACCGATCAGCCAGCCGAACAGCAGCGGCGCCGCGACGCCGCCGAACAGCGTGCCCAGCGCATAGAACAGCGCGATGGTCAGCGAGCGGATTTCGAGGGGGAAGATCTCGCTGGCGGTCAGGTAGGCGGCGCTGGCGGCGGCCGAGGCGAAGAAGAAGATCGCGACCCAGAACAGGGTGAGCAGGCGCGCATCCAGCGCCCCGATGGAGAACAGCCAGGCGACGGCGGCCATCAGCAGGCCGGCCAGCAGGTAGGTCAGGCCGATCATGTAGCGGCGCCCCACCGTGTCGAACAGGCGCCCGAGCAGCAGCGGGCCCAGCAGGTTGCCCATGGCCAGCGGCAGGATATACAGCCCCACCCGGCCGTCGGGGACGTGGCCGTAGCGGGTCAGGACCAGGCCGTAGGTGAAGAACACGGCATTGTAGAGGAAGGCCTGCGCGGCCATCAGCACCAGCACGTAGCCGGCGCGGCCGCGATAGGGGCCGATGATGACCCGCAGCGCCTCGTGCAGTCCGAACGTGCCGGCGGGATAGATCGACACGGTTTCCAGCGTTTCGGTGATATGGCCCGGGCCGCCGTGGCGGGTTTCGATCCAGGAGACGATGCGGGTGGCTTCGTCGATCCGGCGGTGGGTCATCAGCCAGCGCGGGCTTTCGGGGACCCAGCGGCGGAGCGTGACGACCGCCAGCCCCAGCAGGGCGCCGAGGGCGAAGACGACCCGCCAGCCGGTGGCCACCGGCAGAACGCTGCCCTGAAGCAGCACGGTCGAGGCGCCGGCGCCCAGCGCGGCGCCGGCCCAGAACGTGCCGTTGACGATCAGGTCGATCCGGCCGCGCAGGCGGGCGGGCATCAATTCGTCGATGGCCGAGTTGATCGCCGAATATTCGCCGCCGATTCCGAGCCCGGTCATGAAGCGGAACAGGGCGAAACTGGCGAGGTTCCACGACAGGGCGGTCAATCCGACGCCCGCGATATAGAAGGCCAGCGTGACGGTGAAGATCTGGCGTCGGCCGAGCCGGTCGCTGAGCCAGCCGAACAGCAGCGCGCCGATGACGGCGCCCGCGACATAGGCCGATGCCGCGCCGCCGATGTCGGTGGCCGAGAGGCCCAGCGTGTCGTGGCGCTGCAGGACGGGCGCCACCGAGCCGACGACGGTGACTTCGAGCCCGTCCAGCACCCAGGTGATGCCGAGCGCCACCACCACGAGCAGGTGGAAGCGCGACCAGGGCAGGCGGTCGAGGCGCGCGGGGATGTCGGTGATGACGGGGAGATGCGGAAGCGCGCGGTTGAAGCGCGATCGGGTGGATGTTCCTGTCATGTATGACGTGATCCTGACGAGGGCGTTACGGTTGCTTGTTGCTTGGAGGCTGTTTTCGTAAGCCTCTTATGTCTTATTTCGCCAACAGGTCATGTAGCGGGTCGGTCGCGCCGGGCGGTATCATGTTCGTGTGAGCGGCCGGGCCGCGACGCGGATTTCCGCGATCAGGCCGGGCAGCAGGACAAGGGCCACGGCCGGGCCGCCCAGCCAGCCGGCCGCCAGCGCCGTCGCCGCCGCGCCCCCCGTCAGCAGGCGGGCGCCCGTGCCGGGTGCCTGCGAAACGTGGGCCAGCAGGAACAGTGCGACATTCAGCGCGCAGAGTGCCGCGGCCCCCAGCGCGCGCGCCGGGTGGCGCGGCAGGCCGGCCCCCATGCCGCCCATTACATGGTCCAGGCGCGCGGCATGGTCGGTGTTGCCGGCCATGCCGAACAGGAAGGAGAACGGCAGCGCCAGCACGCCGAACACGTCGCGCAGCAGCAGGAGCAGCCCGTCGAGCAATGGGCCCATCATCAGCATGGCGATTGCGACGGCCGTGCTGGCGACGACCGTGACGATGGCGAACCGGCCGCCCGGAGCGGGAATCATGTCCGTGTGAAGAGCGGTTATTTCTTCTTGATCCACCATTTCACCGGCTCGGGTTCGGGCGCCTCGACCTGGGCGACGACGCGGCGTGGACGGCCGACCCGTGGGAGGGGCGCCGGCATGGCCGCCGGGGCGAATCCATGAGCGACGCCGGGAGCGACCTTGGGGGGAGCGACCTTGGCCGACGCGGGGGCCGACGCGGGGGCCGGCTGCGGCCGGCGGGCCAATTGCTGTTCGAGGCGCGCGATGTCGGCGCGGGCGGCATGCAGGCTGGCCTTCAGGGCCAGGATTTCCTCGTTGCGGCTTTCGATGCCGGCCTGGGCCTCGGCCAGCACGATGTCGGCATGGCCGGCGCGGGTTTCCATCGAGCGCAGGCCGGCCTGGGCGTCGTGGCAGGCGCGTTCGGCATCCTCGCGCAGTTTCTGTTCCTGGCGCAGCAGGTGGCGGAGACGTTCGAGTTCGGCATTCTCCTCGGACGGCGCGTGCAGCGCGCGGGGCGAGGGGCGGGCGATGGCGTGATGCTCGACCCGGACCTCGCCGTCCTGGACGAACTTGCGGCGGCGCTGCGCCGGTTCGAACCCGCGGGACGGGCGCGACGCCGGCTGGGCGGCCGCGGATTGGTGCGTCGACGGGGACGGCGACTGGGATGTGGCCGGGCGCTTGGAGCCGAGGCGGGCCAGGGCGAGACGCAGGGCCTCTTCGCTGACCTCCTCGCGATCGTCGACGTCGGCCGGCTCCGTCTCGCCGGATAATGGATGCGTTTCGTTATATACGGACACTGTAAAACTCTCGAAATATCAAAGAGGGAGACATAATCCGGTTTCGGCCCGGGACAGGGTCAGGCGGTACGCGCCGTATGGCCTGGATTTAGTCGATCACTGTCTGGCACTGTCACTGTTTGGTGGGCACTGTCTGGTGGGATCACGGTGCGTGACGCCTGAATCACTGATTTCGGTGTGTCGTGGCCACAGATCATACGGTTCCTTTGAACCTTGAACCGCTGCGGCCACGTGCTTGGCTAGGGGCGAGCATTCCGGCGCCTGCCCTGTACGAATCCGGGCACGAAGCCGAACGTCGGGAGGCGAGTTGCCCTAATGATTCTTTTCTACACCGTTTCTCTAAGAAAATGCAAGGCCGTTATGACCGAAATTCTTGGGTTTTCGGGCGCGGGAGCCGCCAAATATGTGCAGATTGTCATCTGCGGGCAATTTGTTGCAGTCGGTGGTTCATGGTCTCGTTCCGTCTTTACGGGCGCGTCATGGACAATGCGCGGCCGGATGTAGGTGCGTATGTAAACGATGCGTGTCTTGTGGAACGGCAGGGCGGCCCTGTGCAATGAAAGGCGGGCATCGGGCGGAAATTCCGGGTGGCCATATGCATCGCTGTGATGCGATTACCTGGATGTCCGCTGATCTATACATGATCTGTCCATGGATCGGGGGTCGTCGTCATGGCCAGTCCGGTGTGCCCAGGGACGTGGCGGCCGGGATGGGCAGGGTCACTTTTGGGTGACAATCGCGCCTAGCGCTTGCCCTGTCCGGCGGGGAGGGACACCACTATGCGGGTCGGTCCGGCGCCCCCGGGGGGATGCCCTCGGTTCGGGCGGCCTTGCCCTTCGGTTCGCCTGGGGCTTCATCGCGGCGGAAGACACATAGAAGACGAGCAAGCAGGGAAATACGTCCATTATGTCACAACATGCCCCCTTGAGCGCGTCCGCAGCGCCGCGCGCCTTTCCGACCGTTCCGCTGGCCCGGGCTTCCGAGCGCCTGAAACAGGTCGGGGCACCGCGCGTCCTGGTCGTCATGGGGGTGTCCGGGTCGGGAAAATCCACTCTGGCGCAGTTGCTGGCCCGGCGGGTCGGCTGGCCCATCATCGAGGGCGACGAACTGCATCCGGAGGCGAACATCGCCAAGATGAGCGCCGGCATTCCGCTGACCGACGCGGACCGGGCACCGTGGCTGGAGAAGATCGGTGCGGTGGCGCGCGACTGGCTGCAGGGCGGCGGGTGCGGGATCGTGACCTGTTCGTCGCTGAAGCGGCGCTATCGCGATGTGATCACCGGCGGCGATGCGCGGGTGTGCTTCGTCTATCTGAAGGGCCGGCCCGAGGATATCGCGCCGCGTCTGGGCCAGCGGACCGGGCATTTCATGCCGGCCTCGATGCTGACCAGCCAGTTCGCGGCCCTGGAAGAGCCCGACGATTCCGAGGTGCTGCTGGAACTGGACGTCACCGCCAGCCGGACCAGCCTGGTCGAGGCGGCCTATGAGACGTTGCTTGAGCTGGCGACGCCCGACCATCCGCTGTGCCGGCCGGCGGATGCGCGGGCCATCGCGCCGAAGGCCGCGCTGGGATAAGGCGCCTGGGCTGGTTTCCCGGGCCAGAGCAGATCCCGTTCAAACGGACTCGTTTGAACGGGTGAAGATGTTCGACAGAATAACAACACAGAGCATTTCCACTGAACCGCTCTATGCTTGTGAGGCGCTGCCGGGGACCCAGAGGATGTCGGCGCGTCCGTCATCGTTGAGGTGGCGGCCCAGCACGAACAGGTAATCCGACAGCCGGTTGAGGCAGCGCAGCACCGAGGGGCTGATCGGGGCGTCGCGACGCAGGGCGGCGACCCGCCGTTCGGCGCGGCGGACCACGGTGCGGGCCAGGTGGGCGTGGGCCGCGCCCGGCGTGCCGGCGGGCAGGACGAAGCTGCGCAGTGGTTCCTGGCCGGCGCGCAATTGTTCGGTCGCCTGTTCGATGAAGGCGACCGCCGCGTCGCCGCCCCGGAAATTGTCGGACGTGCCGGCCGAGGATTCCGTTTCGGGGGATTCCGTTTCGGGCACGCACAGCATGCCGCCGATATCGAACAGCAACGATTGCAGGCGTGCGAGCGTGGCGTCCAGCGGCGAGGCGAGGGGAACGTGCAGGCGCAGCACGCCGATCGTGGCATTGGCCTCGTCCACCGTGCCCAGGGCCTCGATCCTGGGACAGGATTTATCCACCCGCGTGCCGTCGCCCAGGGCGGTCTGTCCGGAATCGCCGCCCCGGGTGATGATGCGATCGATCCTGATGTTCATGCGCGCAATGCCTTCCGGCCGGAGGATGGAACCGGGGGAAAGCGCTCTTGCGGCGTCACGTGCCGAAGCGACGGTCCCCCGGCTGGCGTTCTCCCCGGCCGGCACGCGCCGCTTCTTCAGTGGTGGTGCCGGTCATGATGACGTTTGTGTTGGACCAGGGCGGTCGCCATGTCCAGATGCGACTGGATGACGGGGGCCGTGTCGGCGGCATAGGATTTCAGCGCCGGGTCGGTAGCGTTTCGGGCCGCGGTCTGGAACAGGGGCAGGGCCTCGCGATGGCCTTCGATCTGGATATGGATGAAATCATGGTCGAAGGCCCGGCCCTTTTCCGTCTTCAGCCTGTTCAGCACGTCGTTTTCATCCGACGTGAGATCGGTCGGCAGAGTCGCGCCGTGCTGGTCCGCGATGGTGCCGAGCCTGTCCCGGTTCGCCGTATGGTCGGTGCCCGTGCGGGTCGCGTAGGACTTGATCTTCGGATTGGCGGATTGGCTGGCGGCAAGCTGGGAGATGGCGATTTCGAAGGTGTCGATGTGGGCGGCCTTGCCGACGAAATCGGCGTCGGCCTCGGCGAAGGGCGGCGGCGGAGGGGGCGCCGGCGGGGGCTTGGGTTGCGCGGCGCAGGCGGCCAGGGGCAGCAGGGCGACCCAGATCCATCGCAGCGGGATCCATCGCGGGGAGGCCCATCGCGGAGCGGGCCATTTGGGAGAGGGACGGCGTGCATATGGGTTCATTGTCGTGGGCCCGTTATTGTGATTATGGGTCGTCGTGACGAGGCGAACGCCGAGCGAACGCGCCGCGCACGGCGCGGTTCGGCCGGTATTATGTCTCGCGGCGTGCGCGGGGGCGTTCGTCATGCGTCGCGGAACTCTTCCACGCAGGCGATCAGGCGGCGGCGGATGCCGGGTTCCAGGGCGGAATGGCCGGCGTCGGGGACCAGGCTGAGGGTCGCGCGCGGCCAGAGGCGCGACAGGTCCCATGCCGACTGGCTGGGGCAGACCATGTCGTAGCGGCCCTGGACGATGTGACCGGGGATATGCGCGATGCGCGCCATGCCCGCCAGCAATCCCCCGGGCGGCAGGAACAGGTCGTGGCGGAAATAATGGGCTTCGATCCGCGCCAGGCCGACGACGGCGCGGTCGTGCACGAAGCCGGTGACCAGGGACGGGGCGGGGATCAGGGTGGAGCACGTGCCCTCGTAGGACGCCCAGGCGCGGGATGCGGGCAGGTGGATGGCCGGGTCCGGGTCGAACAGCAGGCGGCAATAGCCGGCCAGCGGGTCGTTCCGGTCCTGTTCGGGCAGGTGGGACAGGAAGGCGGCGTGGGCGTCGGGGAAGACATGGGCCAGCCCGTGGAAGAACCAGTCCAGTTCGCGCGGGCGGCCCAGGAAGATGCCGCGCAGGATCATGGCGCGTACCCGTTCGGGGTGGGCCTGGGCATAGGCCAGCGCGAGGGTCGAGCCCCATGAGCCGCCGAAGAGCAGCCAGTCCGCGATGTTCAGGTGGCGGCGCAGCATTTCGATGTCGGCCAGCAGGTGCGGCGTGGTGTTGGCGGCGACCGACGCGTGGGGACGCGAGCGGCCGGCGCCGCGCTGGTCGAACAGGACGATGCGCCAATGGTCGGGGTCAAAGAAGCGGCGATGCACCGCGCCGGCGCCGGCGCCCGGGCCGCCATGCAGGAACAGCACGGTCCGTCCGGACGGGTTGCCGGCCTGTTCCCAATAGAGTTCGTGCCCATCGCCGACGGCGAGGAAGCCGCTGTCGAAGGGCGCGATGTCGGGAAACAGGTCGTAGCGTGGCATGGGGCGACTATACGGCATGCGGGCAGTGCGGGTAGATGTCCGTCATGATGTCTTCGCCTGCTTCCACCCCTGCTGCCCCCCCTGCTGCTATTGCGGCGCGGCCGTGCGCGGCGCGGTTTTTCCAGGTGGCCGGGGGTGTGCTCGGCCTGCTGTCGGTGGCCGGCGGCGCGCTGGTCGCGCACCTGCCCGATGCGATGTTCGCCCCGGCCGGCCGCGCGCTGGCGCGCGAGGCGGTGGAGATGGGGATGTGGCACGCGCCGGTCCTGCTGGTGGTCGGGCTGCTGGCGGGCCGGGATGGCGGGCGGCGCCGGCTGCTGTTGCTGGCGGGCGGCGGGTTCGTGGCGGGGGCGGTGCTGTTCTGCGGCGCGGTCGCCTGGACCGGGGTGACGGGACGGCATCCGGGGCCGGTGGCGCCGACCGGCGGCAGCCTGCTGATGCTGGCCTGGCTGATGCTGGTGCTGGACGGCGTGCGGCGATGAGCGGGAGCGGCGCCGAGATCCGGGACATCCGGGCGGGTCAGGGGATTGCCCTGCCGGACGGGGCGGGTGCGGCCTGTGGCGCGGCCTATCTGGCGGCCGAGGGGTTCGAGGAGGCGCTGGCCGAGGAATTGCGCCGCAAGGGCGTGCGCGTGACGGGGTGGCACGGGCGGCTGGCGCTGTCGCCCGACGCGCCGGTCGCGGCGGCCTGGGCGCTGGATACCTGGCTGGAGCCCGAGATCCACCCGATCGCCTCGATCGGGGCGGCGGCCGCGCTGCTGCGCGGGCGGCAGCGCAACTGGGCGTGCCATGCGGTGCTGCATCATCGCCGGGCGGCGCTGATCGCCGAGCGGCTGCCGCCGGTCTCGGCGCGGAAGCTGGTCTTTCCCGCGGCCGCGCCGGGCGGGCATCTGGGGGCGTGGACCTTGCTGGCACCGGACCGGATGCTGCTGTCGGCGCGTAAATCCTCGCCCTTCGTGAACGGGGCGGCGCAGTTCGTCGAGGACCGGGAGGGGCCACCCTCGCGCGCTTATCTGAAATTATGGGAGGCCTGTGCCCGGCTGGGGCGCTGGCCGGTACCGGGTGAACGCTGCGTCGATCTGGGCGCGGCGCCGGGGGGATGGACCTGGGTGGTGGCGCGATGCGGTGCGGAGATCGTCGCGGTGGACCGCGCCGAACTGGCCCCGGAGGTGGCCGCGATGCCGGGGGTACGGTCCGTGCGGGGCAGCGCGTTCGGGATCGCGCCCGAGGAACTGGGGCCGGTGGATTGGCTGTTTTCGGATATCATCGCCTATCCGCCGCGCCTGCTGGCGCTGGCGCGGCGATGGATCGCTGCGGGGATGGCGCGGCGGATCGTGCTGACCATCAAGTTCCAGGGCGAGACCGACCATGAGACCGCCGATGCCTTTGCCGCGATCCCGGGCGGATCGGTGCGGCATCTGTGGCACAACAAGCACGAGCTGACATTCTTCTGGGACCGGGACGCGGCGGGGGATGCCGGGGCGGGTTCGGCCGCGGGCGGCTCGTCGCCGGGATCAGTTCCCGGTCCGTAATCCCGCGCGGCGGGCGCGGAGCCGGTCCACCGCCCATTCGCCGGCCTGGACGAGGGGGAGGGCCACCAGGAAGCAGGCGACGGTGACGCCCATCAGGATCAGCCGCTCGCGCTGCAGGGCGTCGGATGCGCCGGCCAGGCTGTACAGGGTACTCCACAGGCGGGTGCCGGCAATGTGATCGACCCAGTGCGCGACCGTGGCGCTGTAGCGCAGGCTGGCCATCAGGCCGGCCGTCAGCGCGACCAGGGCGGCGGTCTTGGCCAAGGTGCGGGTGATGCTGGGCGGGGACTCCGTCATCCGGGGGCGGTTCCTTCTGTCCTGATGTCCTGTCGGCGGAGTTGTATGGCGGATGACGCCTGTGGTCCATCTTGACGGGATATTATCGCTCGTTCATTCCCGCCGTTATCTTGCCCTTTCTGCCTTTTCTGCCCTTTCTAGTCGATGGACCCGGAACGTCATGAAACTGCGCCGCCTGCTTTCCGCCGCAATCCTGCCCGCCATGCTGCTGGGCGTGCTGTCCACGCCCGCCCTGGCGGAACTGCCGCCGACGCCGAAGGTGGGGCACGCGGTGCCGCACCCCGTCGCCGCGCCCTATGGCCCGCCGGAGGGCGCCCAGGCGCAGGTCGATGAGGCGTTCGCCAGGGCGCGGGCGTCGGGCAGAAACGTGCTGATCGATTTCGGCGGGAACTGGTGCCCCGATTGCCGCATGCTGGCGGGCGTTCTGGCGTTGCCGACCGTGGCCCCCTGGGTGGCCGCGAGCTTTGAGCGGGTGAACGTCAATGTCGGGCATATCGACACCAATCTGGACATCGCGCAGAAATACGGCGTGACGATCAAGGCGGTGCCGACCGTACTGATCGTTACCCCCAAGGGGCAGGTGCTGAATCCTGACGGGGCGCTGGCGCTGGGCGATGCGCGGCGCATGTCGGCCCAGGCGGTGGTCGACCTGCTGGCCGGCTGGGACACGCGGGGGCACTGAAGCCCCCGTCATTCATTTCCGCGCCGTCACGCGGCGTCATCCGGCCCGCCGGCCGCCTCAGCGCATCTGCAGGTAATTTTCCGCCTCGGCCACGATATCGGTCAGGGTGCCCGGGGCGAACGGGCTTTCGAGCCCGGCGGCGGCCAGCAATCCGGTAAAGGGCTGGGCGCCCCCCAGCGCGCAGAGGTCGGTGTAGGTCGCCATCGTGCCGTGCCGGTCCTTGCGGGCACGCAGCCAGAACTGCATCGCGCAGCATAGAGCCAGCGCATAGTCGATGTAATAGAAGGGCGAGCGGTAGATATGGCCCTGGGCCTGCCACCGGCCGCCCTTGGCCGGCCATGCCAGGTCGCCCCAGTCGCGCCAGGGCATGTAGAGCCGTTCGAGCTGCAGCCAGGTCGCGTGCCGATCCTGGGGCGACATGTCCGGGCGGGCATAGACCTCATGCTGGAAATGATCGACGCAGGCCCCGTAGGGCAGGAAGGTCAGGGCGCCGATCAGGTGGGCGCGGCGGAACCGCTCGGCCGCGCCGTCCTCGACCATCAGGTCGATATGGGGCCAGGTGAGGAATTCCAGCGCCATGGAATTGATCTCGGCGGCCTCCATGGTCGGCCAGAGCAGGTCGATCCCGGGCAGGTCGCGGCTTTTCCAGTTCTGGTAGGCGTGGCCCATTTCGTGCGTGAAGACGGCGATGTCGTGCGGCGTGCCGTTGAAATTGGCGAAGATGAACGGCATGCCGATGCTGGGGAAGGCGGTGCAGAACCCGCCCCCGGCCTTGCCCGGGCGGTTCTGCAGGTCGAGATAGCCGCCCTGGACCATCCCGGCATAGAACGGACCCAGATCGCCGCCCATGCGGTCGAACATGGTCCGGGCGCGTTCGAGCAGCAGGTCGTGGCCGCCGGCCGGACGGGGATTGCCCAGCGGGTCGATCAGCGGCTCATCCCATGCGCGCAGCCGGTCCCAGTTCATGGTCAGGCGGCGATTTTCCATGATGGCCGCGACCAGGGGGACCACATGGGCGCGGATTTCGTCGCGGAAGCGCGCGACGTCCTGGGGGCCGTAATCGACCCGGCGCATTCGACGATAGCCCAGCGCCACGTAATTGTCATAGCCGAGTGTCCTGGCCATGCCGTCGCGGACGTGGACCAGACGGTCATAGAGCGTGTCCAACTGCGCGCCATGGCCGGCGAAGACGTCCCAGCGCGCGCGTTCCGCCTGGTGGCGGACGGTGCGGTCGAGATCCTCGGCGAACGGGGCGAGGCCGGAGAGATTGACCGTGCGGTCGCCGATCGTCACCCGGGCGGCGGCCAGCAGGGCGGTATAGTCGGCGGCCAGGCGGGATTCTTCCTCGAGCGCCGGGCGCAGGCGCGTATCGAAGGTGGTGATGTCGGTTTCCCACAGCCGGACGGTATGGGTGCCAACGGCATGCAGCAGCCCGGCGCGGTTGGGATCGTCCAGCAGGCGGCGCTTGATGCCGACCTCGTGCTCGGTCACCAGGGGGGTCAGGCCGTCGGCCAGTTCGCGGTCGGCGCGGGCCTGGGCCGAGCCGGTGTCCTGCGCGAAGCGGAGCGCCACCATGGACGCCCAGCTTTCGTAGGCGCGGCGTTCGGTGTCGAACAGCGCCAGCGCGTCGTCGCGCTGACCGGCATCGAGCAGGGCGTTCACCGCGCCGAAGGCCCGGGCCAGGCTTTCGGCGGTGGGGGCAGGGAAAGCGAGATCTTTGAACGGGATGGAGAATGGGATAGGCATGGGCGGATCATCGCACCGGCGATGCGGGCCGTCCATCGTTCCGTGTCAGCCCGTGTCAGCCGGTGTCAGCCCGCGTCGGCCAATTGCCGGTGGGCGGCGGCGGCGAGGGAGAAGGAATGCAGCCGGGCCGCGTGGTCGTGGATGGCGCCGACCAGCATCAGCTCGTCGGGGCGGTGGCGGGCGATGAAGCGCGCGAGGCCCGCGCGCAGCGTCTCGGGACCGCCGACCACGGCGCAGGCCAGGGCGCGTTCGACGCCGGCGCGTTCCATCTGGCTCCATAGCCCCTCGGTCGAGGCGACGGGCGGCGGGAACTGGCCCGGCATGCCGCGGCGCAGCGCCACGAATTGCTGCTGGTGCGAGGTGAAGAGCATGCGGGCCGCGTCGTCGCTGTCGGCGGCGATCACATTCAGCCCCAGCATGACATAGGGCTGCGCCAGCCGGGGCGAGGGGGTGAAGAGCTGGCGGTAGAGGGTGACGGCCTGTTCCATCTGGTCGGGCGCGAAATGCGACGCGAAGGCGAAGGGCAGGCCGAGATGGGCCGCAAGCTGGGCCGAGAACAGGGAGGAGCCCAGGAGCCAGACCGGGATGTCCAGCCCGGCGCCGGGAACGGCCCGTACGCGCTGGCCGGGGACGGGCTCGTCGAAATAATGCAGCAATTCGACGACGTCCTGCGGGAAGCGGTCGGCGCTGGCGGGGTCGCGCCGCAGCGCGCGCATGGTTTCCTGGTCCGAGCCGGGGGCGCGGCCCAGCCCCAGGTCGATCCGGCCGGGAAAGAGGCTTTCCAGCGTGCCGAACTGTTCGGCCACGGTCAGCGGCGCATGGTTGGGCAGCATGATGCCGCCGGCGCCGACGCGGATGCTGCGCGTGCCCGCCGCCAGATGGCCGATCAGCACTGCGGTCGCGGCCGAGGCGATGCCCGGCATGGCATGGTGTTCGGCCACCCAGTAGCGGTGAAACCCCAGCGCCTCGGCATGGCGGGCCAGGTCGAGGCTGTTGGCGAAGGCGGCGGCGGCGGTGCTGTCGCGGACGATCAGCGACAGGTCGAGGATCGAGAAGGGAATCACCGGGATGGGACCTCCTGAGATGTCATTCGCGCCGGATCGAGCGTCCGAACCAGATGCATATGGCGACGAAGACCAGGAATCCCAGTAATTTCGGCACGTCGCCGGCATGGGACGGCAGGATCGAGAGCGTGTCGTCGCGCCCGGTGGCGCCGGCGACCGCGGCGAGCAGCACGCCGGTCAGGCTTTCGCCGACGATGAAGCCCGAGGCCAGCATGGTGCCGATGCCGGTTTCGGCCCGGAGCGCGGGGCGGCCGCGGGTGCTGATCCAGCCGATGACGGCGCCGATGGCGAGCGTGACGCTGACCGAGGGCGGGAGATACAGGCCGATGCCGACGGCGAGCGGCGGCAGCGCCGCGCCGCGCCGGCGCAGCAGCAGGTCGGCCGCGATCAGCACGACGCCAAGGGCGGCGCCCAGCGTGATCATCGTCCAGTCCAGCCGGTGCAGGAAGATGCCGTTGACGAGGGTGACCAGCAGGGCCGGCTGCGGCGCCGCCAGGGCGTGGGCGGGGTCCATGCCCGGGCGGGGCAGGGCGCCGACGAAGCCGTACGCCTGGTAGAGCAGTTCCAGCACCGGCGGGATGACCACGGCGCCGCTGGCGCAGCCGACCAGCAGGGCGGCCTGCTGGCGCCAGGGGGAGGCGCCGACCAACTGGCCGGTCTTGAGATCCTGGAGATTGTCGTTGGAAATCGCCGACGAGGCGACGATGGCCGACAGCACGAACAGCGCGAAGGCGACCGCCAGCCGCTGGCCGCCGGCGGAGAATTCGGCCGGCGTCCAGCCCAGCCGTTCGAGCCCGAGCAGGAAGGCGGCGATCATGACGGTGGCGATGATCGCGATGCCGGACAGCGGCGAGGAGGACGAGCCGACGATGCCGGCCATGTAGCCGCAGGCCGCCGCGACCAGGAAGCCGAACAGCCCGCAGAACAGGGTGGCGGCGAGGGCCGCGGCGAGCATGCCGCGCGCGTCCGCCGTTCCCGGCAGCAGGAAGGCCGCGAACAGGCCGAACAGCACGCCCAGGGACAGCAGGGTCAGCAGCGTCAGGGTGCGGGGGGAGAGGTCGCGGTGACGGTCGCCGTCGCCGACCGACCGGCCGGCGCGCAGCATGTCGCGGATGCCGGCGGCGACGGGACGGGCCAGCGCGGCCAGGGTCCAGACGGCGGCGACCGCGATCGTGCCCGCGCCCATGAAGCGGACCTTCTGCGCCCAGAGCTGGGTCGCGTAATCGGCGGCCGGCAAATGGGCGGTATTGGGCAGCAGCAGGCTGAGCATCGGCACCGCGGCGCCCCAGGCGATGACGGCGCCGGCGAGCATGGCGATGCCGCCCGCGATGCCGACCAGGTAGCCCGCGCCGAGCAGCGCCAGCGAGAAGCCGGCCGAGGCGCGGAAGACCGCGCCGCCCCAGACCGCGGTCGCCGACGCGCCGTCGGCCAGCACCCGCAGCCCGCCGGTGGCGAGCGTGACCACCGCCGAGACCAGGCCGCCGGTCATGAGCGCCTGCAGGCTTTCGGGACTGCCGCTGTCCGAGCCGGCCTTGAGGATTTCGGCCGCTGCGACGCCCTCGGGGTAGGGCAGGCTGCTGTGCGTCACCATCGCCCGGCGCAGCGGCACGGTGAACAGCACGCCGGTCATGCCGCCGGCCAGCGAGAGCAGCATGACCTGAAAATAGGGGAAATGCTGCCAATAGCCGATCAGCACCAGGCACGGGAACGAGATGAACACGCAGGACAGCGTCCCGGCCGCCGAGGCCTGGGTCTGGACCAGGTTGTTTTCCAGGATCGTACCGCCGCCCAGCGCCCGCAGCACCGACATCGAGATCACGGCCGCCGGGATCGACGAGGCGACCGTCAGCCCGATCTTGAGCCCGAGATAGACGTTCGAGGCCGTGAAGACGACGGTGATGAGCGCGCCCAGGATCAGGCCCCGCACGGTCATTTCGCGCATGCGGGCCGATGCGGGAGCCGATGGGGGGGCCGGTGCGGGTGTGATGGCTGTCATGTCCGCTCCGCGATCAGAGCGGGTGGAAGGCGGGGGTGAGCAGGTGGGCGCGATTATAGTCGAGCTGCGCCCGGGTGAGCTGGAAGCCGACCTCGATATGATAGCTGTCGACCGTGACGTGGTGCCCGATGGGCAGCGTGATCGGGACGATATGGGTGAAGATGTGCGTCTCGGTCACGTTGGGCGGGAAGGTGACGGTTTCGACGAACTGCTTCTTGCTCTTGATCTCGCCGTCCTGGACGACCGCGATGAAATAGGGAATGTCCACCGCGTGGCCGGTCGCGGGGCCCCGGCTGACGGTCAGGCCCAGGCTGATGTCGGTGACGATGTCATGGGTGTGCCGGCCGGCCGCGCGGCAACTGCCGCTGACGCGGGTCAGGCTGGCGCGGGCGACCAGGTGGCCGACATCGTGCGTCTCGCCATCGTAGGCCGCCAGGTCGGCGGCGGGGCCCGGGACCTCGACGAGCGGGCAGGCGGGGGCGAAGGCGTTCGGATTGTCGGCGTCGCAGGCAGTCAGCAGAATCGCGAGCGGCAGGAGCGCCAGGCCGCAGAGAAGGGCGGGACGGCGGGGGCGGCGCGGGCCGGTCGGAATGACGATGGTCATGCTGGGGTCCGGGGTCTCGTTTTCTCGGTCAGGTTGCGGGCGGCCGTGGGGACGGATGGTCCGCGGCGTGTGTTTCTGTGGCGTCGGTCGGACGGGTATGTCCAAATGCGCCGGAGTCGCAGGAAAATGGCTTGCGCCATGTCCCTGCTTTGCGTAGGGCCGAACCAGCATCGGGATGCAGCGGCCGGCCGGAGGCTGCCCTCGGCCCGTATCCTATACCGCCCGCCGGACGTTTGGGGAACACCATGCCAGATCAGATGATTCACACGCCCGATCCCGCCCCGGCCCTGGAATCGGCCGACGCGCCGACCCGGTCGCTGAAGGTCCTGCTGGCCGGTCCGCGCGGGTTCTGCGCCGGTGTCGACCGGGCGATCCGGGTGGTCGAGGAAGCGATCCGCCGCTATGGCGCGCCGGTCTATGTCCGGCACGAGATCGTCCATAACCGTACGGTGGTCGAGGCGCTGGAGGCGCAGGGGGCGATCTTCGTCGAGGAGCTGGACGAGGTGCCGGCCGACGGTCATGTCGTCTTTTCCGCCCATGGCGTGCCCAAGAGCGTGCCGGCCGAGGCCGAGCGGCGCAACCTGCTGTATCTGGACGCGACCTGCCCGCTGGTATCGAAGGTGCATCGCGAGGCCGAGCGCCATTTCGCCGATGGCGGCCCGGAGAGCCGGCATATCCTGATGATCGGCCATGCCGGGCATCCGGAGGTGGTCGGCACGATGGGCCAGTTGCCGCAGGGGGCGGTGACCCTGATCAATGATGCCGAGGAGGCCCGCACCGTACAGCCGGCCGACCCGGCGCGCCTGGCCTTCATTACCCAGACCACGCTGTCGGTCGACGACACAGCCGAGATCGTCGAGATCCTGCGCCGCCGCTTTCCGCTGATCGAGGGGCCGAAGCGCGAGGATATCTGCTATGCCACGACCAACCGGCAGGAAGCGGTGAAGGCGATCGCGCCGGGCTGCGACCTGGTGATCGTGATCGGTTCGCCGAATTCGTCGAACTCGCAGCGCCTGCGTGAGGTGGCGGAGCGCTCGGGCGCGCCGCGCGCCCTGCTGGTGCCGCGCCTGGGCGACCTGGACTGGTCGGTGCTGGACGGGGTGAGCACGCTGGGAATCACCGCCGGCGCGTCGGCGCCCGAGGCGCTGGTGCAGGAGATGGTGGCGGCGCTGGCCAAGCGCTTTACGCTGGAAATCGAGGAACGGACGGTCAAGGAAGAGAACGTGATCTTCCGCCTGCCGGCGCCGCTGGGCTGAACAGAACCCGCTTGCATGGCTGTCTATACGGATGTGTCCGACGGGGCGTTGCGCGCGTTTCTGTCGGCGTACGATATCGGGGCGCTGACGGCGTTTCGCGGCATTGCCGAAGGGGTCGAGAACAGTAATTTCGTTCTGCGCACCACGGGGGGCACCACGGGAGGCGCCGCAGGGAACGCCAAAGGGGGCGTTACGGGGAGCGACTTTATCCTGACCCTGTACGAGCGGCGGGTGAATCCCGAGGACCTGCCCTGGTTCCTGGGGCTGATGGGGTATCTGTCCGACCATGGCCTGTCCTGTCCGCGCCCGGTGGCGGCGCGGGACGGGGCGGCGCTGCGCGTGCTGGCCGGGCGGCCGGCGGCGATCACCACTTTTCTGCCCGGCGTCTGGCCGCGCGCGGTGACGGAAGCGCATTGCGGGCCGGTCGGCGCCGCGCTGGCCCGGCTGCATCTGGCCGGGCAGGGATATGACGCCGTGCGCCCCAATGCCTTGGGCCCCGAATCCTGGCCGGGCCTGCTGGATTCCTGCCGGAGAGACGGCGATTCGGTGCAGCCGGGGCTGGTGGCCGAGCTGGATGCGGCGCTGGCGGAGATCCTGCCGGCCTGGCCGGCGCCGGGCGCGCTGCCGCGCGGGCAGATTCATGCCGACCTGTTTCCGGACAATGTCTTCTTTCTGGACGGCGCGGTGTCCGGAATCATCGATTTCTATTTCGCCTGCACCGACATCCTGGCGTACGATGTCGCGATCTGCCTGAACGCCTGGTGTTTCGACGCGCAGGGGCGGTTCGACGCGGCGCGGTCGCGCGCGCTGATCGCGGGGTACGAATCGGTTCGGCCGCTGAGTGAGGCGGAGCGCGCGGCGCTGCCGGTGCTGGCGGCGGGGGCGGCGATGCGGTTCCTGCTGACCCGGCTGTATGATTGGGTGAACACGCCGGCCGGCGCGATGGTGACACGCAAGGACCCGCTGGATTACCTGCCGCGCCTGCGGTTCCATCGCGCGGCATGGGCGGACGCGTCGTCGGGGGCGGCGGATCATGGTTTCTGACGCCGAGCGGCCGGCCGAGGCGGATGCCGAGACGGATCTGTCGCTGGTCGAGATATGGACCGACGGGGGGTGCAAGCCCAATCCGGGGCCGGGCGGCTGGGCGGCGCTGCTGAAATTCCGGGGCAGCGAGCGTGAGATTTCGGGCGGCGCGGCCGAGACCACCAACAACCGCATGGAACTGACGGCGGCGGCCGAGGCGCTGGAGGCGCTGAAGCGTCCGTGCCGGGTGGTGCTGCATACGGACAGTGAATATGTGCGCAACGGCATCACCCGCTGGCATACGGGCTGGGTGCGGCGCAACTGGCGCAACGCCGCGGGCGATCCGGTGGCCAACATGGATCTGTGGCGGCGGCTGCTGGATGTGAGCGCCCGGCACGAGGTGAGCTGGCGCTGGGTGCGCGGCCATTCGGGCGACGAGAACAATGAGCGGGTCGATCGCCTGGCCACCGAGGCGCGCGACGCGCTGGGGGTGGCGTATCCGACGCGCCGGCGCTGAGTCCTGACGTGGAGGGCTGGGGGATGATCCGTCCCATCATCATCGATACCGATCCGTCGCCGGACGATGCGGTGGCGTTCCTGATGGCGCTGGCCTCGCCCGACGAGCTGGAGGTGCTGGCGCTGACCACCGTGGGCGGCAACGTGCCGCTGGCGCTGACGACGCGCAACGCGCTGATGGCGCTGGAGCTGGCGGGGCGGGGGGACGTGCCGGTCTATGCCGGGGCGGCCGGGCCGCTGATGGGTGCGCTGCGGACCGCCGAGCACGTCCATGGCGCCACCGGATTCGACGGCTACGACCTGCCGCCGCCCGGCCTGCGCGCGGCCGAGGGATTCGCGCCGGACCGGATCGTCGAACTGGTGATGGCGCGGCCGAAGGGCAGCGTCACCCTGTGCTGCCTGGCGCCGTTGACGAATGTCGCGCTGGCGATGGGCCGCGAGCCGCGCCTGGCGGAGCATCTGCACGGAATCGTGCTGATGGGCGGCGCGCGCGCCGAGGGCGGCAACATCACGCCGGCGGCCGAATACAACATCCATGTCGACCCCGAGGCGGCGGCCCGGGTCTTCGCCTCGGGCGTGCCGATCACGATGGTCCCGCTGGATTGCACCCACCAGGCGCTGACCACGCAGGCCCGCATGGCGCGGCTGCGCGCCGTCGGCACGCCGCTGGCCGAGGCGTTCTATCACCTGCTGCTGTTCAACAAAGGCTATAACGCCCACCAATGGGGCACCGACGGCGGGCCGCTGCATGATCCGACGGTGATCGCGGCGCTGTTGCGGCCGGACCTGTTCAGCGGCCGGCTGGCGCATGTGGGGATCGAATGCCACGGCGCGCTGACCCGGGGCATGACGGTCATCGATTGGTGGGGCGTGAGCGGAGAGGCGGCGAACGCGCTGGTGCTGAACCGGCTGGATGCCGAGGGATATTTCGACCTGGTGATCGAGCGACTGTCGCGCTTTGGCCGCGCCTGAGCGGAAAGCGCCCGGGAGGCGCGATCGGCGGTTGCGGGGGCGGGGGGCGGTCCAGTAATGGTCGCGCGGACAGGCCGCGCCCGGCATGAGGCCGGGTGTGGCCGATTGCCGGCGCGGCGCAGCCCGCGCGCCTGATTCTGACGACGCGTCCGGGGGATTCCCCGATTCCGGGCGCCCATTCCAGCGGAGCCTGCATGGAGCCTTCGACGCCGTCACCCCCTTCGACCATGGTGGCCGCGCGGCGGGCGGCGGGCGGTGTGGGGGATGCGATCTTTTCGGCCGCGGTGCGGCTGAGCGGGTGGTCACTTCTGGCGCTTCTTGGGGGTCTGATCGGGGTTCTGGCGTGGGGCGGGGCGCAGGCATGGGGTGCGTTCGGCCCCGGCTTTGCGTGGAGCACGGCATGGAACCCGGTGTCGGAGCATTTCGGGGCGCTTGCGCCGGTGTTCGGATCGGTGATGACGACGGTGCTGGCGCTGCTGATCGCGGTGCCGCTGGCGTTCGGGATCGCGTTCTGGCTGGTGGAGATGGCGCCGGGGTCGGTCGCGGGGCCGATCGGCATGGCGGTGCAGCTTCTGGCGGCGGTGCCGTCGATCATATTCGGGATGTGGGGCTTCTTCGTGATCGTGCCGGTGATGGCGCGGGTGGTGCAGCCGTGGGCGAACCGGCATCTTGGGCATGTGCCGGTGCTGGGGGTGCTGTTTCACGGGGCGCCCTACGGGACGGGGCTGCTGACCGGCGGGCTGGTGCTGGCGGTGATGGTGACGCCGTTCGTGTGCGCGGTGATGCGCGACGTGTTCACGGCGATGCCGGCGCAGATCCGCGAGAGCGCCTATGGGCTGGGTGCGACGCGGTGGGAGGTGATGCGCAGCGTGATCCTGCCCTGGTCGCGTCCGGCGCTGGTGGGCGGGGTGATGCTGGGGATGGGGCGGGCGCTGGGCGAGACGATGGCGGTGACCTTCGTGATCGGCAACGCCAACCGGATCGGCTGGTCGCTGTTCGCGCCGGGGAACACGATCGCGTCGCTGATCGCGCTGGAATTTCCCGAGAGCGCGGCGGGCAGCCTGAAATTGTCGTCGCTGCTGGCGCTGGGCTTCATCCTGATGGTGATCTCGTTCGTCACGCTGGCCTGCTCGCGGGTGCTGCTGCGGCGGGGGGCGTGAGATGGCGGACCGGGAGAACGGGACGATGAGCGGCGGCGCGGCGCCGGGTGACGCGACGTCCGGTGACGCGGCGCCGGGTGACGCGATGTCGGGAGAACTGGCCGGGGTGCCTGCGGCGCCGTCCGGGGCGGGCTGGGGGCGCGGCGGCCGGCTGGCGGCGCGGCGGCGGCTGGCGGACCGTCTGGCGACGGGGCTGAGCCTGGGGGCGACGGGGATCGTGCTGCTGGCGCTGGGCTCGATCCTGCTGACCTTGCTGGCGCGGGGGCTGCCCGGCCTGTCGGCGGGGACGCTGGTGCGGGTGATGACGCCGCCGGGCGGCGGCGGGGGGCTGGCGAACGCGATCGCGGGCAGCCTGGTGCAGACCGGGTTGGCGGCGGCGATCGGCACGCCGGTGGGGCTGCTGACAGGGATCTACCTGTCGGAATACGCGACCGACGGGCGTGTGGTGGCGGTGGTGCGGTTCGTGTCGGACATGATGCTGTCGGCGCCGTCGATCCTGGTGGGTCTGTTCGTGTATCTGGCGCTGGTGGCGCCGGTGGGGCATTTTTCTGGCCTGTCGGGGGCGGTTGCGCTGGCGATGCTGTTCGTGCCGGTGGTGGTGCGGACGACCGAGGACATGCTGCGGCTGGTGCCGCTGACGATGCGCGAGGCGGCCTATGCGCTGGGGGCGCCGAAATGGCGGGTTGTGCTGCAGGTGTGCCTGCGGGCGGCGCGGGCCGGGGTGCTGACGGGGATCCTGCTGGCGGTGGCGCGGGTATCGGGGGAGACGGCGCCGCTGCTGTTCACCTCGCTGGGGAACATGAACTGGTCGCTGTCGCTGGACGCGCCGATGGCCAGCCTGCCGGTGGCGATCTATCAATATGCGGGGTCGGCGTATGACGACTGGGTGCAACTGGCCTGGACGGGCGCGCTGCTGATCACGGCGGGGGTGCTGGTGCTGAACGTGGTGGTGCGGATGTGGCACCGGCGGCTGGGCGCGGGGCAGTAGGGCCATGGACGGTGCGCCGATGGGACATCAAGAAATGAGGGACGGGGTGATGCAGGACGTGCCGGCGGCGGATGCCGCGGCGCCGGCGCTTTCGGTGCGTGGGCTGGATTTCTGGTATGGGGCGAACCGGGCGCTGCGGGACATCACGCTGGATTTTCCGGCGCGGCGGGTGACGGGGATGATCGGCCCGTCGGGGTGCGGCAAGTCGACGCTGCTGCGGGTGCTGAACCGGATGTATGATTTGTATCCCGGGCAGCGGGCGACGGGGGAGGTGACGTTCGACGGGCGGAACATCCTGTCGCCGGAGATGGACCTGAACGTGCTGCGGTCGCGGATCGGGATGGTGTTCCAGAAGCCGACGCCGTTTCCGATGTCGATCTACGAGAACATCGCGTTCGGGGTGCGGCTGCACGAGACGCTGACGCGGCCGGAGATGGATGCGCGGGTCGAGGACGTGCTGCGGCGGGTGGCGCTGTGGGGCGAGGTGAAGGACCGGCTGGGGACGTCGGCGACGGCGCTGTCGGGCGGGCAGCAGCAGCGGCTGTGCATTGCGCGGACGATCGCGACGCGGCCCGAGGTGATCCTGCTGGACGAGCCGACCAGCGCGCTGGACCCGATCTCGACGGCGCGGATCGAGGAATTGCTGGACGAGCTGAAGGCGGAGTTCACGATCGCGATCGTGACGCACAACATGCAGCAGGCGGCGCGCTGCGCGGACCGCGTGGCGTTCTTCTACCTGGGGGAACTGGTCGAGGTGGACAATGCCGACCGCATGTTCACCGCCCCGCGTGAGCGCCGCACCCAGGACTACATCACCGGCCGCTTCGGCTGATACGGGAAGGAGGGGCAGCGTGGTCAAGGAACAGGCGCATACCGTCAAGAGCTACGAGCAGGAGCTGACCCAGTTGCGCGGCATGACCAGCGCCATGGGCAGGCTGGTCGAGCGGCAGAGCGCGCTGGCGATCGCCGCGATCGTCGACAGGGACGAGCAGGCGTCGCGCGAGGCCCAGGCGCTGGACCCGCAGGTCGATGCGCTGGAACGCGACGTCGAGGCGCTGGCGATCCGGCTGCTGGCGCTGCGCGCGCCGATGGCCGGCGACCTGCGCGAGATCGTGTCGGTGCTGAAGATCACCGGCGACCTGGAGCGGATCGGCGATTGCGCCGCCAGCGTCGCCAAGCGCGCGCGGAAGGTCGAGACGCAGCCCACTGACGTGCCGGTGGGCGGGCTGCGCGCCATGGGGCGGCTGGTGCATGAGAATCTGTGCCGGGCGATCGACGCCATGGCCCGACGGGACAGCGAGGGGGCGGTCGCGGTCTGGTACTCCGACGCCGCGATCGACGAGCTGTATACCGCCATGTTCCGCGAGCTGGTGACCTATATGATGGAAGATCCGCGCACCATCCGGTCCTGCACGCACCTGCTGTTCATCGCCAAGAATTTGGAACGGATCGGCGACCACGCCACCAATATCGCCGAGCGCGTCTATTATGCCGCCACCGGCGAGATGCTGCCGGCCGACCGGCCGCGCGGAAGCGCCAAGGCGGCCAAGTGACAAGGCCGGCCGTGACAGACGCGGCCCTGCGGCGGCTCTCGTCCGGTTGCAGGGCTTGCGATACAGCCTCTTACATTTCGTAGCATATTCGCCGGATTTCCGGACGGTCGGGCGTGATTACATTCCCATCGTCACCCCGGGACCATGGTTCCGGTTCATGGGAAGAGGAAAGGCCCGACGATGTTCAAGAAGACGATGCTGGCCATGACGGTCCTGGCGAGCCTGTCCGGCGGCGCGGCGCTGGCGCAGGACATGCCGCCCGGCCCAGGCATAGGTGATTACGGCATGGGCGATCATGGCATGGGCGGACCCGGCATGCATGGTGGTTTCGAGGGGCACGGCATGCATGGCGGGATGCATGGGGAAATGGCGCTCCTGGCCGGGCTGAAGCTGACGCCGGCGCAGCACAAGCAACTACACGAGATTTTCCAGGACGCGCGGCACGCGCATAAAGGCGACTGGAAGCAGCTTGGCGACCTGCATCGGCAGATCGAGGACGTGCTGCTGGCCCCGGGAGCGGTCGACAAGGCGAAGCTGACGACGCTGACGCAGCAGATCGAGGGCCTGCGCCAGGCGGAGGCCGCCCGGCGGCTGGACATCGCGGTGAAGATCCACGACATCCTGACCCCGGACCAACTGGCCCAGGCCAGGGCGCGGGTGGAGAAGATCCGCGCATTGCGCCAGGAGATGCGTGACGTGATGAAACCGGTCCCAGGCAAGTAAGGGGCGGGCCGGGGCCGCGTCGGGGCACGTTTCGTCCCCCGGCGCGGCCCGTGCGGTCGATTTCGTTGACAGGGAAGGGGGAGGCGGGTAAAGCCACCCCCATCATCAGGAACGCCACTCCGCGAGTGCTCGCGCAGTGGCGCGACGTCTTTTGGGGTGACAGTCCCCTTGGAGTGACGGGCCTTTGTTCGAGACGCTTTCCAGCAAGCTCTCCGGTGTGTTCGATGGGCTCGCCAAGCGCGGCGCGCTGTCCGAGGCCGATGTGGCCGAGGCGATGCGCGAGGTGCGCCTGGCGATGCTGGACGCCGACGTGGCGCTGCCCGTCGTCAAGGATTTCGTCGCCAAGGTGCGCGAGCGCGCCGTGGGGCACGAGGTGCTGGGCAGCATCTCGCCCGGCCAGGCGGTGGCCAAGATCGTCAATGACGCGCTGATCGACGCGCTGGGCGGCGCCGGGGCGGTGCCGCTGAACCTGAATGCCGTGGCGCCGGTGCCGATCCTGATGGTCGGCCTGCAGGGATCGGGCAAGACCACCACGTCGGGCAAGATCGCGCTGCGCCTGGCGACGCGCGAGCGCCGGAAGGTGCTGCTGGCCAGCCTGGACACCCAGCGCCCGGCTGCGCAGTTGCAGTTGCAGCAGCTTGCCGAGCGCGCGGGCGTGCCGTCGCTGCCGATCGTGCCCGGCCAGAGCCCGGTCGAGATCGCGCGCCGTGCGATGGATACCGGCCGGCGCGAGGGGTTCGACGTCGTCATCCTGGACACGGCCGGGCGCCTGTCGATCGACGAGGCGCTGATGGACGAGGTGCGGGCGATCCGCGCCGAGACGTCGCCGGCCGAAACCCTGCTGGTCGTCGATGCGATGACCGGCCAGGACGCGGTGAACACCGCGAAGGCGTTCAACGAGGCGGTGGGCGTGACCGGCGTCGTCATGACCCGCATGGACGGCGATGCCCGCGGGGGCGCCGCGCTGTCGATGCGCGCGATTACCGGCGCGCCGATCAAGCTGACCGGTTCGGGCGAGAAGCTGGACGCGCTGGAGGAGTTCCATCCCGAGCGCGTGGCCGGCCGCATCCTGGGGCTGGGCGACATCGCGGGCCTGGTCGAGAAGGCCGCCGATACGCTGGATCATGAAGAGAGCGAGAAGATCGCCCTCAAGATGATGCGCGGGCAGTTCGACCTGGACGATTATGCCGCGCAGATCCGCCAGATTTCCAAGATGGGTTCGCTGTCCGGCATCCTGGACATGCTGCCCGGCATGGGGAAGGTCAAGCAGGCGCTGGGTGACAAGGACCTGGATACGTCGGTCCTGAAGCGCCACCAGGCCATCATTTCGTCCATGACCAGGGCGGAGCGCAAGACGCCCGCCATCATCAAGGCGTCGCGCAAGAAGCGCATCGCCGCCGGGTCGGGGACCACAGTTCAGGACGTCAACCGGCTGCTGAAGCAGTTCGACGACATGTCCACGATGATGAAGCGGATCAACAAGCTCGGCATGAAGGGACTCATGCGCCAGGGGATGTCCGCTCTCATGCCCAAGGGGGCGAAACCGCCGGGCGGCCGTCCGTTCGGCTGACGGGATCGTCCAATCCGTTTCGCCTTGGTCCGTATCCAGAGTTTTCTTTCGGAGTAGTGTTTCAAATGAGCCTGAAGATCCGCCTTGCCCGCGCCGGTGCGAAGAAGCGTCCGTACTACCACATCGTGGTGGCCGACAGCCGTTCGCCCCGCGATGGCCGCTTCATCGAGAAGGTGGGCGCCTACAACCCGATGCTGCCGTCCGACCATGCCGACCGCGTGCGGCTGGTGAACGAGCGCATCGCGCACTGGCTGTCGCAGGGCGCGCTGCCGACCGACCGCGTGGCCCGCTTCCTGGGCAATGCCGGCCTGGCGCCGAAGCCCGCCTATAACGAGCAGCCCAAGAAGTCGGCGCCGAAGAAGCGCGCGCAGGAACGTGCCGCCGCCGCCGCGGCTGCCGCCGCGGCCTGATTGCGGACGACGCGGATAGGATTACGGGCAGGCTGAACCGGTGGATCGCGATCGTATCCTGATGGGTGTGGTGGGACGTCCGCATGGCGTGCGGGGGCTGGTGCGCGTGCACAGCTATGCCGCCGTGCCGGAGGACCTGGCCGCCTATGGGGTGCTGACCGACGACCGGGGGCAGGGCTGGACCCTGCAATGGCGGGGCGACGGCATTGCCGAGCTGCGCGATGCGGCGGGCCGGGCGCTGACCGGGCGCGACGCCGCGCAGGCGATGGTGAACCGGCGGCTCTATGTCGCGCGGGCCAGCCTGCCGGAGCCGGATCAGGACGAGTTCTATTTCACCGACCTGATCGGCCTGGACGTCTGCCTGGAGGGGCGCGACGCGTCGTGCGGCGCGTCCTTGGGGCGGGTGCTGACGGTCCATGACTATGGCGCGGGGGTCAGCCTGGAGATCGGCGGGAGCGGCCATGCGCCGCTGATCCTGCCCTTTACCCGGGCGTGCTTTCCGGTCATCGACGTGGCGGCCGGGCGGATCGTCGCGGTGCTGCCCGACGAGGTCGAGGTCCAGGGCGACGTCTCGCGTCCGGATGCGGTCGAGGTCTCGAAAGTCGAGATTTCGAGGGCCGGGGTCCCGGAAGTCGGAGCGGCGTCATGACCTGGCAGGCCACGATGCTGACCCTGTTTCCGGACATGTTCCCCGGTCCGCTGGGCCAGTCCCTGGCCGGACGCGCGCTGGCAGACGGGCTGTGGTCGCTGCGGACATGCAATCTGCGCGAGTACGGGCTGGGGCGGCACCGCACCGTGGACGATACGCCGTTCGGAGGCGGGGCCGGCATGGTCATGCGTCCGGACGTGGTGTCCGCGGCGATCCGCGACGTCGCGCTGGCCGGCAGGCCGCTGGTCTATCCCACGCCGCGCGGCCGTCCGCTGCGCCAGGAGGATGTCCGCCGCTATGCCGGCGGGCCGGGCCTGGTGGTGCTGTGCGGCCGTTACGAAGGGGTGGACGAGCGGGTGCTGGAGGCCAGCGGGGCCGAGCAGGTTTCGATCGGCGATTATGTCCTGTCAGGCGGGGAGATGGCGGCGCTGGTGCTGCTGGATAGCTGCGTGCGGCTGATCCCCGGGGTCATGGGTTCCGACGCCAGCGGCACGGAGGAGAGTTTTTCCGACGGGTTGCTGGAATATCCGCATTACACCAAGCCGGCGAGCTGGGAGGGGCGCGAAGTGCCCGACATCCTGCTGTCCGGTCATCATGCCGCCATCGCGAACTGGCGGCGGACTGAATCCGAGATCGCGACCCGGACGCGCCGACCCGATTTGTGGGCGGCGCGCCTGGAGCGCGCCGGCCAAGATCGCGCCCGCCCGGCCAGCCCGACGGCTGAGCCGAAGCGGACGCATTGACTGTTTTCAAGCGAAGGACTCGATCATGAACATCATCCAGCAATATGAGGCCGACGAGATCGCGCGTCTCTCGGCCGCCCGTGCGGTACCCGAATTCGGCCCCGGCGACACGGTCCGCGTGTCGGTCCGCGTCGTCGAAGGCGAGCGCCAGCGCGTCCAGGCCTATGAGGGCGTGGTGATCGCGCGTTCGAACAAGGGGCTGAACAGCAACTTCACCGTGCGCAAGATCTCGAACGGCGAGGGCGTCGAGCGCATCTTCCCGCTCTATGCGCCGGCGATCGCCGAGATCAAGGTCGTGCGCCGTGGCGCCGTGCGCCGCGCGAAGCTGTACTACCTGCGCGGCCGCCGCGGCAAATCGGCCCGTATCGCCGAGCGCGCGCGCGAGACCGTGGCGGCCGGGGCCTGATCCCGCGGCCCGGCCCGTTCGGCCCTCGAAATGTTTCCCGGGGGTGATTGCCGAGGGGTTTCCCGGGGCCGGGCCATGTGGCGGCGCATTCGCGTCTCCCCTTGCGGGGGGACGAGGCGCGTCACGATATCGACCGGGTTCGTCGTCCCGCCGCCCGTCCGTCACGACGGGCGGCGGTGTCGGCGTTTCCGTATGAATTCACACGTTTCCGTGTGAAAGCTGTGCAGAGAGGAAGACCGATGGCCGCACGTACGCTGTTCGACAAGATCTGGGACAGCCATGTCGTGGAGCGGCTTCCGGACGGTACGGCGATCCTTTATATCGACCGCCACCTGGTGCATGAGGTCACCAGCCCGCAGGCCTTCGAGGGGCTGCGCATCAGCGGGCGGCGTCTGCGGCGGCCGGATGCGACGATCGCGGTGGTGGACCATAACGTGCCGACCTCGGACCGCACCCTGCCGATCGAGGAGCCGGAAAGCCGCAACCAGATCGAGACCCTGGAGCGCAATGTCCGGGCGTTCGGCGTTCCGTATTTCCCGCTTCTGTCCGAAAATCAGGGTATCGTGCATGTGGTGGGCCCCGAGCAGGGGATTTCGCTGCCGGGCATGACCATCGTGTGCGGCGACAGCCATACCTCGACCCACGGGGCGCTGGGCGCGCTGGCGTTCGGCATCGGCACGTCCGAGGTCGAGCATGTGATGGCGACCCAGACCCTGCTGCAGAAGCCGGCGAAGAACATGAAGGTGGTCGTCGAGGGCACGCTGGGCCCGGGGGTGACCGCCAAGGACGTGATGCTGGCGATCATCGGCAGGATCGGCACGGCGGGCGGCACCGGCCATGTGATCGAGTTCGCCGGCTCGACGATCCGCGGGCTGGACATGGCCGGGCGGATGACGATCTGCAACATGTCGATCGAGGCCGGCGCCCGGGCCGGGCTGGTGGCGCCGGATGCGGTGACGTTCGACTATGTGCGCGGCCGGCCCTATGCCCCGAAGGGCGAGGCGTTCGAGCAGGCGGTGGCGTACTGGAAGACGCTGGCGGCGGACGAGGGCGCGCAGTACGACAAGGTGGTCGAATTGCGCGCCGAGGATATTCCGCCGGTCCTGACCTGGGGGACCAGCCCCGAGACCGTGATCCCGGTGACGGGCGCCGTGCCGGACCCCGCGGCCGAGGCCGACGAGGCGCGGCGCGCGCAGATGCAGCGCATGCTGGATTACATGGGCCTGCAGGCCGGACAGAAGATCGCCGGCGTGCCGGTCGACGTGGTCTTCATCGGGTCCTGCACCAACAGCCGGATCGAGGATCTGCGCGCGGCGGCGTCGGTCGTGGCGGGGCGGCACGTCGCGGACGGCGTGCGGGCCATGGTTGTGCCGGGGTCGGGCCTGGTGAAGGCGCAGGCCGAGCGGGAGGGGCTGGATCGGATCTTTCGCGAGGCGGGGTTCGAATGGCGGGAGGCCGGCTGTTCGATGTGCCTGGGCATGAACCCGGACAAGCTGACGCCGGGCCAGCGCTGTGCCTCGACCTCGAACCGGAATTTCGAGGGGCGGCAGGGGCCGGGCGGGCGGACGCACCTGCTGTCGCCCGCCATGGCGGCGGCGGCGGCGGTGACGGGACATCTGACAGACGTGCGGGAGCTGATCTGAGCCATGGAAAAATTCACCGTCCTGACCGCGATCGCGGCGCCGCTGCCGGAAGCGAACATCGATACGGACAAGATCATCCCGGCGCGTTTCCTGAAGACCACCAAGCGGTCGGGCCTGGGCGTGCATGCCTTCGACGGCATGCGCTACAACCCGGACGGATCGGAACGCCCGGATTTCGTGCTGAACCAGCCGCCTTATCGCGATGCCGGGATCCTGATCACCTATGACAATCTGGGGTGCGGGTCGTCGCGGGAGCATGCGCCATGGGCGCTGCTGGATTTCGGCATACGCTGCGTGATCGCGCCGTCCTTTGCCGACATCTTCTTCAACAACTGCTTCAAGAACGGCATCCTGCCGATCCAACTGCCGCGCGAGACCTGCGATGCGCTGATGGAGGATGCGCGGCTGGGGGGCAACGGGCGGCTGACGGTCGATCTGGAGCGCCAGGTGGTCATCCGCCCGGACGGGGCCGAGATCGGCTTCGAGATCGATCCGCTGCGCCGGCACCTGCTGCTGGAGGGACTGGACGATATCGGCCAGACCCTGCAGCACGAGGCCGCGATCGGGGCCTTCGAGACGGCGCGGGAGCGGGCGCAGCCCTGGCAGACGCATATCGTCGTGGCGTGATCCGCCAGGCCTGTCTGTCCGGCCCTGCCTGTCGATAAAAAAACGGGAGAGAACGACGAGATGAGCGCGACCAAGAAGCTGTTAGTCCTGCCGGGCGATGGGATCGGCCCCGAGATCATGCGCGAGGTCGCGCGGGTTGTGACGTGGATGGAGCGCGCGCGCGGCGTGGTCTTCGATATTTCCGAGGACCTGGTCGGCGGCGCGTCGCTGGCGGTGCATGGCGTGCCGATCCGCGACGAGGTGATCGCGGCGGCGAAGGCGGCGGATGCGGTGCTGTTCGGTTCGGTGGGCGATCCGCGATGGGCGTCGGCCGGTTTCGACCGGCGGCCCGAGATCGCGATCCTGAAGCTGCGCCAGGAACTGGAGCTGTTTGCGAACCTGCGTCCGGCCAAGGTGTTCGACGCGCTGGTCGATGCCAGCACGCTGAAGCCCGAGATCGTGGCCGGGCTGGACATCATGATCGTGCGCGAGACCGTGGGCGGGATCTATTTCGGCGAGCCGCGCGGGATCGAGACCCTGCCCGACGGCAGCAGGCGGGGCATCAATACCGAAATCTATACCACCGCGGAAATCGAGCGCGTGGCGCGGGTGGCCTTCGACCTGGCGCGGCAGCGCGGCAACCGCGTCTGTTCGGTCGAGAAATGCAACGTGATGGAAAGCGGGCTGCTGTGGAAGGAGGTCGTCACCGACCTGCATGCCCGCGACTATCCCGATGTCGAACTGAGCCACATGCTGGCGGATAATTGCGCGATGCAGCTTGTGCGCAATCCGCGTCAGTTCGACGTGATCGTGACCGGCAACCTGTTCGGCGATTTGTTGTCGGACCTGGCCTCGATGCTGACGGGCAGCCTGGGCATGCTGCCCTCGGCCACGCTGGGGGCGGTGGACGCGTCCGGCAGGCGTCCGGCGCTGTATGAGCCGATCCACGGCAGTGCGCCCGATATCGCGGGCAAGGGAATCGCCAATCCGCTGGCGCAGATCCTCTCATTCTCGATGCTGCTGCGCTATTCGTTCGGGATGGAGGCGGAGGCTGTGCTGATCGAGACCGCCGTGGCCAACGTGCTGGCCAGCGGGCTGCGTACCGCCGACATCATGAGCCCGGGCACGGCGCAGGTCGGCACCGCGGTGATGGGCGAGGCCGTGGTGCGCGAGCTGGACAAGCTGAACGGCTGACGCGGCGGGCGAGGCCGGGGCTCTTTTAAGCCAGGGGATTCTTTAAAAGGAATTTGCCTTTCCGGGCGCCGGGATCTCTGGAATTGTTCCGTGATGAACATGATCCGAGGCATCCTGGCCTGTGCCGCCCTGCTGGCGGCGTGGCCCGTCCGGGCCGCCATGCCCGCGCATTTCACTACTCCGGCCTATCTGTCGGACGTGACGGGGGCGCAGGCCCTGGCGTGGGTGCGGCAGCAGAATCGCCGCACCGACGACACGCTGGCGCGCGATTCGCGCTATCGCGCATTCCATGATGCGGTGCTGCAGGTCGAGCAGGATCGGCATCGAATTCCCGAACCCTCCTTTATGGCCGGGAAGATTTTCAATTTCTGGCAGGACGCGGCCAATCCCCGCGGGATCTGGCGCCAGACGGACCTGGCGTCGTTTCTGGGCGGTCGTCCGGCCTGGATCACCAGGCTGGACGTCGATGCGCTGGCCCGGCAGGAGCATCGCGACTGGGTCTTCCAGGGCGCGGAATGCCTGGAACCCGGGGATTCGCCGTGCCTGCTGCGTTTGTCCGACGCGGGCGAGGATGCGGCGAGCCTGCGCGAATTCCTGCCGCTGAGCGGGCAGTTCGTGCCGGGGGGCTTCTTGCTGCCGCGATCGAAGCAGACGGCGGTCTGGGAGGATCGTGACACGCTGCTGGTCGCGCGTGACTGGGGCGCGGACCGGGGTGGGGTGACGGCGTCCGGCTATCCGTTCGTGGTCAGGCGCCTGCGCCGGGGCCAGGCCCTGGACCAGGCGGCGGAGGTGATGCGCGGGACGCCCGGCGACGTTTCGGTGGAGCCGCTGGCGCTGGCCGACGGGCAGGGGCGCCGTATCGTGCTGATCCGCCGCGCGGTCACGTTTTTCGAGGACCGGTACGGGGTGGTGACGCCGCAGGGCGTGCGGATGCTGGACCTGCCGTCGCGCATGGACCTGCACGGGTTCGCGGGCGGGCGGCTGATCCTGTCGGTCAACCAGGACTGGACGCCGCGCGGCGGGACGCGGATCGCGGCGGGCAGCGTGATCGCGGTCGATCCGGCGGGGCAGGCGGCGGCGCAGATCCTGTTCGTGCCGAACCCGCGCCAGGCGGTGGACGAGGTCGCGGTGACGGGCGCGGGCGTGGTGATGACGGTGCTGGATTCGGTGCGCGGCCAGGCCTGGATCTTTCAGCAGGCCGGGCGGGACGGCGGCGCCTGGCGCGGCGTCCGGCTGGCGATGCCGGACATGATGTCGATCCATATCGTCGATGCCGACCGGGAGTCGGGCCGGGCGTTCCTGTCGGTTTCGGGCTTTCTGACGCCCTCGCAACTATGGCTGGTGGATTGCGTGGGGGGCAGTGCGCGCAAGATCATGGAATTGCCGCCGCAATTCGATGCCGCCGGGTTGGAGGTCGGGCAATCCTGGGCGGTATCGGCGGATGGGACGCGCATTCCCTATTTCCTGGTCCACCGGCGGGGCATGAAGCCGGACGGCACGAACCCGACGCTGCTGACGGCCTATGGCGGATTCCAGGTCGCGTCGGTGCCGGACTACAACCCGGTGGTCGGGCGGCTGTGGCTGGAGCGGGGCGGGGTCTACGCGGTGGCCAATATTCGCGGCGGGGGCGAGTTCGGGCCCGCCTGGCACGAGGCCGGGCGCACCGTCCATCGCCAGCGCGTCTTCGACGATTTCGCCGCCGTGGCGCGGGACCTGATGGCGCGGGGCGTGACGACGCCCGCGCGGCTGGCGATTCGCGGCCGGTCGAACGGCGGGCTGCTGATGGGGGTGGAGTTTACCCAGCACCCCGAATTGTGGGGCGCGGTCATTATCGGCGTGCCGCTGCTGGACATGGAACATTTCGAGACGATGGCGGCCGGCGCGTCCTGGGTCGGCGAATATGGCAGTATGGACGAGCCGGCGCAGCGGGCCTTCCTGCAGCGTATCTCGCCCCTGCGGGCGCTGCGCGCGGGGGTGCGCTATCCCGAGCCGTTCATCTTCACCTCGACCCGCGACGATCGGGTGGGGCCGGTGCATGCGCGGCGTTTCGCCGCGAAATTGCAGGCGCTGGGGGTGCCGTTTCTCTATTACGAGGACGTCGAGGGCGGGCATTCCGGCACGGTGAATGCGCGGGAGATCGCCCATGAGCGGGCGCTGGAGGCGGTCTATCTGTCGCGGCTGATGGCGCCGGCGGGACAGTAGGGGAAATCAGGCATGAAAAAAGGCCGGCTCCCCTGGGGAGCCGGCCTTTTTTCGGAACTGGGCCCCCTTCGGGGCCGCGTTCATGGAACAGGTCAGAACCCTTCGCGTTCCAGGCGCTTGCGCTCCATCTTGCGGGCGCGGCGGACGGCCTCGGCGGCCTCGCGCGCCTTGCGCTCGGAGGGCTTTTCGTAATGGCGGCGCAGCTTCATCTCGCGGAAGATGCCTTCACGCTGCATCTTCTTCTTGAGCGCCTTGAGAGCCTGGTCGACATTGTTGTCGCGAACGAGAACCTGCACTTGGTCGTCAACTCCTGCTTTGTGGCCTTTCGGATCGGCCACGAAAACTGCCGTGGCGGGATGTCCGCCGGCGGCTATGGCCCGCGTGCGATTCCCGAGTGGGGCGGACCTATAACATGGGGTCCGTGCGGAACACAAATCATTCCGCCCGTTTCCTGGCGGAAACAGGCGGACTATTTTGCGGGACATGCGTGGCCTGCGCGTTATGGCCTGCACGACAGGAAAGGGTGGGATCGTGACCTTGCTGAAAATCGCCCGGATGGGCCATCCGGTCCTGCTGCGCCGCGCGGACCCGGTGGCGGACCCGCTGAGCCCGGAGATCGGGCGGCTGATCGACGACATGATCGAGACGATGGAGGACGCGCGCGGGGCGGGGCTGGCGGCGCCGCAGGTGCATGTGTCGCTGCGGCTGTTCGTCTATCGCGTGCCGCAGGAGCGCAGCGCGGGCGACGACGATCCGCCGCGCGGCGCCAGCGTGCTGATCAACCCTGTCCTGCGTCCCGTCGATGACGAGATGGTGCTGCGGCCGGAGGGGTGCCTGTCGATTCCCGGCCTGCGCGGCATGGTGCCGCGTCATGTGCGGGTCGCCTATTCGGGGTTGGAGCGGGACGGCACGCGGGTGGAGGGGATCGCCGGCGGATTCATGGCGAATGTATTGCAGCATGAATATGATCATCTGGACGGGATTCTCTATCCGATGCGCATGACGGATTTGGGGCAGATGGGATTCGAAGAGGAAATCGCGCGCCACGGGGTGCGGGAATGATCGCGGCGCGGCTGGCCGCCTGTGTCGCCGCCTGCGCGCCGCGCCGGCTGGAGCGCAGTGCGGCGCGGGACGAGGTGCTGGGGCGCGTCGAGGCCCTGGCGGGCGGCGAAGGGTGGACGATGCGGACCCTGCGCGCGGCCGGCGGGCCGGATGCGGACCTGCTGTTTCCCGGCGGCCCGGCGGAGATGGTCGAGGCCTGGCTCGACCGGGCCGACCGCGCGATGATCGAGGTCGCGCACGACCTGGACGAGCCGCGGCTGAGCCGGCGGGTGCGGGCGATCATCCTGATGCGGCTGCGGACCATCACGCCCGACCGGGCCGCCATGCGCCGCGCGCTTGCGGTGCTGATGCTGCCGGGGCGCGCGGGGGCGCTGGCGCGGAGCCTGGCGCGGACCGTCGATGCGATCTGGGAAGCGGCGGGGGACCGGTCGGTTGGGCTGAGCCGCCAGACCAAGCGGATGACCCTGGCATCGGTCTATGTCCAGACGCTGCTGTTCTGGCTGGCGCGGGGGGACGACCCGGATGCCGTCGCGTCCTTTCTGGATCGGCGGCTGGAGGCCGTCGCGCGGATCGGCCGGATCAGGCAGCGCCTGGCGGCCGGGCGTGCGGCCTGAGCGGCCGCCCGTGGCGGAAGCGGCGTTTTCCCGGGCCATCGCAGGGGCGCGATGACGGATCGCAAGGGGCCGCCGCGACGGCCGGCGGGAGCGGCGGGGGCCGGGAGCGGCCTGCTGTTCCTGCGCGAGGACGAGATGCGCCAGGCGCAGGAACTGATGACCCTGGCCTGGCGCGATTTCGGCGCGGTGGTCGATCCGGTGCTGGAAGAGTTGGGGCTGGGACGGGCGCATCACCGGATATTGCAACTGGTCGGGCGCCATCCGGGCATCGCGGTCGGCGCGCTGCAGGACCTGCTGGGAATCACGAAACAGAGCCTGGGCCGCGCGCTGGGGGAACTGCAGGCGCGGGATTATGTCGCGCAGGAGGTGGGACGGCGGGACCGCCGGCTGCGCCTGCTGTCGCTGACCGCGGCGGGGGCCGCGGTGGAGCGGCAATTGTTCGATCTGCAGCGCGAGAAGCTGGTCGGCGTGTATCGTGATGTCGGCGCCGCGTCGGTCGAGGGGTTCCGTCGAGTCATGCAGGGCCTTATGGACGACAGGACGCGGCGCGTGCTCGAAGATGTGATCGCGGCGGGCGAGCGGGCGCGCCGGGCCAGGATGTGAAGGCGTCGGGTTGGGCGGCCTGGCAAGGGGCGCGGGCGACAGGGGTGTGGGCGAGGGGCATGGACGGACGGGACAGCGGAACGCGGGATGGAGCGGTCGCCGGGGCGCATATCCTGGTGGTGGATGACGACCCGAGGCTGCGGCGCCTGCTGCAGCGTTACCTGACCGAGCAGGGATTCCGTATCAGCGTGGCGGCGTCGGCGGCGGAGGCGCGGCAGGTGCTGGGGTTCATGCAGCCCGACGCGATGGTGCTGGACGTGACCATGCCCGGCGAGACCGGGCTGGCGCTGACCCGCGCGCTGCGCGACGAGGGGCAGGATCTGCCGATCCTGCTGCTGACGGCGCGGGGTGAGCCCGAGGACCGTATCACCGGCCTGGAAGCCGGGGCGGACGATTATCTGGGCAAGCCGTTCGAGCCGCGCGAGTTGCTGTTGCGCCTGAAGGCGCATCTGCGCCGCTTCGCGCCGCCCGCGCCGTCGGAAAATCTGCGCGTGGTGCGACTGGGCGGCCTGGAATTCGACCCCGCGCGGGGATTGCTGCAGGGCCCCGGGGGCAGCGTGCACCTGACCGGTGGCGAGGTCGCGCTGCTGACCGTGCTGGCGCGCCGGCCCAACGAGACGCTGTCGCGCGAGGAGATCGCGCGGGTCCTGGACATGGAGGAAATCGGCGAACGGGCGGTGGACGTGCAGGTGACGCGGCTGCGCCGGCGGATCGAGTCCGATCCGCGTGAGCCGCGCTTTCTGCAGACGGTGCGTGGCAAGGGCTATGTGCTGAAACCGGGATTATAGCGGCGCGGGGGGCGGTCGGTGCCGCTGTTCGGTGATCGCCGGCGGGAGCGCCGGGCCGGGCCCCCGCCCATGGCGGGGTGGCGCCGCCGCATGGACCGGCCGGTGCGCCGGGTGCTGCCGCGCTCGCTGCTGGGGCGGTCGCTGCTGATCGTGCTGATTCCGCTGCTGGTGACGCAGGGGATCTCGCTGGAGCTGTTCTACGGCAATTACCTGAAGGTCGTGTCGCGGCGCATGTCGGGCAGCATCGCGGCCGAGGTCGCGCTGACGGTGGACCTGCTGAACCATTATCACACCGCCGGCGACCGGAGCTGGATCATGCAGCGGGTGCGCCGGCGCACGCAACTGGACATAGGGTGGCAGCCGGGATGGCGGCTGACCCGCATCGGGTCGAGCCACGTGCTGGGGCCGATGGATGACGACCTGGCCCAGGCGCTGGCGGATTCGCTGGGGCGGCCGACCTATATCGACTGGATCGGCGACAGGCATACCGTCCATATCTATATCCAGCTTCCCGACGGGGTCCTGAGCGTCGGCGCGCCGCGCAAGCGGCTGGACGTGGCGCCGATCTGGTTCGTGGCCTGGGCGGTGGGCAGCACGCTGCTGCTGTTCATGATCGCCAGCCTGTTCATGCGCAACCAGGTGCGGGCGATCCGGCGGCTGGCGCGTGGGGCGGAATTGTTCGGCCTGGGGCGCGATACCGGGCCGATCCGCCCGGAGGGCGCGCAGGAGGTGCGCAAGGCGGCGGTGGCGTTCAACCGCATGCAGGAGCGGATCTTCCGCTTCGTGGCGCAGCGGACCGCGGTGCTGGCCGGGGTGTCGCACGATCTGCGCACGCCGCTGACGCGGCTGCGCCTGTCGCTGGCGATGATGCCGCAGCAGGGGAGGGTCGATGCCGCCGCGCTGCGGGACGACGTGGCGGACATGATCGCCGACATCGCCGAGATGGAGCGGATGATCGAAAGCTATCTGTCCTTCGCGCGGGGCGAGGGGGCCGAGACGCCGGTGTCGGTCGGAATCGGGCCGCTGCTGGAGGATGCCGCCGCGTCCTTTCGCCGAGCGGGGGGCGAGATCCTGTCGATTTCCGTGCCGGTGCCGGTCGAGATCATCGTGCGGCCGGATGCGATCCGCCGGGTGTTGGACAATGTGATGCAGAATGCCCGCCGTCATGGCGGGCGCGTGGCGTTGAGCGCCGCGCCGGACGGGCGCGTGATCATGGTGTGCGTCGACGATGACGGGCCGGGGATTCCGCCGGACCGGATGGAAAGCGTCTTTCGTCCGTTCGAAAGCGGCAGCGGGGGCGGCACGGGGCTGGGCCTGACGATCGCCCGCGATATCGTGCGGGCGCATGGCGGCGACATCGCCCTGCGCGCCAGCCGGCTGGGCGGTCTGCAGGTGCGGATCGTGCTGCCGCTATAGGCCGGTGTCAGGATAGGCCGGCATCAGGCCGCGATACCGATGCTAAAGAGGCACCGCGATAGAAGTGCTGCGATATCAGGGCAGCGAATTGCCCGTGCCGCCATGGCCCGGACCGTTGTTGAAGCCCATCGGGCCGGTGCTGCCGCCGAACGTGCTGTCCAGGTTGCTCATCGGGTTGTAGCGGCCGACATTGCCCAGGATCTGCTGCATGATATTGACGCTGGTGCCCGGAGTCGGGGTGACGGCGCCGACCATCGAGACGGGGCGCGCGTTGCTCTTGTCCAGGGTGCGCAGGGTGCGCAGGGTACCCTTGTCGTCGAAATTCAGTACCACGACCTGCTGCTGGCGGATGCTGGGGAAGCTGAGCGGCGTCTGCGCGGTCCGCATGGAGATGTAGATCCACGTATTGTCGTCGAACGTGGCGCGCGTGGTCGGCGAGCCCAGCAGGTCCATCGCATCGGCGCGCGTGCTGACGCCGGGCTTGAGCTGGGTATAGTCGTCGCGTTCGATCAGCGAGCCGCGCTGGAACGGCCGGGACGAGAAGACCGAGCAGCCGGAGAGGAGCATGCCGAGGCCGACGACGGCGCAGGGGAGAAGGCGCCTCGCCGGGCGGAGGGCCGAATTCGTGTCCGAAGGTGACCGCATGGCCTGAAGGGCGTCCTGATCCAGGGTAAACTCATCTGTCGGGTGCCCGATTGGGGTGGCGAAGTCAATTCTCCATCGCCATAGATGGGTGAATATCCCGCGTGCCGGCCGGACCGGAGAGCGGGCGGTGTATAGCGTATAAAGGAGCTGGCTGTTCATGGAGGCGGAATTTTCCCGCAAGGTCGCGGTGGGGCGGATCGCCGCGTCGGGCATGGACCTGACGATCGAGGCGGACGCGCGCGAATGCGCCGCCCTGGCCGCGCGTTTCGGCCTGCCGGCGGTGCGCGCGCTGTCCTGCCGCTATCGCCTGACGCCGGGACGGCGGGGCGAGGTCTATGCCGAAGGCTGGCTGGCCGCGACGGTCGACCAGGTGTGCGTGGTGACGACGGATCGGTTTGCCAACGGGGTGGCCGAGACGTTTGCCGCGCGCTTCGTCCCGGCCGAGCGGTTTCGCGAGGATGAGGATCTGGACCCCGAGGCGGTGGACGAGATCCCTTATGCGCGGGACATGATCGACCTGGGCGCGCTGGCGGCCGAGGAATTGTCGCTGGCGCTGGATCCCTATCCGCGCAAGCCGGGCAGCGTGCTGCCCGAAGGTGTCGGCCAGGTGGATGTTCCGCCCGCGAATCCCGGAGACGGGGATGCGTCCAGGGACGCGTCGGGGGAGATATCGGGGGAAAAGCAGTCGCCCTTCGCCGCCCTGGCGGCGCTGAAGAAGGCGCCAAACTGACCGTGCGGCGGGGTGCGTGGCCGGAGAGATGCTTGCGGAATGTCGTGCGGTCTGCTAGAGGCGCCCCCTCATTGTCGATAACTGACCGGGACCCGTGTGATGACGGAGCCCGGTTAAGATCCCAGATCGGAGGGGCCCGGGCCCATGGCTGTACCCAAGAGAAAAACCTCGCCGTCCCGTCGCGGCATGCGTCGCAGCCACGAGGCGCTGCGCGTGCAGGCCCATGCCGAGTGCGCGAATTGCGGTGAACTGAAGCGGCCGCACCATGTTTGCAGTCATTGCGGCCATTATGACGGCCGTGAGGTCGTTGCCGCCGGCAAGGCGCTGAAGACCGCCGTCCGGGCCTGAGCCGGCGGCGCATGGCCGGCCGGTCGCCGGCCGCCCCGCCCCGCGGGACGCCGTCCCGTGGCGGTTTGTGGTTTTGGTGTTCTCCCGGCAGAAGGCAGGCATGAGCGAGACAGGTTCCTCTTTTTCCGGGGCTGAGCCCTTCACGCTGGCCATCGACGGCATGGGTGGGGATGGCGGTCCGGAAGTCGTGGTGGCCGGTCTGGCGATTGCGGCGGACAGGCATCCTGGCGCGCGGGTCCTGCTGATCGGGGATGAGGCGGCGTTGCGCGCGCAACTGGCGCGCCATCCCAAGGCGGCGGCGATCTGCACGATCCGGCCGGCCGGCAGCGCCATCGCCATGGACATGAAGCCGACCGCGGCGCTGCGGGTGCGCGATTCGTCGATGCGCCTGGCGATGGATGCGGTAGCCCAGGGCGAGGCCCAGGGCGTGGTGTCCGCCGGCAATAGCGGCGCGATGCTGGCGCTGGCCAAGATCGTCGTCAAAACCCTGCCGGGCGTCTCGCGTCCGGCCATGGCGGCCATCAGCCCGACCCTGAAGGGCGACGTGGTGATGCTGGACCTGGGCGCCAACGTCGCCTGCGACTGGCGCAACCTGGTTGAATTCGCGGTGATGGGCGCGGCCTTCGCCAATGCGGTGCTGGGCCTGCGGGCGCCCACGATCGGCCTGCTGAATGTCGGTTCGGAAGAACTGAAGGGCGACGAGAGGCTGCGCCAGGCGGCGGACGTGCTGCGCAACAGCCCGCTGGCCGCGCAATTCCACGGCTTTATCGAGGGGCACGACATCACGGCGGGAACGACCGACGTGGTCGTGACCGACGGATTTACCGGCAATGTCGCCCTGAAGACCGGAGAAGGCGCGCTGAAGATGGCGTTCGTCCTGCTGCGGCAGGTCTTCCGGTCGGGCCTGCTGGCCAAGCTAGGCTATCTGCTGGTCCGGCCGGGGCTGGAGCGGATGCGCGAGTGGCTGGATCCGCGCCGCTATAACGGCGCGGTATTCGTGGGGCTCAATGGCGTCGTCGTGAAATCGCATGGCGGGACCGACGCCGAAGGCTTTGCAGCGGCGGTGGACGTTGCCATGGATATGGTGACGCACCGGTTCAACGAGAGCATTCGCGCACAATTGTTGCGCATGGAATCGCTGACGGCCATGCGGCCGGGGGCGGACAAGGAGCAGCCGGCGGTTGCCGCCGTAAGCTGATCCGCAGCCCTGCCCGACCGGCGGCCTGGCTTGGCGGTTTGGAATGATGGACATGATGGCGAGACGTTCGCTTCTGGTCGGGTTCGGCGGTTATCTGCCGGACCGGATCGTGACCAATGATGAGCTGGCGACGCGCCTCGACACGTCGGACGAATGGATCAGGGCCCGGACCGGAATCGCCCAGCGCCATATCGCGGGGCCCGGCGACACGGCCGTGAGCATGGCCAGCGCGGCGGCGTCGCAGGCGCTGGACTATGCCGGCATGCGGGCCGGGGACGTGGGCGCCGTCATCGTGGGCACCAGCACGCCGGACCAGGCTTTTCCGGCGACCGCGGTCAGGGTGCAGGCCGAACTGGGCATGACCGGAGGGTTCGGCTTCGATCTGGCCGCGGCGTGCTCGGGCTTCATCTACGCGCTGTCGATGGCGGATTCGCTGATCCGCAGCGGGCAGGTCGATTCGGTTCTGGTGATCGGCAGCGAAGTCTATTCGCGGATCGTCGACTGGTCGGATCGCGGCACCTGCGTGCTGTTTGGCGACGGGGCCGGGGCGGTGCTGCTGCGCGCGGCGGGAGACGAGGATGAGGACCGGGCGGGGATCCTGTCGACCCATCTGCATTCCGACGGGCGGACTGGCGACCTGCTTTATGTCGACGGGGCGGTCGGGCAGCGCGAGAAGAGCGGATTTCTGCATATGCGCGGGCGCGACGTGTTTCGCCACGCGGTGGCCAAGCTGTCGGATTCGGTCGATGAGGTGCTGCGGGTCAATGGACTGACCCATGGCGACGTGTCGTGGCTGGTGCCGCACCAGGCCAATCTGCGGATCATCGAGGGCGTGGCGCGCAAGCTGGAATTGCCGCCCGAGCGGGTGATCGTGACGGTCGACCGCCATGCCAATACCTCGGCGGCGTCCATTCCGCTGGCGCTGAACGAGGCTGTGCGCGACGGGCGGATCAGGCCGGGCGACCTGGTGCTGATGGAAGCGCTGGGCGGCGGGTTGACCTGGGGATCGGCGCTCGCGCGGATCTGAGGTGGAGCGAGGCCGGGGGCGGGCCGTGTCCGGGCCTTTCGGGCGAATCTGTGAAGATGAAAAATTGACGCCGGTCAATGCATTGAATTGACGGTGCATCGCGGCGTGCCTAGGTTTGCTGGCATGAGCACAGTGACCCGCGCCAGTCTGGCAGAACATATCTATAGTCAGGTCGGACTTTCCCGCAACGAGTCGGCGGACTTGCTCGAACACGTGCTTGAGCGGGTCGCCAAGGAACTCGAAGCCGGAAATACGGTCAAGATCAGTGGCTTCGGAACCTTTTCCGTTCGTCAGAAGGGGCGCCGGACCGGCCGTAACCCCAAGACCGGGGTGGAGGTGCCGATCCTGCCGCGATCGGTGCTGGTGTTCCGGCCCAGCCAGTTGCTGCGGTCGCGCGTGAACGGCCAGCCGGACGACGGAAACGAGGAAGACGGCGAATGAGCGCCGCCAGCCCAGGGCAGGAATTCTGGCAGGATGATGCCTCGGCCCATGCGGTGGAGGCCGCCGACGGATATGGCCAGGCGGGAGATGGCCGGATGGAAGAACAGGCGGGGGACGACCCGGCCGGGCGGCTGAAGAAGGCGCCCCATGCCTTTCGCACCATCAGCGAGGTGGCGGACGAGCTGCATGTGCCGCAGCATGTCCTGCGTTTCTGGGAGACGCGATTCAGCCAGGTGCGTCCGCTGAAGCGCGGGGGTGGCCGGCGTTATTACCGGCCCGACGATATCGAACTGCTGCGCCGGATTTCCGATCTGCTCTATGTCCAGGGCTATACGATCAAAGGCGTGCAGCGGATGCTGCGTGAAGGCGCGGATGTCGTCATTCCCGCCGGGTCGGCGGACGGGAGCGACGACGAGGATCTGTTCGGCCAGCCCGAGGAGAGCCCGGCGCATGGTGCGGCGGCCGCGGCCGGGCAGGACGGCGTGGCGGGTCCTGAATCGACGGATCCTGAATCGGCAGGCTTCGAACCGACAGACCCTGGGCTGGTTTGTGCGGAGCCGGTCATTCTGGGGGCGGAAAGCGCTCCCGACGTTGCGGAGCAGGCGCCGTTCGTGACGCCTCCGGCCGCAGCATCCATTTCCGATACCGTCCCGCCTTCGGGCCCGTCCCAGGGTGTGGAGATTTCGGGCGCCGAGACTTCGGGTATCGAGTCTTCGGAGACGCGGCCGGCGGCGGATTCGGAATCCGAGCGAATCCGGCAGGAGAACCTGCTGCTGAAGGACAGTCTGCGCGGGATTCTGGTGGAATTGCGTGCCCTGCGGCGGCTGATTCCGGTCTGAGCCGGATTCGGGCCGCGAACACGGGTTGCGGTCCGCGCCGGGCGCTGCTACACGGCGTGTCGTCGCAGACGGACGGGCAGTAGCGCAGCCTGGTAGCGCATCAGTCTGGGGGACTGGGGGTCGTGGGTTCGAATCCCGCCTGCCCGATATTCCCGTCTGCGACCGTTTTCCCTTCTTTCGATGAGTTGGATCATGCGGGGTATCGGCCCCGCGTCAGCCTCCGTCCAGGCAGCGGTCGCGCGTCCAGTTGCGCCACATCAGGTGCATGACCGCCATGATGGCCGGGCCCATGAAGAGGCCCAGCAGGCTCCAGCTTTCGACGCCGCCCAGGATGCCCGTCAGGACCCACAGGAAGGGCAGTTCGGTCGAGCCGCCGATCAGGGCCGGGCGGACGAAATGGTCGGCCACGAAGATCACCGCCATCCCCAGCCCGAGGATGGCCAGGGCGGCGATCGTCGCCCCCTTGACCAGCAGCAGCAATGTCACCAGCCCCACCGCTATGACGGCGCAGAACGGGATCATGGCCGCGACGGCGGTGAAGACGCCGAACAGGAACGGATGCGGGGCGCCGGCGATCAGGTAGGCGACCCCCATGACCGCGCCTTCGCCGATTCCCACGAGAACCAGGCCGGCGACCGTGCCGTGGACCGAGGCGATGATCTGCTGGGCGATCGTCTCGCCCCGCTTGCCGAAGGCACGGCGCGAGACGATGAGGCATTGGCGGATGATGGTGTCGCCGTCCTTGAGCAGGAAGAACAGGGTCAGGATCGAGAACGAGAACAGCAGGCCGCGATGGAAGATCTGCTCGCCCACGCGCTGGGTGACCTGCATGGAATGGCCGAGATTGAAGGAATGCAGGAAGCCCGATACGTCGTCGGGGTTCTGCAGGTGGCTTTCCCACCAGCCGCCGAGCGATGCGGCCCCGAAGGGCAGGCGGTGGATCCAGGTGGGGACCGGCACGCCGGAATGCCGGGCCTCGTTCATCCAGGCCGCGACGCCCTGGGCCTCGCGCGCCGCTTCGAGCGCGAATATCCCCAGCGGGACCAGGAAGATCAGCGCGATCACGATGGTGAACAGCAGCGGCAGCAGGATGCCGTTCGATTGCGTCGCCCGGCGCCGCCGGACGGCGGCATAAGGCGGCCAGGCGGTGATCGCGAAGATGCCGCCCCAGACCAGCGCGGCCAGGAAGCCATGGACGGTGTAGAGCGCGAGCAGGGTGAAGAACACCGCCAGCAATCCCCGGGCGATGCGCTGCGCACGCAGTTGCTCGCGCATCTGGCGGAAGGGCGCGCGATCCGATGGCGGGGGCAGCAGGGCCGGGGGGGCAGTGTCCGTCATGCGCATCGTCCTTGGGAGCAGATCCGTCGAGAGTGGCCGTGTCGGGCGGGGGAGTGTTTCATATCCGTCTGCGTATCGTGGGTCAGGCGGGCTGGGACATCGTTGCTGCCCAGATGGCGAACGCCTGGATGAGGGCGGATTCCTTCAGCGAGTCGAAGCGCCCCGAGGCGCCGGCATGTCCGGCCTCCATATTCATGCGCAGCAGGATCGGGCGGGTGGCGGTGGTGTGGGCGCGCAGGCGGGCGACCCATTTGGCGGGTTCCCAGTAGGTCACGCGCGGGTCGGTCAGGCCGCCGATCGCCAGGATGGCCGGATAGGGACGCGGTGCGACCTGTTCGTAGGCCGCGTAGCCGGCGATCAGGTCATAGGCGGCTTCGTCCTGCAGCGGGTTGCCCCATTCCGGCCATTCGGGCGGTGTCAGGGGCAGGCTGGTGTCGGACATGGTGTTCAGCTCGTCCACGAAGGGCACCACGGCGACGATGCCGGCCCACAGATCGGGCCGCATGTTGGCGATCGCGCCCATGACCATGCCGCCGGCCGAACGGCCGTCGGCGACGATCCGGCCGGCGCGGGTGAAGCATGCGGTGATGAGCTCCTCGGCGCAGGCGATGAAATCGGTGAAGCTGTTGGGCTTGTTGCGGCCGCGCCCGCCCAGGAACCAGTTCCAGCCTTTTTCGGACCCGCCCCGGACGTGGGCGATGGCGTAGAACCAGCCCCGGTCCACCAGGCTGAGCGTTTCGGTGGAGAAGGCCGGTTCAATCGCGTGGCCATAGGCGCCGTAGCCATAGAGCAGCAGCGGCGCCGAGCCGTCGATGGGCGTGCCGCGCCGGCCCAGCACGGTGATGGGCACCTGTTCGCCGTCGGGCGCGGTGGCGGTCAGCCGCCAGCAGCGATAGAGCGCCGGGTCGTGGCCCGAGGGGATGTCCTGGGTCTTGAGCAAATGGCGCGTGCGGGCCTGCATGTCGTAGGCATGCCATTGCCGCGGCGTGGTCGGCGACTGATAGACATAGCGCAGTTCGCGCGTGTCATATTCATAGCTGCCCGAGAGGGAGAGGACGTAGGCGTCCTCGTCGGATGAAAGGGTGTGCTGCCGGCCGTCGGTGTCGCGGATCACCAGGGCGGTGTTGGCGTCGCGGCGTTCGCGCCAGACCAGGTGGCCCGAGAAGGCCATGCAGCCGGTGATGTAGCGCCCGGGTTCGTGCGGCACGAGGTCGCGCCAGTTGGCGCGGCCGGGCGCAGTGTCGGGGGCTTCGGCCAGCTTGAAATCGACCGCGCCGTCGGCGTTGGTCAGGATGACGAAGCGGTCGCCCCAATGGCTGAGGTCGTAGCGCACACCGTTGCGGCGCGGTTCGACGCAGCGCGGGGCGTCCTCGGGCCGTGCGCCGGGGATCAGCCAGGATTCGGACGTGTCCTGGTTGCTGGCGGAAATGACGATCCAGCGCCCGGAGCGGCTGGCCTCGACCCCGATGAAGAAGCCCGGATCCTGTTCGTGATAGACCAGCGTGTCGGCATCGGTGCCGATCCGACGGCGGAAGATCCTGGTGGGGCGGCCATGGTCGTCGCGCCAGGTCCAGAACAGCCAGGCCGAGTCCGGCGAGAAGGTGAAATTGCCGCTGCAGCTTTCGATCGCGGGGCCGACCTGCGCGCCGCTGGCGATGTCGCGGATGACGATGCGGTAGATTTCGGAGCCCTGGCTGTCCTCGGCATGGGCGAACAGCCTGTGGTCGGGGCTGTGGGCGGTGGCGGCAACCGAGAAATAATCATGCCCCCGGGCCGCCTGGTCGACATCCAGCAGGACGGTTTCGTCTTGCGGCCTGCCCTCGGGGTGACGGGCATGGATCGGATGCTGGGCACCGGCGGCGAAGCGCATGTAGTAGCGCCAGGGACCGTGCGGCAGGGCGGGATAGCTGTCATCCTGGCGGATGCGGCCCTTCATCTCGGCGACGATGTCGGCCTGCAGCGCCTCGGTCGGGGCGAGGATGGCGGCGGTATAGGCGTTTTCCGCATGCAGGTGCGCCGCGATGTCGGCGCGCAGCACCGACGGGTCGCGCAGGACGTCCTGCCAGTTCTCGTCCTTCATCCACGCATAGTCGTCGACGCGGACCCGTCCGAGCTGCGTGATCCGGCGCGGATCCGTGCGGGCGACGGGGGGCGTGGTCATGGGCATCTTCTCCAGCGCAAGGCGCCGCCCGGCGGACGCGGACGGGCCGTCGGGGGCAACCATACAGGACGCGCCGCACGCGCGACAGGGGCGGGGGTCAGAACGCCTGGCAGCCCGGGCGGATCGTCAGGCCGACCGATTGCTGCTGGAAACGCTGCCGGTAGGACGTGCGGATGGCGGCGATCCGGGCGAGCAGGTCCGGCGTCGCCACGCCGGCGGCGATCCAAACGATGCGCGAGGGCTCGTGGGTGACGCGGCCGGTGACGCGATCGCGCCATTGCCCCATGGTCTGGAAGACGCTGAGCCCGTCGGGGAAGCGCGGCGTGACCTCGTCGCGCAGGAAGGCGGCCCATTCCGTGTCCGTGACCGCGCGGCCGTCGGGACGGGTCAGGCCGAACAGCAGGGAGATCTCGATGCCCTGGTGCGCGCCGAACGGCGTGCAGGACAGGCCGCCCAGGGCGGGAGCGGGGGCGGGAGCGGGGGCGGCGGTGGTATCGGTGGCCGGGGCAGGGGCAGGGGCAGGGGGCGCACAGGCCGCGAGCGGCGCGGCGGCCAGGGCCAGGAGCAGGGCACGCGCGGACGCGGCGGAGGCGGGGCGGTTCAACGGCGGGCGGCTCATGCGAAGGCCGGATTGTCGCGGCCGGACAGGCCGGCGCGGATCCGTTGTCCGAGATCGCCGGCCAGGTCGATCAGCCCGTGGCGGAGGAACAGGTCCAGCAGCACCAGATTGACGTTGAACTTGAAGGCGTCGCCGTCGCGTACCATCCGGCAGGCTTCCTGGAGCGGGATCAGGGTGAAGAATTCGACCTCGCCGTCCGACGGGATCGGGACGAAATCCGGCGGCAGTTCCAGATCGTAGCAATGCAGTACGTCGCGGCGCAGGCCCTCGGGCCGTTCCATGGCGTAGCGGATCTCGGCCACCGGCACGGCGCGGCGGATCAGGGCGTCGGGGATGCTGGCTTCCTCGGCGGCTTCCTTGGCCAGGGCCTGGCCGGCGGTGTGGCCGGCGGGGATGCCGCCCGCGACCAGGTGATCCAGCTTGCCGGGGTCCAGCCGCTTGTCCATCGCGCGGCGGCCGATCCACAGATGCCAGCCGTCGGGCCGGCGGACCAGGCCGTTCATGTGCACGCCATGGGCGATCAGCCCGAACAGGGGCAGCGCGCCGCGGTCGATCCGCGCGATGGCCGGGGTGCCGGAGGTGGGGGTATCGGAAGTGGGGGCGACGTCGAAGAGTTCGTGGTGCGAGCGATAGAGGCCGGCCGATGCCAGGTCGTCGCCCAGTTCCTCGAGCCTGGCGGGCTGGTCGAGCTCCAGAACGCCGTCGCGCAGCGCGACCCCGCGCCGCGTGAGTTCCGGCACCAGTTCGGGCGCGACCCAGCCCGCCGGGGCTTGGCCGGCGGGCTGGGCGGCGAAGCGGAACGGCGTGCGTGGGCCGGGCAGGCGGGCGGTGTTGCAGGCGGCGATATGCCGGAGGAAAGATGCGGCGTCGGACGTCATGCCGGTCTGCTCCTGATGGTCTGAATGCCATACCGGGCGGGTCAGGCTGTGACAATCCTGCATCCCGGCCGGCGGGATCGGCGCCGCACGGTTTGCAAACCGCCGTGGGCGTGCCACATCGGCACCATGACACCGCCCCCATCCGATGCCCGGCGCGTGCCGGAACGCCCCGTCCTGGTCACGCTGCGCGCGTTGCTGCCTTATCTGTGGCCCCGCAACGATGTGCGCACCCGGCTGCGCGTCGCGGGGGCGTGTTTTCTGCTGGTGGCCGCCAAGGTGGCGACGATCTGCGTGCCGTACCTGTACAGCCGGGTGGTCGATGCCTTGCATCACGGCCGGGATCCGGCGGCGGGGCTGGCGGTGATGCCGCTGGCGCTGATCGTGGGGTACGGGATGCTGCGGCTGATGTCGGCGGGGCTGGGGGAGTGGCGCGACGCGCTGTTCGCGCCGGTGCGCTTCCGGATCAGTTGCGTCGCGGCGATGCGCAGTTTCCGCCACATGCACGCGCTGTCGCTGCGTTTCCACCTGGACCGGCAGTCGGGCAGCGTGACCCGCGCCATCGCCCGGGGGACCGAGGCGATCGAGACGATCCTGCGGGTCGGGGTGTTCAACGTGATTCCCACCCTGTTGGAAGCGCTGATGGTGATCGCGGTCATCTGGCGGCTGTTCGACTGGCGCTATGCGGCGATCATGCTGGCGGCGGTGGTGGCCTATGTCGGCTTTACGGTCACGTTCACCTCATGGCGGATCGGGATCCGGCGCGAGATGAACGAGATCAACAGCGAGGCGAGTTGGAAGGCACTGGACAGCCTGCTGAACTATGAGACCGTCAAATATTTCGGCAACGAGGACCATGAGAGCCGCCGCTACGAGGAAGCGCAGGCCCGCTATGAGCGCGCGGCGATCCGGACCCAGGTCTCGCTGAACGGGTTGAATTTCGGCCAGGCGGCGATCATCGCGGTGACGCTGACGCTGGTCATGCTGCTGGCGGCGCAGGACGTGGCGCAGGGACGGCTGAGCGTCGGGCGCTTCGTGCTGGTGAACACCTATCTGATGCAGTTGTACCTGCCGCTGAATTTCCTGGGCAGCATCTATTCGGCGATGCGGACCGCACTGGTGGACCTGGAGCAGATGTTCCACCTGATGGACGAGATGCCGGACGTCGTCGACCGGCCGGCGGCCATCGGCCTGCCGGCGCGGCTGGACGAGGCGCCGGCCGCGTCGGTGCGCTTCGAGCATGTGCGGTTTTCCTATCGCCCCGACCGCGAGATCCTGCACGATGTCAGTTTCAGCGTGCCGGCGGGCGGACGGGTGGCGATCGTGGGGCCGACCGGGGCCGGGAAATCGACCATCAGCCGGCTGCTGTTCCGCTTCTATGATGTCACGGCCGGGCGCGTGGTGGTGGACGGCCATGACGTGCGCGATTACGGCCAGGCGGCGCTGCGGGCCGCGATCGGCGTGGTGCCGCAGGACACCGTGCTGTTCAACGACACGATCGGCTACAACATCGCCTATGGCCGGCTGGGCGCGTCGCAGGACGAGATCGAGCATGCGGCGCGGCTGGCGCAGATCCATGACTTCATCGCCGCGTTGCCGGACGGCTATGCGACGCGGGTGGGCGAGCGCGGCCTGAAATTGTCGGGCGGCGAGAAGCAGCGCGTGGCGATCGCCCGGACCATCCTGAAGAATCCGCGCATCCTGATCCTGGACGAGGCGACCAGCGCGCTGGACACCCATACCGAGCAGGAGATCCAGGCCGCGCTGCGCACCGTGTCGGCCGAACGGACCACGGTGATCATCGCCCATCGCCTGTCGACGGTGGTCGATGCGGATGAAATCCTTGTGATGGGCGACGGGGTAGTGAAGGAGCGCGGGACCCACCGCAGCCTTCTGGCCCGCGACGGGCTGTATGCCGGCATGTGGGCGGCGCAGGCGGAGGAGCGGGCCGAGGAGGAGGCCGGGGAAGGTGTCAGCACCGAGGCCGGGGAAAGGCCTGGGGCGGAGGCGGCCTCGGGGACTGGCCTTGGGGCGTGACGGCGGGCAACATGCGGGTGAATGAATAATGAATAAGGACGGGAGTGAGGCGCGATGATGCGGACGGACCAGGAGAACCCGGCGGATCCGACGCTGGGCCATGACGGATCGGTGCCCGAGGAACTGAGCCATTGCGGCGCGGTGGTCGACAAGGCCATCGAATATATGCTGGGCGAGAAGCTGCCGCCGATCGCGATCGCCTCGGCCCTGCTGGGCGGATCGCTGGGGCTGCTGGCCCGCACGATGGACCAGGGGACCATGCTGGCCATGCTGGAGAATGCGATGCACAGCGTCCGCGCGGGCGAGCTGCATCCGGATCGCGACCGGGCCCGGCCCGCCGGCTGAATGCCGGTTTTGGCGCGGCCGGACGGGCGGAGGGGGTGAAAATGCCCCGAATCGCTGCTTTCGGCTTGACGGAGGGCGGCTGCTTGGCCATAAGCCGCGCCTAATCTTGACGATCATTGCCGGAGCATCTTGCCTCGGCCTTAGTTATCCGAGGATGATATCATGTCTCGCCGTTGCCAGATTTCGGGCAAAGGCGTGCTGACGGGAAACAATGTCAGCCACGCCAACAACAAGTCCCGCCGCCGCTTCCTGCCGAACCTGCAGGAGACGTCGCTGCTGTCCGACATCCTGGGGAGCGCGGTGCGCCTGCGCCTGAGCACCCATGGTATCCGCACGGTCGAGCATAATGGCGGCCTGGACGCGTTCCTGCTGTCGACCCCGAACCGCAAGCTGCCGGTCGAGGCCCAGGCCCTGAAGCGCCGCATCCTGCGCGCCCAGGAAAAGAAGGCCGAAGCAACGGCTTGAGTTTCGCATGCAAGCCCGGTCCGAATTTTCGTTCGGACCGGGCTTGCATGTTTTGGGCGCCTGACGCATGTCAGGCCCATCTGTCTATTTCGCCGGCTGCATCTTCCGGAACCCCGGTTCGGGGATGGGGGGCAGCTTCCGGCTCTGGCAGGCGCGAGGGGAGAGGTTCCGTTCGCGCCTGATTTGTCTTGTGGAGGTTCCCCCGTGTCCGACAAGTCCGATCTTTCGCTGATTCGCAATATCGGCATCACCGCGCATATCGACGCCGGCAAGACCACGACCACCGAGCGCATCCTGTACTACACCGGTGTTTCCCATAAGATCGGTGAGGTGCACGAGGGCAACACCACCACCGACTACATGGAGCAGGAGCGCGAGCGCGGCATTACGATCACGTCGGCCGCCGTGACCTGCGAGTGGAACGGCCATCGCATCAACATCATCGACACGCCGGGCCATATCGACTTCAACATCGAGGTGAACCGCAGCCTGCGCGTGCTGGACGGCGCGGTGTTCATCATCGAGGGCGTGGCCGGCGTGCAGCCGCAGTCCGAGACCAACTGGCGCTTGGCCGATCGCTACAACGTGCCGCGCATCATCTTCATCAACAAGCTGGACCGCACCGGCGCCGACTTCTACCGCGCGTTCGACACGCTGAAGGAGAAGCTGGACATCGTCGCCATTCCGCTGCAGCTGCCGATCGGCACCGAGGAAAATTTCGTCGGCGTCGTCGACCTGGTGGAGATGAAGGCCATCGTCTGGGAAGGCGGCGAGCTGGGCGCGAAATACCACGACGAGGAAATTCCGGCCGAGCTGAAGGAAAAGGCCGCCGAGGCCCGCCAGGAGCTGCTGGACACGGCGCTGGCCGTCGACGAGGCGGCCATGGAGGAATATTTCGAGAAGGGCGACGTCGAAGTCGCGACCCTGAAGCGCTGCATCAAGAAGGGCACGATTTCGGGCGAGTTCCGCCCCGTGCTGTGCGGCACGGCCTTCAAGAACAAGGGCGTGCAGCCGCTGCTGGACGCGGTGATCGACTACCTGCCGGCGCCGGACGACGTCGAGGGCATCCGCATCGCGCCGCCCGAGGACGAAGAGGTCGACGAGAACAAGCTGCCGATCATCCCGGTCGACCCGGACGGCAAGTTCGCCGGCCTGGCGTTCAAGATCATCAACGACAAGTACGGCACCCTGACCTTCGTGCGCGTCTATCGCGGCGTGCTGCGCTCGGGCGATTCGGTCCTGAACACGACCAAGGGCCACAAGGAGCGTATCGGCCGCATCTTCCAGATGCATGCCGACAAGCGCCAGGAAGTGAAGGAAGTCCACGCCGGCGACATCGCGGCCTTCGTGGGGCTGAAGGACACCCAGACCGGTGACACGCTGGCCGACTCCACCGATCCGGTGGTGCTGGAGCGCATGAGCTTCCCGGTGCCGGTCATCGACATCTCGGTCGAGCCGAAGACCAAGGACGGGGTCGAGAAGATGACCCTGGCGCTGCAGAAGCTGGCGGGCGAAGACCCCTCGCTGCGCCTGAAGACGGACCAGGAAACCGGCCAGACCATCCTGTCGGGCATGGGCGAGCTGCATCTGGACATCATCATCGACCGCCTGCGCCGCGAGTATGGCGTGGACGCGAATATCGGCGCGCCGCAGGTGGCCTATCGCGAGACGATCACCCAGGCGCATACCGAGACCTATACCCACAAGAAGCAATCGGGTGGTTCGGGCCAGTTCGCCGAAGTGAAGATCGAGTTCGCGCCGCTGGAGCGGAACGAGGAGATCCAGTTCGAGAACAAGGTCGTCGGCGGCACCGTGCCGAAGGAATATATCCCGGCGGTGGAAAAGGGCATCCGCATGCAGTCCTCGACGGGCGTGCTGGCGGGCTTCCCGACCGTGGACTTCAAGTTCACGCTGCTGGACGGCAAGTACCATGACGTCGACTCCTCGGCGCTGGCGTTCGAAATCGCCGCCAAGGCCTGCTTCCGCGAGGGCATGAAGAAGGCCGGCCCGGTGATCCTGGAGCCGATCATGGATGTCGAGATCACCACGCCGAACGACCATGTCGGCGACGTGGTGGGCGACCTGAACCGTCGTCGCGGCATGATCCAGAACCAGGAAAGCTCGGGCTCGACCGTCATGGTCCGCGCGCTGGTGCCGCTGAAGGAGATGTTCGGCTACATCTCGCACCTGCGGTCGATCACGAAGGGCCGCGCGTCCTTCACGATGCAGTTCCATCATTATGACCCGGTGCCGCGCAACGTGGCCGAAGAGATCATGGCCAAGTCGGCCTGATCCCGACCCGATCACAGAGCAGGAAGCCGGCCCCTCGGGGGCCGGCTTTTTTTTGTGCCCGGCCGCAGCGGGGCGGATCGTGGTCAGGCGATATCGGAGAAATCCAGGTTCTGCGGGCCGCCTTCGATCACGCGACGCATGCGCCGCTGGTGTTCATAATGTTGCCGCGTGGCGGTAGGGGGCGTGCGGTCGTCCACGACCTCGAGACGGACAGTCTTTGCCCAGACGGTTCCCATGCCGGTCAGCAGCAGCCCGTAATGCAGGCTGTCGGCGTTCTCGGGGATCTGGAAGACGATCTGGCGCGCTGTCCAGTCGGACGTCCCCGTCAGCGCGCCGTCGGCGGGACGGCTCATCAGATTGTCGAAGAGGATCGTATCCGGCGCTTTATCGTCGACCCGCATCCAGATGGTGGCATGTAAGGGTACGTCCCGGGTCTTCAACAGGGCCGAGAAGCGCAGGCGCTTGCCGATGAAGGGGCGCGCGTCGACCGCCTGCATCAATGTGCCGAAGCCGTTCTGGATGCTGGCCGCGTCCGGATCGTCGGACGAGAAGAGGCAGCTTATGGCGACGATTTTCTCCGTCCGGCTGCTTTGAGCGGCATCCAGGCCGATCGCGTAGTTTCCGGGGGTCGTGCCGGCGATGGACCAGCCTTTCGGCAGCGCGGCGGGGGTTTCCTGCCGTTCGGCGGCGGCGATGCGGGCGGCCAGGATGTTCCAGTTCCGCAGGCCGAACTGTCGCGCGACGATTTCCAGGCTCTCGGCGTGGCCGATCGAAGCACCTCGTTCCGCAAGCAGCGTGCGGAGCGTGGATGCCATGAGTTTCGCGTGTCTGAAGGTACGCATGCCCAACCTTGCCAATCGGGGCGAACCGTCGGGATCAGGGCCTGCGTTGCTGATGGGCTCGCCCGGACAAGGGGAGGGACGAAACCGGAGACGCGTTCACCATGGCCGGCCGGCCGCAGGCGGCTGGTCGCGTCGGACCGGTCACGACCTTACGGCGCGACCGGTCCGCGTCAATGTTTTTTCGCCTTTACGGCGCGGGCGATCCGCTTGCGGGCTGGTTGTCCGTGCGGCGGATGAAGTCGGCGATGTTGTCGTGCAACTGGGTCAGGGACGGGATGTTGGCGTACACCATGTGTCCCGACTGGTATTGGCGGAATTCGATGTTCTTCTGCAGCGCCGCCGGGATGGGCAGGTGGCGCATTTCGTAGATCCCCTCGTAATAGGGGGTCGCCAGGTCGAAATAGCCGGCATTCAGCATGATTTTCAGCGTCGGGTTGGTCTTCATCGCCTGGGCCAGGTCGGGCATCACGTTGGCCGGGCCGTCCGAGGGCGCGCTGTCGGGGCCGCCGGCGGCGTGGTGGAAATTCCAGTGCGGGATGTCGATTTCCGCGCGATAGGTCAGCCCGTCGCCGTAATTCAGCACCTTGCGCACGTAATCGTTGAACAGCGAGACATAGGCGGAACTGATCGAGGCGGATTGCGGGTCGTATCCGGCTTCCTTGCTGAGGGGGTCCAGCACGGGGCCCGAGAAGCGGGTGTCGAGCCGGCCGGTGGTCATGCCGTCATCGGCCTGGAGCGTCTTGGAGAACTCGCCGCCGTCGATCCGCAGGTCGGCGCGGCGGATATAGTCGGCCGGCAGGCCGGTATAGGCGTGCAGCCGTTCGACGATGCGGTCGCGGTCGGCGGCGGGCAGGCCGGCGCCCTGCTGCAGCGCCACCAGATAGTCGGTGGAGGCGAAATGCTCGACCTCGGCCAGGAAGGCTTTCAGGTCGGTGGGCTGCTGCGGCAGCTTGTGGTGGTACCAGGCGGTGGCGGCGTAGGTCGGCAGGGCGAGCACGAACGGTTCGTCCATGCCGGGATTCTGCGTCGGTTCGTCCACGCTGTTGTCGTAGCTGAAGATCTGCGACAGCAGGATGACGCCGTTGAAGTCGATATTTTCCTGGTTCTGCAGGTCGTTGACCAGCACGGCGGCGCGCATCGTGCCGTAGCTTTCGCCGAACAGGTATTTCGGCGAATTGTAGCGGCCATATTTGGCCAGGAACCGGGTGATGAAGGCGGTGAAGGCCTGGCCGTCCTCGTCGACGCCCCAGAACTGCTTTTCCTTGTCCTTGCCGTTGATGCGGCCGAAGCCGGTGCCCGGCGCGTCGATGAAGACCAGGTCGGTGACGTCGAGCAGGCTTTGCGGATTGTCGATCAGCCGGTACGGGCCGGCGGGGGTGTGGGTGTCGTCATTCGTCACCACCCGGCGGGGGCCGAAGGCGCCCATATGCACCCAGACGGTCGACGAGCCGGGACCGCCATTGAAGACGAAGGTGATGGGGCGGGTCTCGGGCCGGGCGTCCTTGCGGAAATAGGCGACATAGAACATCGACGCCGTGGCGTCGGGATTGCCGTCGATCGCATGGGCGTCGCTGCCCGGGATTTCCTGATGGACCGTGTCTTCGGAATCGTCCCAGCCATGGGGATGGACGACCAGCGTGCCGGCGACCGCCTGATAGGCGATGGATTTTCCGCCGACCGTCGCCGAGCCGCTGCTGGTCCGTTCGATCGGCTGGGATAAATGGGGGGCGGGATGGGCCGCATGGTTGGCATCCGCGTGATCGTCCGCGCGGCCGGGGGCTGGGCCCAGGCAGAGCAGCGAGGCGGACAGCAGCAGCATCAGGCGAGTCTTCAACGAACGGATCTCCGGGTGGATGGGATGCACGGCCGGACGGTCGCGGGCGGGCCGCGGATCGCCGGGTGCTATGCCGGGGGCGTGTGATCGGGTGCCCCGGGACGGGCCGGGGCGACGCGCCAGCCATCATGCCCGTGAACCGCCTGTCCGTCCTGTTGCAATTTCTCCAGGTGGGCCAGAAGGTTCAGTTCCGCCGCGCGGCGCAGGGCGGGCGGGATGGCGCGGTAGACGCGGCGCATCAGTTCGGCCAGCGGCGCGGCCTCGGGACCCAGGGCGGCGCGAATCCGGGCCTCGCGCGCCAGGCGGTGCGCGATCAGGCCGCGCAGGCAGGAATCGGGCCGGGTGATGGCGGGGCCATGGGCCGGGAGCAGCAATGACGGGGCGAGCGCGCGCAGGCGGGCGAGCCCGTCGAGGAACTGGCGTATTGAGCCGTCCGGAGCGGGTGGGACCATCGTGGTGGACCAGCCCATGACATGGTCGCCGGTAAAGACGATGCCGCCTGGTGCCACGAAACAGAGATGATCGGTGGCGTGGCCGGGCGTGTGCAGCGCGGTCAGCCCGGCCAGGCGCGCGCCGTCATCGAGCGCCATGTCCGGGGTGAAGGACGGGCTGGCGCTGTTGCGGAAGCCGCAGACCGGCGCCCCGGCCGAAGCGGCCAGGGGGCGGGCGCCGGACAGATGGTCGCGATGGGTGTGGGTCAGCAGGACATGGGTGATCGGGCCGCGCGCGGCCGTCCGGATGGCGTGCAGGTGCGCCGGATCGTCCGATCCCGGATCGATGATCGCGGTGCCGCCCGCATGCGCGACCAGCCAGCAATTGGTGCCGTGGCCGGTCATCGGGCCGGGATTGGGGGCGACGATCCGGCTGATGCCGGGCGCCGCCGGAAGGGGGACGCCCACCGGCGGCGGGGCCTCGCGCACCTGCCAGCTTTCCCCGGGGGCGGTTTCGGGCGGCGCCCCGCCGTCGGAGCCGTTCAGCCGAAGGCCCCGACATGGTGCATGACCGCCATCCCGGTCTCGCGCACCAGGTCGAACAGGCGCTGCATCGGCTCGAAGATCTCGGCATGTTCGCGGACATAGGCGCCGGCGTTCCGCGGTCCGTGAGATTCGGAATAATCCAGTTCCATCCCGCTGCCGGTGGCATAGGGGAAGATATAGTCCAGTTCGCGCAGCGCGGCGGGGACTTCGAGGCACAGCACGCGGGTGGTCAGCGCGTCGCGCGAGAAGGCGTTGCGGGGCGAGAAATAGGGAATCCGGGTCGAGAGCAGCCAGATCTGCTCGATGGTGGCGATGCGGATCGCATGCAGCAGCTTCTCGGCCTCGCCCATCCGGGGGGCCTGCGGCCAGGCGCGGCGCAGGGACAGGTGGTCGGACTGGATGCGGCGGAACATGGCCTGGGTGCTGGCCCAGAAATTCAGCCGCTCCAGCCCGTGCATCAGTGCAAGGTAGGCGTCGCGCCGGGACGGGTCGGATTCGGCGGTCGCGCGGTTCAGCCACATGTCGGGATCGAGCATGTAGATGACGGCGCGCAGCACCGTGTCGTCGGAATGGGCGAGCGCGTGGGTGGCGAAATCCACGGCGCGGCGGAAGCGGGGGCTGCGGCTGAGGAATTCCTCGAAGGTTTCGGGGTGGCGCGCGGCGGCGCCGCCCAGGCCCTGGATGGTGTTCGCGCACCAGCCCAATTGCTGCAGGATGGCGTTGTTGGGGATGGCGCGGAGTTGGCTGGGGTGGGAGATCCGCGTCGTGGCCGCGCCGCTGTCGCTCTGCCGCGCCGAGGGGCGGGAGCCGGTCTTGTCGACCAGGGACGGGCCGAAGGCGCCGAGCAGCGCGGCATAGCCGGGATCCTCGACCAGGCCGGCCATGCCGGCGCCGATGGTCGAAAAGAAATCGGCCGAGAAATCGGGCTCGTCATACACCGGGTCGCGGTTGAGCTGCGTGGGCGCGAAGATGTGCGACGCGATCACCCCCACGGTGGCGTCGGCCATCGCCTGGGTGCCGAAGAGCAGGTAGCCGTCGCCGCCCTGGAAGGCCGTCTCCTCGCGGATGCGCAGGCCGGCTTCGGCGAAGACCGCGCGGGCATGGAGCGGCGAGAGATAGTCCAGCCGGTCGGTCAGGCGGAACGGGTGCGCGCCGCGTCCGATGCTCTCGCCATGGGTGTCGAACAGGATGACCTCGACCTCGGTCAGGTTCCAGCGCCGCAGCAGGTCGCAGATCTTCAGCCGCAGCCGTTCGATCAGGTAGGTCGCGGCCAACTGCCCGACATAGCGGCCGGAATCGGAATAGCCGAATTGCAGGCTGAGCTTGCCGGTGCGGCGCAGATAATCGCGCCAATGCGGGGAATGCAGGGCTTCCTCGACGATATGGGCGCCGTTTTCCAGGGCTTCCTGGGTTTCGAAGAGCGGCGAGATCTCGATCTGGTTCTCGATGCCGAAGCAGCGCGCCAGCCACAGCGCGGTCAGCAGCGTGTAGCCGCTTTCGGTCTCGGCGATCAGGAAGCGGACCGGGCTTTCGCGGTCGATGTGCCGGACGATCTGGCGCACCGTCATCATCAGCCGGGCGGCGGTGGCCTGTTCCAGCAGCAGCGAGCCGAAATCGATCTCGACCGGCTGGACCTGGTCCAGGGCCTCGTTGATCCGGCTGAGCAGGCCGCGGCGCTGCGAGGGGATCTCGGGGCTGTCGGTGATGCCCAGGCGTTGGCGCGCGACATTGTGGATCTGCGTCGCGTTCAGCCGCACATGGGTGTGGGCGGCCGCCATGCCGTGCGCCATCAGCCCGGCGCGGGCCACGGCCAGGGTCATGCGCTGCTCGGCGGGGGCGGTGTCGATGGCCTCCTGGAACGAGGTGGCCAGTTCGCTGGCGGCGGAGATCGCCTCGTCCCGCCGGCCGATCAGCACGGCGGCGAAGGCGGCGACCGATTCGGGGGTGGGCGATTCGCCGACAGGGCAGGCGGCGATCTGGGCATCGACCGCGTCGAGGGCGCGTTCGACGCGCTGGTGCAGCCCGTCGGCCATCGGACGCAGCGGGGTGATCTGGGCGGCCAGGCGTTCGAGCTGCAGGCGCTTCATGCGCAGGCGCAGGCGGATCGTGTCCCACCAGCCGATGTCGGTGCGGCCGTCCGTGTCGTAGCCGACCCAACTGGTCAGGATGATCGGACGGGGGCTGAGGACCGACCATTCGTGCGGCCAGCGGGCGCGGGCCTCGTTCAGCAGGGTCTCGTTCAGCCGGTCCAGGGCGTTGCGGCCGCGCAGGATGGCGGCCGAGGCCAGGGAAAATTCCTCGTCCAGCGTGGGGGGCGCCGCGCGGCGATGGGTGGGCAGGCAGGGCATGTCCGCCAGATGGCCGTCATCGGTCGAGGCCATCACGGCCAGGGTTTCGTAGACCGAATTGGCCAGGGCGAAGGTCGGGTGGGCGGTGAAGACGGCGGCGAACCGGCTGCGTTCCACGGTCTTGCGGAAATGGCCGAAATTGGGCGGCGTGCCGTCGGGGCCGCGTTCGCGCGCCACGGTCTGGGCCACGCCGCGCATCCGCGTGGCGATGGCGGAATCGTCCGTGCCCTCGACATAGGCGCGCAGCCGGGCGGCGCGGTCGCGGAAGGCGGCGTCGCGCAGGTGGCGGACGGCCTGTTCCAGCATGTCGGTCGTGACGGTCCCGGCCGTGATCTGCCGGCCGATCCGGCGCGCGAGCGCGATGATGGGATTGCCTGACGACGCGTCCTCGTGATCGGTGACCACCTGCCGCGTGAGGTCGAGCAGCATCTCGGCTGCGTCGCGGGGAGAGATCTCGGTCATGGCGGTAGTCCCAGTCATCCTGAATACGTGGCGTGTCCTGCGGTGGCATCCGGGCGGCATCCGGTCGGCGCACGAGGCGCAAGGTTTCATGTTCGCGCGCCCATCGCAATGTCTGCCGCGGCGACTCGTGCCGAATTTGGGGAACACGCAGTGATTTGTCACGGAACGCAACAGGACCGGAACGGGGGCCTGCGGGTGCTTGGGTTCATGCGGCCGGAATGGTATCGACGGGACGATGAACACGATCCCCGACGCGGACAGGGCGGCCCGGCTGACATTGCGACGCTATCGCCGGGCGGCGACCGGCCTGCTGGTCGCCATGGGGGCGCTGACCGCCGCCGGCTATGCGGCGCCGGCGGCCGGCCTGGTGGCGGACGGACCCTGGCTGGAGGTGCTGCGCGCCGGCGCGAAGGCCGGGGTGGTGGGCGGGCTGGCGGACTGGTTCGCCGTGACCGCCCTGTTCCGCCGGCCGCTGGGCCTGCCGATTCCGCATACCGCGATCCTGCCGGCGCAGAAGGCGCGGCTGGGCGAGGCGCTGGGCCGTTTCGTCGCCGGCCATGTCTTTACCGAGGACGACGTCAATGCGGCGATGGACCGGATCGACCTGCCGGAGATCCTGGCGGGGCTGATGGACGACCCGGCCTCGGCCGAGACGGTCAGCCGCAGCCTGGCCGGCGCCGCCCCCGCGGTGCTGGAACGTCTGGAGGACGGGCGCGCGGGATCGGGCCTGGCGCGGATCATGCCGATGCTGCTGGGGGGCGAGGAGGTGGCGCCGGTCGTGGCCCGGACCCTGCGGGCGCTGGTCGAGGGCGACCGGCACCAGGAGGTGCTGTCCTTTCTGCTGGCGCGCATGAAGGACGGGCTGAAGGCCAAGGAAGCGTCGCTGCGCACGATGATCGAGGACCGGGTGCGCGAGCAGGGCGGGCGGATCCTGGGCTGGGCCATCGGCGGGTCGATCGCGACCAAGGTGCTGGTGGCGGTCAACCAGGAGCTGGACCGGATCGACCCGCAGAATTCGGAGCTGCGCGAGGGCTTTACGAGCTGGGTGCGCGCCGAGATCGACCGGATCGAGACCGATCCGGAGCGGCGGCGCGACATTACCGGCGCGATCATGGGGGTAATGACCCATGACAGCATCCGCAACTGGAGCGGCGATGTGTGGCGGCGGATGCGGCTGATGATCGAGGCCGACATGGGACGGCCCGACGGATGGGCCGCGTCGATCGTCCGCGACACGCTGCTGCGCCTGGCCGAGCAGATGCGCACCGACCCGGCGCTGCGCGAGCGGGTGGCGACGGGCGTGCGGCGAATGATCTTGCGCGGGCTGCCCTTCGTGCGGGAACGGCTGTCGCGCTTCATCGCCGCGGTGGTGGCGGGATGGGATGCCGACATGCTGGCCGAGCGGCTGGAGCTGCGTGTGGGCAAGGACCTGCAATTCGTGCGGCTGAACGGCACGCTGGTGGGATTTCTGGCAGGCGCCGGCCTGGCGCTGGTGCTGCGGCTGGCATTCGGGCCGGGAGCGGGCTAAAGCACGCGGGTTGGACGGGAAGCGGCCCCCGATTATGCCGTTATGCGGCCCGTCAGGTGACTGGGCTGTGCCGATTGCACTTGACGCTGGCCTTGCACGGAAGCATCTGGAAACGGAAATCAGTACTGATTTGGTCCGCTATGGGCGGACGGGACCGTGGCCGGCGAAGGAGGGCGGATGCTGAAATTGTCGAAGCTGACCGATTACGCCGTCGTCGCCCTGGTGCGCCTGGCGCAGGCGGACGAGGTGATGACGTCGCCCGCGCTGGCGCAGGCTACGGGAATCCCGGAACCGACGGTGGCCAAGGTGCTGAAGATCCTGGCGGCCGACGACCTGGTCGTGTCGTCGCGCGGCGCGCGCGGGGGGTACCGGCTGGCGCGGAAGCTGGACGATATTTCCGTCGCGCGGGTGATCGCCGCCGTGGACGGTCCGATTTCGCTGACGGCCTGCGTCGATGGCGGGGGGTGCGACACGCGCGGGCTGTGCGGGCTGTGCGGCCAGTGGGACGCGGTCAATGACGCGATCCGCGGCGCGCTGTCGGCCATCAGCCTGTCGGACATGCGCCGTTGCGGGCAGCGACACGGCGCGGGATCGCCCGGCTGGGGCTCTGAGCGAGGCTCTGACAGGGAGCCTGGTCAGGGCCCCGATCAGGGCAGGGGGGCCGCGCCGGCGGTCCGGGACATATCCGCGGCCGGCCGGGCCGAAGCGGTCTGAGGGAGCAGGAAGATGCCAGCGATTGCCGAAACCCGCGATGCGGTCGAGAGTCTGAGCCAGTCCACGTACAAATGGGGGTTCGAGACCGAGATCGAGATGGATCTGGCCCCCAAGGGGCTGAACGAGGATACGATCCGCCTGATCTCGCACCGCAAGCAGGAGCCGGAGTGGCTGCTGGACTGGCGGCTTAAGGCGTTCCGGGCCTGGCAGGCGATGGCGGAGCCGGCCTGGGCGAAGCCGCGCCATCCGCCGATCGATTTCCAGGACGCGCATTATTATGCCGCGCCGAAGAAGAAGGCCGGGCCGAAATCGCTGGACGAGGTCGATCCCGAATTGCTGCGCACCTATGAGAAGCTGGGCATTCCGCTGCACGAGCAGGCGATGCTGGCGGGGGTGGAGGTGCCCGAGGGCGAGCAGGCCCGTGCCCCGGTAGCGGTGGACGCGGTGTTCGACAGCGTATCGGTCGTGACCACCTTCCGCGAGACGCTGGCCGAGGCGGGGGTGATCTTCTGCCCGATTTCCGAGGCGGTGCGCGCGCATCCGGACCTGGTGCGCCGCTATCTGGGCAGCGTGGTGCCGGTGTCGGATAATTTCTATGCGGCGCTGAATTCGGCGGTCTTTACCGACGGCTCGTTCGTCTACATCCCCAAGGGCGTGCGCTGCCCGATGGAGTTGTCGACCTATTTCCGCATCAATGCGCGCAATACCGGCCAGTTCGAGCGGACGCTGATCATCGCCGAAGAGGGGGCGTCGGTGTCCTATCTGGAAGGCTGCACGGCGCCGATGCGCGACGAGAACCAGCTTCATGCGGCGGTGGTCGAGCTGGTGGCGATGGATGACGCCGCGATCAAATATTCGACCGTGCAGAACTGGTACCCGGGCGACGCGGAAGGCCGCGGCGGGATCTATAATTTCGTGACCAAGCGCGGCGCCTGCCGCGGGGCGCGGTCGAAGATCTCCTGGACGCAGGTCGAGACCGGGTCGGCCATCACGTGGAAATATCCGTCCTGCATCCTGCAGGGCGACGGATCGGTGGGCGAGTTCTATTCGGTCGCGGTGACCAACAACCACCAGCAGGCCGATACCGGGACCAAGATGATCCATATCGGGCGCAACACGCGCTCGACGATCATCGCCAAGACCATCAGCGCCGGGGAGTCCGACAGCACCTATCGCGGGCTGGTGCGGATGATGCCCAAGGCGTCGGGAGCGCGGAACTTCACACAGTGCGACAGCCTGCTGATCGGCGACCGCTGCGGGGCGCACACCGTGCCCTATATCGAGAGCCGCAACATGTCGGCCAAGGTGGAGCACGAGGCCACGACGTCGAAGATCTCGGAGGACCAGCTCTTCTATTGCCGTCAGCGCGGCCTGTCGGAAGAGGACGCGGTGGGGCTGATCGTCAACGGGTTCTGCAAGGACGTGCTGAAGGAACTGCCGATGGAATTCGCGGTCGAGGCCCAGAAATTGCTGCAGATCAGCCTGGAAGGCAGCGTCGGCTGAACGGAGATGAGTGACGTGAGCAACGAGTTTGTACGGATCGCCGGCCTGTGCGCCAAGATTTCCGATGGCGGCATGGACAAGGAGATCCTGCGGGGCGTCGATCTGGAGATCCCGGCGGGCGAGGTCCATGCGATCATGGGGCCGAACGGGTCGGGCAAATCCACCCTGTCCTATGTGCTGGCGGGGCGCGAGGATTACGAGGTGACAGAGGGCACCGCGACCTTCAAGGGTCAGGACCTGCTGGCGCTGGAGCCCGAGGCGCGCGCGGCGCTGGGCCTGTTCCTGGCCTTTCAGGCGCCGGTCGAACTGCCGGGGGTGAACAACGCGAATTTCCTGCGCACGGCGGTGAATGCGGTGCGCCGCGCCCGGGGGCAGGACGAACTGGATGCCGTGGCCTTCCTGAAGGCGGTGCGCCAGGAGACCAGGCACCTGTCGATCGCCGACGACATGCTGAAGCGCAACGTGAATGTCGGGTTCTCGGGCGGCGAGAAGAAGCGCAACGAGGTGCTGCAGATGCGCATGCTGCAGCCGTCCTTCGCCATCCTGGACGAAACGGACAGCGGGCTGGACATCGACGCGCTGCGCATCGTGGCCGAAGGGGTGAATTCGCTGCGTGCGCCCGATTTCTCGGCGCTGGTCATCACCCATCACCAGCGTCTGCTGGATTACATCGTGCCGGACCGCATCCATGTGATGGCGCGCGGGCGGATCATCCATAGCGGCGGACCGGAGCTGGCCAAGCAACTGGAAGCCCAAGGTTATGCCCGTTTCCTGGCGGAGGCGGCGTGAACGCGATCGCGCCCGCCGGCGCCAGCGCCGCCGCATTCCTGGCGCGCCATGCGGCGCGGGCCGGGGCCAGCGCCGCGCGCGACGCGGCGGCGGAATGGCTGGGCCGCGCCGGGCTGCCGCGCAGCGGGGTCGAGGCGTGGAAATATACCTCGCTGCGCGTGCTGGGGGACGTGGCCTTCGCCGCCGCGCCGGCGCAGGCCGACCCGGCGCGGGTCGAGGCGATCCTGGCCGAGGCCGGACGGGTCTTCGGGCTGGAGCCCGGCCTGCCGCGCGCGGTACTGGTCAATGGCCGGTTCGATCCTGCGCTTTCGCGCCTGCCGGCTGGAGTGCGCGCGGTACGGTTCAACGAGGCGACCGACCTGTCGCCGGCCGATGACGTGGCGAGCGCGCTGAATGCGCTGCTGGCCGAGGACGGGCTGGTGCTGCATGTCGCCTCCGGCCATGATGCAGGCCGGATGGCGCTGCTGTCGGTGGTGATCGCGGGGGATACGCCGCTGTCGGTCCATCCGCGGCACCGGATCGTGCTGGAGCCGGGGGCGAGATTGTCGCTGCTGGACCTGGCGGTCGGGCAGGGGAATTATCTGAACAACCCGGTCATCGACATCGCGGTCGCGGACGGGGCGTCGCTGGTCCATGCCAAGCTGCAGGCCGAGGATGTTTCGGCGCGGCATCTGGCGGTGGTTCGCGCCGATATCGGCGCGGGCGCGCATTATGACAGTTTTACCCTGACCCTGGGGGCGGGGCTGGCCCGGCACGAGGTCCATGCCCGGCTGGGGGCCGAGGGCGGCGTGGTGCACGTCAACGGCGCGCAATTGCTGGACGGGCGGCAGCATGCCGACCTGACCAGCGTGATCACCCACGGCGCGCCGGCCTGCAATTCGCGCCAGACGGTGAAGAACGTGTTGTCGGAGCATGCGCGCGGTGTGTTCCAGGGCAAGATCCTGGTCGAGCGCATTGCGCAGAAGACCGACGGTTACCAGATGAACCAGGCGCTGCTGCTGTCCGAGACGGCCGAGATCGATGCCAAGCCGGAGCTTGAGATCTATGCCGACGACGTGCGCTGCAGCCATGGGGCGACGGTGGGCGCGCTGGACGGCGACCAGTTATTCTATCTGCGCAGCCGCGGCGTGGCCGAGCACGAGGCGCGCGCCATCCTGGTCAAGGCGTTCCTGCATGACGCGGTCGCGCTGATGGGGGACGACATGTTGCGCGCGGTGCTGGATCGCGCGGTCGAATCCTGGTGGAACCGGAAGGACGCATAAGATGGACCTGTCGCCCGTCGTCATGACCGACCCGATCGACGCGCTGCGCGGCCTGCGCGACGATTTTCCGATCCTGAACGAGACGGTGCACGGCAAGGCACTGGTCTTTCTGGACAGCGCGGCGTCGGCGCAGAAGCCGGTACAGGTGATCGATGCCATGGCGGGCGCGATGCGCACCCAGTACGCCAACATCCATCGCGGCCTGCACTGGATGAGCGAGCGGACGACCGAGGCGTATGAAGGGGTGCGGGACCAGGTTGCCGGGCTGATCGGCGCGCCGTCGCGCGAGGAGATCATCTTTACCCGCAACAGCACCGAGGCGATCAATCTGGTCGCCCATTCCTTCGGCAGCCTGATGCGGCCGGGCCAGGCGGTGGTGATTTCGGAAATGGAGCACCACGCCAACCTGGTGCCCTGGCAGATGCTGCGCGACCGCACGGGCATCGAGCTGCGGGTGGCGCCGATCAGCGATGACGGCGACCTGGAGCTGGATGCTCTGGGGCGGCTGCTGGAGGATGGCAGGGTCGCGCTGGTGGCGGTGACCCATATGTCCAACGTGCTGGGCAGCGTGACCCCGGCGCGGCGGATCGCGGACATGGCGCATGACGCGGGCGCGCGCGTGCTGTTCGACGGCAGCCAGATGGTGGTGCACCGCAAGGTGGACGTGCAGGCGATCGGGGCGGATTTCTATGCCTTTACCGGGCACAAGCTGTATGGCCCCAGCGGGATCGGCGTGCTGTGGGGACGGCGCGCGCTGCTGGACGAGATGCCGCCCTTCATGGGCGGGGGCGACATGATTTCCGAGGTCCGGTTCGAGGGATCGCGCTGGGCGGCGGTGCCGCATAAGTTCGAGGCCGGGACGCCCGCGATCGTCGAGGCGATCGGGCTGGGGGCGGCGATTTCCTATATCGAGGCGGTCGGGTACGACGCGATCGCGGCGCATGAGGCGGCGCTGGTGTCCCATGCCCTGGAGCGCCTGGGCGACGTGCCGGGCCTGCGCGTGGTCGGGCGGCCGGCCGATCGGGGCGGCGTGATCTCGTTCGTCATGAAGGACGCGCACCCGCATGACATCGCGACCCTGCTGGACCGGAGCGGGATCGCCGTGCGGGCCGGGCATCATTGCGCCGAGCCGCTGATGCGCCGCCTGGGGCTGAGTGCGACGGCGCGGGCCAGTTTCGGCGTGTATACGACGCGTGAGGAAGTGGACATGCTGGCCACGGCGCTGGAGCAGATCCGCTCCTTCTTCATCTGAAGACCGGCATCTGGAAATCGGCATCTGAGGATCGAGGGGGAATGGACCAGGAGGGGATCTATCAGCAGCAGGTGATGGACCGGGCCCGCGCGCCCGTCCATGCCGGTCTGCCCGAGGGCGCGACGCATGAGGGGACGGGCGTGAACCCGATGTGCGGCGACCAGGTGCGGGTCGGGCTGGTGCTGGACGGGCAGGGGCGGGTGGCGCGGATCGGCCATCGGACCCGGGGATGCGCGATCTGCGTGGCTTCGGCCGATCTGATGGCCGAGCTGGCGCTGGGGTGCGACGGTGGCGAATTGAAGGCGGTGTCGGCCGCGTTCGACAGGATGGTGCGCGACGGCGGCGCCGCGCCCCGCGATGAACTGGCGGTGTTCGCGCCGCTGCGGCGGCATCGGTCGCGGATACGCTGCGCCACCCTGCCTTGGTCGGCGCTGGAGACCGCGCTGGCGGATGGCCGGCAGCGCGCGACGGACGAATCAAAGGACGGATGAGACGGGAATGAACGTGCAATCCGAAAAGATCGAGACGGCGGAGACGACCGGGACCGGGCCTGCAGAGGCCGGGACTGCCGGGTTTTCGTTCGATGCGCCGGCTTCCGAGCCGGACGGGTCGGTCGAGAGCTGGACGCCGGACGAGATGCCTCCGGCCCGGGGAGCGGAGCCGGGAACGAAGCCGGGAACGAAGCCGGCGGGGGACGGAACGCCCGACGAGGATGCGGTGATCGCGGCGATCGCCAGCGTCTATGACCCGGAGATTCCGGTGAATATCTACGAGCTTGGCCTGATCTATGCGATCGACCTGCATCGTGACGGCAAGGTGCGGATCGAGATGACGCTGACCGCGCCCAACTGTCCCAGCGCGCAGGAACTGCCCGCGCAGGTGCAGGAGGCGGTGCGTGCGGTGGCCGGCGTGACCGGCGCCGAGGTCGAGATCGTCTGGGACCCGCCGTGGGATATGTCGCGGATGAGCGACGATGCCCGCCTGGCCCTGAACATGTTCTGAACAGGTTTTGAATGCCGCTTTCGGGAGAATGCCCCCCCATGACCCAACCAACGACCCAGCCGATGACCCAGCCGATGACCCAGCCAATCGGCGGAACGCCCGCCGCCGCCCGCCCGGCGCGCGCGCTGCCGCCGCTGATGTCGCTGTCCGACCGTGCCGCCGAACGGCTGCGCGCCCTGTATGACACCGCGCATGCCGGCCAGTTGCTGCGCGTCGCGGTGTCGACCAAGGGCTGTTCGGGCCATGGCTACGACATGAGCTTCGTCGGGGCGCCCGGTCCGGGGGACGAAATCGTGACCGACAAGGGGGTGACCCTGCTGGTGGACCGCAAGGCGACCCTGTTCCTGATCGGCACGGTGATGGATTACGAGGTGAAGCAACTGGAATCGGGCTTTACCTTCATCAACCCGAACGAGAAGGGCCGCTGCGGCTGCGGCGAGAGCTTCCACGTCTGATTCGAACCAGGCGAGGGCGCTGCCCTCGACCCCAATCTATCGATAAATAAATGGTTTCCAAAGGCGCCGCCTTTGGTGGGGTTCGGGGCGAAGCCCCGAAAAAGGGACCGTGCGCCCCGGGTTACCGGCCCGGGCGCCGGGGGCGTCTGGGAGCGGTGAAGACGCACACGGCCTCGGTTTCGGTGGACCAGAGGAACTGGTCGATCACCGTGAGGCCGTCCAGCGTGTAGCCCGCCTCCTTGAGGCCCGCGACGTCGCGGGCCAGGGCCTGGGGATTGCAACTGACATAGATGATGCAGGGCGGGCGCCCGGCGATGATCTGCGCCATCTGCGCGCCGGCCCCGGCATAGGGCGGGTCCAGCACCACGGCGCTGGCCTGGGCCAGGTGCTGCGCCATGACCGGTTGGCGGTTCAGGTCGCGCCGTTCGGCGATGACCCGCGTGCCGGCCGCGGCGCGGTGCAGGGCGGCGTACGCGTCGGGATGGCCCTCGAACGCCAGGACCTTGGCGTGCCGGGCGAGCGCGAAGGACAGGGTGCCGCAGCCGGCATAAAGTTCGATGATCGTGTCCTTGCGCCCCAGGCGCCGGGGCAGTCCGGCCAGGATGGCGGCGACGATCGCGGCCTCGCCCTGGCGGGTCGGCTGGAGGAAGGCGCCGGGCGGCGGGGTGACGGCAACTCCGGACAGATCGTGGCGGACGGGCGCCGTCTGGGAGGCGGTTTCCGGGGACTGGGTACTGCCGGCGGGGCGCCAGGCGATGCGCGGCACATGGTGCGCGCGCGCGAAATCGGCCAGCTTGGCCCGGTCGGCGGCCGCCAGCGGGCCATCGGTGGCGAGCAGCAGGTCGGGGCCGGAATCGAGCAGGTTGACCTGTGCGTCGCCGGTGCGGCGCAGCGCGCCCAGCGATTGCATGAGGCCGCGCAGTCCGGCGATCAGCGCGAACAGCGCCGGGTCCAGCACCGGGCAGGCCGTCAGGTCGATCACGTCGCCGCGCCGGGCGTGCAGGCCGATCGACACACCCTGCGGCAGGCGCCGGACCGCCAGGTCGATGCGCCGCCGGCTGCCCGGCGGGCTCTGGTGCGTCGCGGGCGCGGGCGGGGCGGCGAAGCCGGCGCGTTCCAGCGCGTGCCGCACCAGAGCCTCTTTCCATGCCAGGGTGGCGGGACGTGCGAAATGCTGGAGCGCGCAGCCGCCGCACAGGCCGAAGAGCGGACAGGGCGGATCGACCCGGTCCGGGCTGGGGCGCAGCACCCGGACCAGCCGGGCCGCGCGCGGGTCCTGCATGTCGGCCAGCACCCGTTCGCCCGGCAAGGCGCCGGGGATGAACAGGCGGCCGCCATCAGGGGCGTGGGCGATGCCGTCGCCGTCGGCCCCGAGTTGGGTGATGTCGGTCTCGATCGTCATGGCGTCATCGCCTGAGCGGACAAGCACCTGAGCGGAGAAGCGCGCGGCGGATCGCCGCCGGCGCGCCTGTCCGCCCGGGCCGTCAGATCGCGCCGTCAGGCAGGTCCGCCGCGTCGGGGGACGGGGCGACGGAGAAACTGCGCCGGGGCAGCAGCATGAAGGCCGGGACGTCGTCGCCGAAGCCCAGCGCGCCGTTCTGGATGATCTCGTCCGGCACGCGCTCGGCGTCGCGGTCGCGGGGGCGGCCCGTGTCCGGCTTGCGGGGTTCGGGGCGCTGCGGCACGGGCTTGGCCTCGGCGGGTTCGGCCCTGGCCGCCGGCGGCGTCGGCGCCGGCGCCTCGTCGCGCGGACGGGATTCGGGCTTGCCGCCGCGTCCTTTGCCCCTGGCCTTGTCCTTGCCGCCGTCCTTGCCGCGCCGGCCGCCGCGGGGCCGGTCTTCCTCGGACCATTCCAACTGTTCGATACCCTCGACGGCCAGGCGTGGGATCGGGTGGCCGATCAGGGCCTCGATCGCCCCGGCCAGGGTGCGGTCGAACGGCGTGGCCAGGCTGTAGGCGTGGCCGGTGCGTCCGGCGCGGCCGGTGCGTCCGATGCGGTGGACATAGTCCTCGGCATGGAAGGGCAGGTCGAAATTGAAGACGTGGGACAGGCCGCCGATATCGATGCCGCGCGCGGCGACGTCGGAGCAGACCAGGATCTTGAGATCGCCCGCCTTGAAGCGTTCCAGCGTGGCGAATCGCACCGATTGCGGCAGGTCGCCATGCAGGGCGCCGGCGGCGAAATCATGCTTGACCAGCGATTTGCACAAGATGTCGACATCGCGCTTGCGGTTGCAGAACACGATGGCGTTCTGCACCGCCTCGTCACGCAGCATATGGCGCAGGGCGCGACGCTTCTCGGTTTCGTCGACGATCACCAGCCCGGCCTCGATCGTCGTGGCGACCGAGGACGGCCGGCTGACGGTGATCTCTTTCGGGTTCTGCAGGAACATGTCCGCCAGGCGCCGGATTTCGGGCGCCATGGTGGCCGAGAAGAACAGGGTCTGCCGCAGGGGCGAGAGCATGCCGACGATCTTCTCGATATCCGGGATGAAGCCCATGTCGAGCATGCGGTCGGCTTCGTCGATCACCAGCAGCTTGGTCTGGTTCAGCAGCAGGCCGCCGCGTTCGAACAGGTCGATCAGCCGCCCCGGGGTCGCGATCAGCACGTCGACGCCGCGATTGAGCACGTCCTTCTGCTCGGCCATGCTCTCGCCGCCGATCAGCAGGGCGTGGTTCAGCTTGAGGTATTTGCCGTAATTGACGAAATTCTCGGCGACCTGCAGCGCCAGTTCGCGTGTCGGCTCCAGGATCAGGGAGCGCGGCATGCGGGCCCGGGCGCGCGAGCCGGAGAGGATTTCCAGCATCGGCAGGGTGAAGGAGGCGGTCTTGCCGGTGCCGGTCTGCGCCACGCCCAGCACGTCGCGGCCCATCAGGACATACGGGATGGCCTGGGCCTGGATCGGCGTGGGATGGCGGTAGCCCATCTCGTCGATCGCGCGCAGGATCGGCGCTGCCAGGCCGAGGTCGGAGAAGAGCGGACGCTCGGGTTCGGCCTGCGCCTCGGCCGGGGAGTCCGCGCCGGTTCCGGCGTCCGGCCCGTCGGCCGGGGGCTGCCCGTCGGCATGCGACTCCGTGCCCGAATCGGACGGAGCATAGGATGCGGGATGGCGTTCGGCGTCATGCGCGGCCGATGGGGAGGCGTTCGTCTTGGCGCTCAAAATTCTCTCGAACGTGTCAGTGGTGTGGTCCCGTTCGTTCCGCCACGATGCGGTTCGGCAGGCATGGTGGCCTGATTTCCTGCGACGAAGCAGGGCCTTGCGAAAATGAAGGCGAATCCCCCGATTCCGCGTGTTCGTCCGTATCGGCAAATGGAACGAAAATCAAGCGTGGCGCGTTGCATAAACGGGTTCGTGCCTTCGGCATCGCGCGGGCCCGTGGCATCGGGTCTCTGGGAGGTGTCGTGGTTAACGTCGAACCGCAGAAAATCGAAGATTATGGACTGATCGGCGATGGGCGAAGCTGCGCCCTGATAGGACGGAACGGTTCGATCGACTGGCTATGCTGGCCGCGTTTCGACAGCCCGGCCTGTTTCGCCGCCCTGCTGGGCAATGGCGAGAACGGGCATTGGCTGCTGGCCCCGGACGAGGAGCGCGGCGGCGCGCTGATCACGGTGACGCGGACCTATCGCCAGCAGGGCATGGTGCTGGAGACGGTGTTCGAGACCCATGGCGGGGTGGTGGCCATCCTGGATTTCATGGCGATCGGGACCGAGACCCCGACGCTGATCCGGATCGTCGAGGGGCGGCGCGGCGCGGTGCCGGTGCTGAACTGGCTGGTGCTGCGGTTCGACTATGGCCTGTCGGTGCCCTGGGTGACGCGCCTGCCGGACAATATGGGCATTACCGCCATCGCCGGCCCGTCGCGCTGCGTGCTGCGCTGCCCGGTCGCGCTGCATGGCGAGGGGCGCCATACCGTGTCGCGCTTCATCGTGTCGGAGGGCGACCAGGTGCCGTTCGTGATGACGCATCTGGAATCGCACGGGCCGGTGCCGGACCCGATCGACGCGCTGGCCGCGCTGCGCCGGACCGAGCAGTTCTGGTCGGACTGGATCGCGCGCTGCACGTACAAGGGCGTGCATGCGCCGGCGGTGCGGCGGTCGCTGCTGACCCTGAAGGCGCTGATCTATCAGCCCACGGGGGGGATCGTCGCCGCGGCCACGACCTCGCTGCCCGAGGAGCTGGGCGGCGAGCGCAACTGGGATTACCGCTATTGCTGGCTGCGCGATGCGTCGCTGACGCTGATCGCGATCATGGCGGGCGGCTATTACGAAGAGGCGATGCAGTGGCGCAACTGGCTGCAGGCGGCGGTGGCGGGCAGCCCCGACCAGGTGCAGATCATGTACGGGATCGGCGGCGAGCGCCTGCTGAACGAGTGGGAGGCCGGGTGGCTGCCCGGCTATGCCAAGTCGGTGCCGGTGCGGATCGGCAACGCGGCGGCCGGACAATTGCAGTTGGACGTGTATGGCGAGGCGATCTCGGCGCTGCATGTCGCGCGCCAGACGCGGCTGTGCGCGATCACGGATGGCTGGCGCCTGCAGGTCGGGCTGCTGGAGCATCTGGCGAGCATCTGGAAGGAGCCCGACGAGGGCATGTGGGAGGTGCGGGGCGGACGGCGCCATTTCACCGTCTCGAAGATCTCATGCTGGCTGGCGTTCGACCGGGCCATTCGCGATGCCGAGAAATACGGGCTGGAAGCGCCGCTGGAGGAATGGAAGGCCCTGCGGCAGGATATCCATGACGCGGTCTGCCGGGACGGGTTCAACGCGGACAAGAACAGCTTCGTGCAGTATTTCGGCGGCAAGGGGCTGGATGCCGGGCTGCTGCTGATCCCGGTGGTGGGATTTCTGCCGGCGGAGGATCCGCGCGTGGCCGGGACGATCGCGGCGGTCGAGCGCGAATTGCTGGACGAGCACGGATTCGTCCGCCGCTATATCCCCGATCATGCCGTCGAGGGGGTCGCGGGGGGCGAGGGGGCGTTCATCGCCTGTTCCTTCTGGCTGGTGAACGCCTATGTCGCGCAGGGGCGGCTGGAAGAGGCGCACGCCCTGTTCAACCGGCTGCTGGCGCTGCGCAGCGACCTGGGCCTGCTGGCCGAGGAATATGACGCCCGGAGCGGGCGGCAGGTGGGAAATTTCCCGCAGGCCTTTTCGCACCTGTCGCTGATCAACACGGCGGCGATCCTGAGCGCCGGCCGGATCACCACCATGGGGGCGCCGCCGCTGCCGCAGCTATAGTGCCCGCATGGTGTGGGGTGACCCCGGGGTCGGGTCCGGTCAGAGGCCGCGCGCCATGGCGGCGGCGAGGATGGTGAGCACGCCGAGCCCGGTATTGGCCAGCACCAGCGCGCGGATGCTGTCGAAGATGGCCGGTTGCGGCCGGATGGCGCGGCGGGCCTTCTGGAACGGGCCGAAATAGATGCGGGCGAACAGGGCCGCCATCGCCAGGCCCAGCAGTTGCATGGCGTTGACCTGCCACGGGACGGCGGCGAATCCGCCCTCGTGCAGGACCAGCAGCCAGCCGGAGACCAGCACCGTCGGCATGAGGTGCCATACCATGCGGAAGAAGCGGGTCAGGGTCTGCAGATGGACCGAGGCGCGCTGGGTCGCGTCCAGCAGGCCCAGGCTGGGCCGCAGGACGAATACGGCATGGACCATGCCGCCGACCCAGGCGGTCATGCCCAGGATATGGATCGCGAGCACGAGGCTCCAGAGGATGGAGGAGGTCATATCTGCTCCGCTGGCAAATGGAGGGCGGCCCGCGTGACGGGGCGGACGCGGCGATGCTATGTGTGATCGCCAATTCCGCAACGCGGCGCAAGGCCGTTGCTCGCGGGTTCCCCATGGTTGGGTCCAGGGCGGGGTTCAAGGCTGGATCTGGGGAGGAGGCGGGCTGGGGAGTGTCCGATGGAACGGTGCACATGTCTCTGATCGCGGACCTGATCCTGCCTGATCCCGAGCAGATGGGGCGGATCGACCGGGAAGGCAGCCGCACGGTGCCGGTCTACGACCTGATGGAAAATGCCGGGCGGGCGGTGGCACGGGCGGTGCGCCGCCATGTGGCTCCGTGCCGGGTGTTGGTGCTGTGCGGTCCGGGCAATAATGGCGGGGACGGCTATGTCGCCGCGCGCCGGCTGGCGCAGGCGGGCTGGCCGGTGGCGGTGGCGGCCCTGGCCCCGCCGCGGCCGGGCGGAGATGCCGACCGGGCCGCGGCGCAATGGACGGGGCCGCGCGTGCCCTTCGCGGCGGCCGAGGCGGCACGGGCCGAACTGGTGATCGACGCGGTGTTCGGCGCGGGGCTGAGCCGCGATGTCGACCCCGAGGCGGCGGCGGTGCTGGCGGCGGCGCGGCGGGTGGTGGCGGTGGACGTGCCCAGCGGCATCGATGGCGCGACCGGCGCGGTGCGGGGCTATGCCCCGCGCGCCGAAATGACCGTGACCTTCGTGCGGGCCAAGCCGGGGCATCTGCTGCTGCCGGGGCGTGCGATGGCGGGGCGGCTGGAGGTGGCGGATATCGGCATGCCCGCGGCCGCGCTGGCGGCGGTTTCGGTCCGGACCTGGCGCAACGCGCCCGGCCTGTGGCGGGTGCCGGACGCGGAGATGGACAGCCATAAATATGCGCGCGGCGTCGTCAGCATCTGCGGCGGCGGGACGATGCCCGGGGCGGCGCGGCTGGCCGCCGCGGCGGCGCGGGCGGCGGGGGCCGGGCTGGTGCGGCTGGCGGCGGGCGAGGCGGCGGCGCTGTACCGGATGGGCGAGCCGGGGCTGGTGGTCGATGACGGGACGCTGGACGCGCTGTTGCAGGACGGGCGCCGCCGCGTGTGGATCTGCGGACCCGGCCTGACCGAGCCGGAGGTCGGCGAGGTGTTGCCGCGCCTGTTGCGGGCCGGGCGGACCGTCCTGGCCGATGCGGGGGCGTTTCTGCTGGCGGCCGGCCGGCCCGAGCGGCTGCGCGGGGCGGCGGTGATCACCCCGCATGCGGGGGAATTCGCCCGCGTGTTCGGCGCGCCGGGGGATGACCGGCTGGCGGCCGCGCGGGCCGCCGCCGCGCGATGCGGCGCGGTGGTGGTGCTGAAAGGGCCCGACACGGTGATCGCGGCGCCCGACGGGCGGGCGGCGATCAACGCGCATGCGACGGCGGCGCTGGCGACGGCCGGGTCGGGCGACACGCTGACCGGGGTGATCGCGGCGCTGCTGGCCGCCGGGATGGCGCCATGGGAGGCGGCCTGTGCCGGGGTATGGATCCATGGCGAGGCGGGGATGCGTGCCGGGGACTGGCCGGTGGCCGAACAGTTCGACCGCCATCTGGGCGCGGCGCGGGCGCGGGCCTGCATGTTGGGCGGAACGGCGGGCTGACGAACGGGGCGGGGCGCGGAATCGCGCCATTGTCGGCTTGCCGGATCGGGCATCGTGCGCTAAAGCCGCCCGCTTGAGGCCCGGGCGCCGTAGCGGGCGTGGTGGAATTGGCAGACACGCCAGATTTAGGTTCTGGTGGCGCAAGTCGTGGGGGTTCAAGTCCCTCCGCCCGTACCAGCCCGGTCAATCGCGTTTTGCGTGCGGACGCCGCCGGCCCGAGCGGCCAGGCGCGTTCTTTGAAAGTTCTGACCGAGAGGATGGCCTGGCAGATGCAGGTTACTGAAACGCTTTCCGAAGGCCTGAAGCGCGGCTTCACCGTCACGGTGCCCGCCGGTGAACTGGAGAGCAAGCGGGCCGCCCGCCTGAAGGAACTGGGGCAGTCCATGAACCTGCCGGGCTTCCGCCCGGGCAAGGTGCCGCTGAGCATCGTCAAGCAGCGCTATGGCACCGCCGTGCAGGGTGAGGTGCTGGAGCAGGCGGTCGGCGACGCCACGCGCGCGCTGCTGGAGGAGCGTGGCCTGCGCCCGGCGATGCAGCCGCGCGTCGACCTGGTGTCGGGCGCCGAGCCGGGGGCCGCCGACCTGGAATTCAAGGTCGAGATGGAACTGCTGCCCGAGATCGCGCAGCCGGACCTGTCGGATTTGGCGCTGACGCGCCTGAAGGCCACTCCGGACGCCGAGACGATCGACAAGGCGCTGAAGGACATTGCCGGCCGCCAGCGCAGCTTCGAGACGATCGACGAAGTGCGTCCGGCCGCCCAGGGCGACGTCGTGGTCGTGGATTTCGTCGGCAAGGTCGATGGCGAGGCGTTCGAGGGCGGTACCGCCGAGGACGTGAATGTCGAGATCGGCGGCGCGGGCTTCATTCCCGGTTTCGCCGAGCAGATCGAAGGCATGACGCCGGGTGAGGAAAAGACCATCGCCGTGACGTTCCCCGCCGATTATTCGGCGGCCGAGCTGGCGGGCAAGGACGCGACCTTCGACATCAAGGCGAAAGGTCTGAAGCGCCCGGTGGATGTCGCGATCGACGACGAGATGGCCAAGAAGATCGGCTTCGAGGGGCTGGAGCAGGTCCGCGAGGCCATCACCAGGCAGGTCGAGCAGGAATACGCGCAACTGTCGCGCCTGCGCATCAAGCGCGACCTGCTGGACGCCCTGGCCGGGAAGACCGACTTCGAGGCGCCGCAGGGCATGGTCGAGGCCGAGTTCGCCCAGATCTGGCAGCGGGTCGAGGCGGATCGCAAGGCCGGCGAGCTGGATGAGGAAGACAAGGAGAAGGACGAGGAGACCCTGCGGTCCGATTACCGCAAGATCGCCGAGCGCCGGGTGAAGCTGGGCCTGCTGCTGGCCGAGATCGGCCGGCTGAACGCGATCACGGTCACCCAGGACGAGATGATGCAGGCCATCCGTGCCGAGGCCATGCGCTATCCCGGCCAGGAGCAGGCGGTGTTCGAGTTCTTCCGCAAGAATCCGCAGGCGACGGAGAGCCTGCGCGGCCCGATCTTCGAGAACAAGGTTGTCGATTACGTGATCGAGCTGGCCAAGGTCGAGGAAAAGGACGTCACCCCCGAGGAACTGGCCGAGATCCCGCCCGCCGACCTGTAAGCCGGTCGATTCTGCGATTCCCCGATTCTGGGTTCTCGATCCCGGGTCTCGATCCTGGGGCCAAGCCCCCGGTGCGGTTTGCTGCGCCGGGGGCTTGGCGTTGTTCCGCGGGATCCTGGGCGCCCGGGTTGCGGCGGGGCCGCGCAGGCCGTTGTTTTGGCGCGCGGATCGGCCCGGCGCAGGGCCGGCGGTGCATCGGCGTGGGCTCTAATCGCCGTGAAATGACGGGGGTGGGGTGGTATCCGCGCGGTTTATCTCTATCTTGATCAGCATAACCGGGGAATGACCCGGCCGTCGGTTCCGGCCGGCGCGCGTGCCCCGGCGCGCGTGCCCGCGGGACGATGTGTCGGGTCTTCGCGTTTTCAGGAACGGGAATGAGACTATGAGGGATCGGGATCCCGTGGAGATCTTCAGCAACGCCCTAGTGCCCATGGTGGTCGAGCAGACCTCGCGCGGGGAGCGGGCCTTCGACATCTATTCCCGCCTGTTGCAGGAACGGATCATCTTCCTGACCGGGCCGGTCTATGACCAGGTTGCCTCGCTGGTGTCGGCGCAGCTTCTCTATCTGGAGAGCGTGAACCCGACCAAGGAAATCTCGTTCTACATCAACAGCCCCGGCGGCGTGGTGTCGGCCGGCCTGGCGATCTATGACACGATGCAATATATCCGCAGCCCGGTCAGCACGGTGTGCATCGGCCAGGCGGCATCGATGGGGTCGCTGCTGCTGGCCGGCGGCGAGAAAGGGCGGCGTTTCGCCCTGCCGAATGCGCGTGTCATGGTGCACCAGCCGTCGGGCGGCGCGCAGGGACAGGCCAGCGACATCGAGATCCAGGCGCGCGAGATCCTGACGATTCGCCAGCGCCTGAACGAAATCTACGAGCAGCATACCGGCCAGTCGCTGGAAGAGATCGAACGCAAGCTGGAGCGCGACAGCTACATGTCGGCCGAGGAGGCGCTGGCGTTCGGCATCGTGGACGAGGTGGTGCGCAACCACGCGGCACCGGCGCCAGCCAAGAGTTGAGGAGGGTGGGCGCGATTTTTTGCTTTGCGGCGTCCGTCGGCTTGGGCAGGGTTGAAGGAAACCCTGACCCGAGTCAGGATTTTCGGTCCCGGTCCGGACGCCACGGCGTTTCGGCTGCCCGGGCGTAGGAGCGGTTATGAACAACAAGTCCAGCGATTCGAAGAACACGCTATATTGCTCGTTCTGCGGCAAGTCGCAGCATGAGGTCCGGAAGCTGATCGCTGGTCCGACTGTCTTCATCTGCGACGAGTGCGTCGAGCTGTGCATGGATATCATCCGCGAGGAGCACAAGACGCATCTGGTGAAGTCGCGCGACGGCGTGCCGACGCCCAAGGAGATCTGCAAGGTCCTGGACGATTACGTGATCGGCCAGTTCCATGCCAAGAAGGTGCTGTCGGTCGCGGTCCACAACCATTACAAGCGCCTGGCCCACAGCCAGAAGAACAACGACGTCGAGATCGCGAAGTCGAACATCCTGCTGGTCGGGCCGACCGGGTCGGGCAAGACGCTGCTGGCGCAGACGCTGGCGCGCATCCTGGACGTGCCGTTCACGATGGCGGACGCGACCACGCTGACCGAGGCGGGCTATGTCGGCGAGGATGTCGAGAACATCATCCTGAAGCTGCTGCAGGCCGCCGACTACAACGTCGAGCGGGCGCAGCGCGGCATCGTCTATATCGACGAGATCGACAAGATCTCGCGCAAGTCGGACAATCCGTCGATCACCCGCGACGTCAGCGGCGAGGGTGTGCAGCAGGCCCTGCTGAAGATCATGGAAGGCACGGTGGCCTCGGTTCCGCCGCAGGGCGGGCGCAAGCATCCGCAGCAGGAATTCCTGCAGGTGGACACCACCAACATGCTGTTCATCTGCGGCGGCGCCTTTGCCGGGCTGGACAAGATCATCAGCGCGCGCGGCAAGGGGTCGGGCATCGGGTTCGGGGCCGACGTGCAGTCGCCCGACGAGCGGCGCACGGGGGCGATCCTGCGTGACGTCGAGCCCGAGGACCTGCTGAAATTCGGCCTGATCCCCGAATTCATCGGCCGTCTGCCGGTGGTCGCGACGCTGGAGGACCTGGACGAGGCGGCGCTGATCGAGATCCTGACCAAGCCCAAGAACGCGCTGGTGAAGCAATATGCGCGCCTGTTCCAGATGGAGGGGGTGAAGCTGACCTTTACCGAGGATGCGCTGAAGCAGGTGGCGCAGCGGGCGATCGCGCGGCGCACCGGCGCGCGCGGCCTGCGGGCGATCATGGAGAGCATCCTGCTGTCCACCATGTTCGACCTGCCGGGACTGGAGAATGTGGACGAGGTGGTGATCAACAAGGATGTCGCCGAGAGCAAGACCAGTCCGGTCTATGTCTACGGCAAGGAGAAGCCGGCCGAGCAATCCGCCTGAAACCCGGCCGGGGGCGCCCTGTCGGGCGTGCCCCGGGCCTTTTTCCTGGCATGCCGGGCCTTGTGCCGCCCGGGACTGGCGTGCCGTTTTTCCCCGTCATTCGGGGACCTTGCCGCGGCGGTCCTGAATGACGACATGATAGTTCGAGTGTTCGCGGCTGCGAGCACGCCGGGCGGCGCAGGCCTTGTATGGGTGCCCGCCCGGGATCGTCCTTCAGGAGGTCATACGACATGTCCGATTCCGAGCGGCAAGACCGCGGCCCTTCCGGCGCGGAAAAGCGCGTTTCCGGCGCGGCTCCGGCCGAATCGAACGATAATGTGCAGAATGTTTCAGGCGGTCCCGACATGATGGCGGTGCTGCCGCTGCGTGACATCGTGGTGTTTCCGCACATGATCGTGCCGCTGTTCGTCGGCCGCGAGAAATCGGTGCGCGCGCTGGAAGCGGTGACCAAGCACGACAAGCAGATCCTGCTGGTGGCGCAGAAGAACGCGTCGCAGGATGATCCGGCGGCCGACGACATCTATCGCTACGGCACGGTTTCCACGATTCTGCAGTTGCTGAAGCTGCCCGACGGCACGGTGAAGGTGCTGGTCGAGGGCAGCCGGCGGGCGCGCATCACCGCGCTGCACGAGGTCGAGGGATATTTCGAGGCCGAGATCGCGCCGGTGACCGAAGAGGCCGCCAGCGGCAGCGAGGGCGAGGCGCTGGGCCGCACGGTGGTGTCGCAGTTCGAGCAATATATCAAGCTGAACAAGAAGATCGCGCCCGAGGTCCTGGTCTCGCTGAACCAGATCGAGGATCTGTCGAAGCTGGCCGACACGATCGCCAGCCATTTGAACCTGAAGATCGCCGAGAAGCAGGAAATCCTGGAAATTCCGGGGGTCAATGCGCGCCTGGAACGTGTCTTCGCGCATATGGAGGCCGAGATCGGCGTCCTGCAGGTGGAGAAGCGCATCCGCAACCGCGTCAAGCGGCAGATGGAGAAGACGCAGCGCGAATACTACCTGAACGAGCAGTTGAAGGCGATCCAGAAGGAACTGGGCGAGGGCGAGGAAGGCAAGGACGAGACGTCCGAGCTGGAGGAGCGCATCGCCAAGACGCGCCTGCCCAAGGAGGCGCGCGACAAGGCGCTGGCCGAGCTGAAGAAGCTGCGGACCATGAGTCCGATGTCCGCCGAATCGACGGTGGTGCGGAACTATCTGGACTGGATCCTGAGCATTCCGTGGAAGAAGCGTTCGAAGATCCGACGCGACATGGATGCGGCCGAGACGGTCCTGGATGCCGATCATTACGGCCTGGACAAGGTCAAGGAGCGGATCCTGGAATATCTGGCGGTGCAGAGCCGCGCGCAGAAGATCAAGGGGCCGATCCTGTGCCTGGTGGGGCCGCCGGGCGTGGGCAAGACCTCGCTGGCGCGGTCGATCGCCAAGGCGACGGGGCGGCAATATGTGCGCATGTCGCTGGGCGGCGTGCGCGACGAGGCCGAGATTCGCGGCCATCGCCGCACCTATATCGGGTCGATGCCCGGCAAGATCATCCAGGGGATGAAGAAGGCCAAGACGTCGAATCCGCTCTTCCTGCTGGATGAGATCGACAAGCTGGGCGCCGACTGGCGGGGGGATCCGTCCTCGGCGCTGCTGGAGGTGCTGGACCCCGAGCAGAACGGCAGCTTTGCGGATCATTACCTGGAGGTCGATTACGACCTGTCGGACGTGATGTTCGTGACCACGGCCAACAGCCTGAACATGCCCCAGCCGCTGCTGGACCGCATGGAGGTGATCCGCCTGTCCGGCTATACCGAGGATGAAAAGGTCGAGATCGCCAAGCGCCATCTGCTGGCCAAGCAGGGCGAGGCGCACAGCCTGCGCCCCGATGAATGGTCGGTCAGCGACGATGCATTGCGCGAGCTGGTGCGCAGCTATACCCGCGAGGCGGGGGTGCGCAACCTGGAGCGCGAGATTGCAACCCTGGCGCGCAAGGCGGTCCGGGAAATCGTGACGGGCAAGGCCAAGAAGGTGGCGATCACCCGCAAGAACCTGGAAAAATATGCAGGCGTGAAGCGCTTCCGCTATGGCGAGACCGAGGCCGAGGACATGGTCGGCGTGGTGACCGGCCTGGCCTGGACCGAGGTGGGCGGCGAGATCCTGACCATCGAAAGCGTGATGGTGCCGGGCAAGGGCGCGATTCGGCAGACCGGCAAGCTGGGCGACGTGATGCAGGAAAGCGTGGCCGCGGCCCTGTCCTATGTCCGGAGCCGGGCGGTGAATTTCGGCATCAAGCCGACCTTGTTCGAAAAGCGTGACCTGCATGTCCACGTGCCCGAGGGGGCGACGCCGAAGGACGGGCCGTCGGCCGGTATCGCCATGGCCACGTCGCTGGTCAGCGTGCTGACGGGCATTCCGGTACGGCGCGACGTGGCGATGACCGGCGAGATCACGCTGCGCGGCCGCGTGCTGGCCATCGGCGGGCTGAAGGAGAAGCTGCTGGCCGCCCATCGGGCCGGTATCCGCACGGTGTTCATCCCCAAGGATAACGAGAAGGACCTGGTGGACATCCCCGACACGGTGAAGAAGGGGCTGCGAATCCTGCCGGTGGCCCATGTCGACGAGGTGATCGGCCAGGCCCTGGTGACGCGTCCAGAACCCATCGAATGGTCCGAGGAGGCCGAACCGGTGGCGTCGTCGAATCAGACTGCGGGAATCGCCGCCCCATCTCTGCCGCATTAAATGTGTCAAAAACGCACCAGCCCCCCGGTTTGGCGGAGTTTTCCGCCATTGCCGGGGGGCTGGTTGGTTGACGCGGACAAAAACGGCTGCATAGTGCGGCGCAATGCGGTGCAGGCGATCACATCGGTCCCGGCGCGCGCGCAGTAGAAGAAAGGCGTAAAATGGAGAAGCCACTTAACAAGCAGGAACTCGTCGCCGCGGTGGCCGACGACGCCGATCTGCCGAAGGCGAAGGCGGGCGAAGTGGTCGATGCCGTGTTTGGCGCCATCGAGAAGGCCCTGTCCAAGAAGCAGGAAGTCCGGCTGGTGGGTTTCGGCACGTTCGTGACCGCGACGCGCAAGGCAGCCAAGGGCCGCAATCCCCGCACGGGCGAGGAAATCGACATTCCGGCGTCCACCTCGGTGCGCTTCAAGCCGGGCAAGAACCTGAAGGAAGCCGTGAGCTGATCGGGCTCTGACGGTTTGCGGGGCTGGGGCGGCCGTTCGGGCCTGCCCTGGTCCCCGTTTCTGCGGAACCGGGGCAGGTTCCGCTTTCGGGTATAATACCTCGCTTTGGACCTCGCTTTTGGGGCGATTAGCTCAGCGGTAGAGCGTCTCGTTTACACCGAGAGGGTCGGCGGTTCGATCCCGTCATCGCCCACCATTCCGTCCCCGAGGGGATCCGGGCGGACGTCCGGAAAATTCGACCGAAAGATCCGTCCGGTCGGTTGACGGGTCCCGGGGGGAGGATTAAACACCCCCTCACGCCTTCGCGGGTGTAGCTCAGTTGGTTAGAGCGCCGGCCTGTCACGCCGGAGGTCGCGGGTTCGAGCCCCGTCACTCGCGCCACGGCAACGATGTCGGATCATCGGACGGCGATGCGCAGGGTGGCGTTCCACCGCGCAATATTCGCCGGAAAATATTCACCAGAAAATCGAATTTAATATTGGTGCGGAGCGCAAGTAAAAGGCGCTGAACGTGCGTCCGTGGGCGATATTTCCGTCATCACGGGAATGTGCCCAACCCGACGGGGGCTGGCGCACTGGTCGCTTCGGATTCTTGGGTCTAACCTTCCGAGCGATGGAGCCTGGCTTCGGGGCCGACTTCGTCAAGCCGCCGCAGCGGCGTGCCATCAGCGCGGGAGAGCCTCATGCAGTCCGTTCTTGCGGATTACTTTCCGATTCTGATCTTCGGTGTGATCGCGGTCGTGATTGCCGGGGCGATGCTGGGAAGTTCCCTGCTGTTCGGTCACCAGAAGCCCTATGCCGAGAAGGTTTCGGCCTATGAATGCGGGTTCGAGGCGTTCGACGATGCGCGGCGGCGCTTCGACGTGCGGTTTTACCTTGTTTCGATCCTGTTCATTATTTTCGATCTCGAGGTCGCCTTTCTTTTTCCCTGGGCGGTCAGCCTGTCGCGGATCGGCCTGTTCGGCTTTCTGTCGATGATGGGCTTCCTGGGCGTCCTGACGGTCGGGTTTGTCTATGAATGGTGCAAGGGCGCGCTGGATTGGGATTGAGCGAGGGAAGGGAGAGAGGGGCATGAGCACCGCCAACGCGACGGGCGAGGCGCAGGACGCCATCGCCTGGAACCGGGACATGCTGCCGCCGGGGCCGGAGCAGGATGCCGTGATCAAGGGCATTACCGGCGAGATCACCGAGAAGGGCTTCGTCGTCGCCAATCTGGACAAGCTGGTGAATTGGGGCCGCACCGGCAGCCTGTGGCCGATGTCCTTCGGCCTGGCCTGCTGCGCGGTGGAAATGATCCATGCCTACATGCCGCGCTATGATCTGGACCGGATGGGGATCATTCCCCGGGGCTCGCCGCGCCAGTCGGACGTGATGATCGTGGCCGGTACGCTGACCAACAAGATGGCCCCGGCGCTGCGCCGCGTCTATGACCAGATGGCCGAGCCGCGCTGGGTGATCTCGATGGGGTCGTGCGCCAATGGCGGCGGGTATTACCATTATTCCTATTCCGTGGTGCGCGGCTGCGACCGAATCGTGCCGGTGGATGTCTATGTCCCCGGCTGCCCGCCGACGGCCGAGGCGCTGATCTACGGCATTCTGCAGCTGCAGAAGAAAATCCGCAGGACAGGGACGATTCTCCGTGGCTGACATCGGACGTGACCTGACGGCCGCCGCCGCGTCCGCCGCCTTGGCGCGCGGCAGTCTGGGGGCGCTGGCCTTTACGCTGTCCACCGCGGTGCCGGGCATCCATTCCGCCGCGATCGAAGGGGGCGAACTGGTGGTGCGGACCAGCCGCGCGCGGCTGATCGGGCTGATGGAGATGCTGCGCGACGATCCGCGCTATGCCTGCGAGCAGATGATGGATCTGTGCGGGGTCGATTACCCCGAGCGGACGGAGCGATTCGAGGTCGTCTACAACCTGCTGTCGGTTTCGCACAACCACCGGATCCGGGTGGTCGTCACCACCGACGAGACCAGCCCCGTGCCGTCGGTCCATCATTTATGGCCGTCGGCGACCTGGTGGGAACGCGAATGCTACGATTTGTTCGGCGTGCTGTTTTCGGGCCAGCCGGATCTGCGGCGAATCCTGACCGATTACGGATTCGAGGGGCATCCGCTGCGCAAGGACTTCCCGCTGACCGGCTATGTCGAGATGCGGTACGACGAGGACCGGCGCCAGGTGGTCTATGAGCCGGTGAAGCTGACCCAGGATTTTCGCAATTTCGATTTCGAATCGCCATGGGAGGGCATCCTGACCCTGCCGGGCGACGAGAAGGCGCACGAGACCCGCCAGGGGCTGAAGCTGCCGCGATGACCGGGGTGAAGGGAGGCGACCGATGAGCGACATTGTCCTTCACGAGGATATTCCGGAAAGCCTGCAGCCGGGCGGCGACGTGCCGGCGCCGGGCGCGCGGACGGTGGAAATCGATTCGCACGCGCTGAATTTCGGCCCGCAGCATCCGTCGGCCCATGGCGTGCTGCGTCTGGTGCTGGAGATGGAGGGCGAGGTCGTCGCCCGCGCGATACCGCATATCGGGCTGCTGCATCGCGGCACCGAGAAGCTGATCGAATACAAGACCTATCCCAAGGCGCTGCCTTATTTCGACCGGCTGGATTACGTCTCGCCGATGTGCGAGGAGCAGGCTTTCGCGCTGGCGACCGAGAAGCTGCTGGGGATCGAGATCCCGGACCGCGCGAAATGGATTCGGGTGATGTTCGCCGAGCTGACGCGCATCCTGAACCATATCCTGAACCTGACATCGTTCGGACTGGATTGCGGCGCGCTGACCCCGGCCCTGTGGGGGTACGAGGAACGCGAGAAGCTGATCGAGTTCTATGAGGCCGCGTCGGGCGCGCGGTTCCACGCCAATTATTTCCGCCCCGGCGGCGTCGCGCGCGACCTGCCGGCCGGGCTGGAGGAACGGATCGCCGAATGGGCGCGGCAATTCCCCGCCTGGATCGACGATCTGGAATCGCTGCTGACCAATAACCGGATCTGGAAGCAGCGCACGGTGGGGATCGGCGTGTTCACCACCGAGCAGGCGCTGGCCTGGGGGTTCAGCGGGCCGTGCCTGCGGGCGTCGGGCGTGCCGTGGGACCTGCGCCGCGCACAGCCTTATGACAATTACGACAAGGTCGAATTCAACATCCCGGTCACGCGTCAGGGCGATTGCTATGACCGCTATCTGGTCCGGGTGGCCGAGATGCGCGAGAGCGTGCGCATCGTCGAGCAGTGCCTGGCGCAGATGAAACCTGGCCCGGTCAAGATCCAGGATCACAAGATCACGCCGCCGCCGCGCCGCGAGATGAAGCGGTCGATGGAGGCGCTGATCCATCATTTCAAGCTGTTCACCGAAGGGTACCACGTGCCGCCGGGGGCGACCTATACCGCGGTCGAGAGTCCCAAGGGCGAATTCGGGGTCTATCTGGTCGCGGACGGCAGCAACCGGCCCTATCGATGCAAGATCCGGCCCACCGGATTTGCCCATCTGCAGGCGATCGACGAGATGTCGCGCCGGCACATGCTGGCGGACGCGGTGGCGATCATCGGATCGCTCGACCTGGTGTTCGGTGAGATTGACAGGTGAAAGAGATGTCCGCTCATTCCCCCATTGACCAGATCGCGCAGCCCGACAGCTTCGCCTTCGATGCCGAGAGCGAGGCGCAGATCGCGGCGATCCTGGCGAAATATCCGGCCGAGCGGAAGGCCAGCGGCACGCTGCCGCTGCTGTATGTCGCGCAGAAGCAGATGGGCCGGCAGACCGGCAGCGCCTGGGTGCCGCGCGCGGCGATGGACGAGATCGCCCGCCGGCTGGAGGTCGCGCCGATCCGCGTCTATGAGGTCGCGACCTTCTACCTGATGTTCAATACCCGGCCGATCGGGCGCCATCATCTGCAGGTCTGTACCACGACCTCGTGCTGGCTGCGCGGGTCGGATGAGGTGGTCGCGGCCTGCAAGGAGGCGACCGGCATTTCGGCCTTCGGCCAGTCCAGCGCGGACGGGCTGTTCACCCTGACCGAGGTCGAATGCCTGGGGGCGTGTGCCAACGCGCCGATCCTGCAGGTGGATGACGATTATTACGAAGATCTGGACGGGCCGCGCACGATCGAACTGATCGAGGCGCTGCGGCGTGGGGAGCGCCCCGCGCCGGGCCCGCGCATCGACCGCATGGGCTCGGCGCCCGCGGGTGGACGCAAGACGCTGACGGACAGTCCCGCGGACCGCGCGGCGGACCATCCGGCGAATCTGGGCTGAGCGGGAGAGACGGGGATGCTGCAGGACAAGGACCGGATCTTCACCAACCTGTACGGCCAGCTTGATTGGCGCCTGGCCGGCGCCCGCCAGCGCGGGGACTGGGACAATACGGCCGAGATCCTGGCGCGCGGGCGCGATGCGATCGTCAATGAGATGAAGGCGTCGGGCCTGCGCGGGCGGGGCGGGGCGGGATTTCCGACCGGCGTGAAATGGTCGTTCATGCCCAAGGCTTCGGACGGGCGGCCGCATTACCTGGTCATCAATGGCGACGAGTCCGAGCCCGGGACCTGCAAGGATCGCGAGATCCTGCGCCATGAGCCGCACAAGCTGATCGAAAGCGCGCTGATCGCGTCCTTCGCGATGGGGGCGCACACGGCCTATATCTATATTCGCGGCGAGTTCTACAACGAGGCGCGGCATCTGCAGATGGCGATCGACGAGGCCTATGCGGCCGGGCTGATCGGCAGGAATGCGGCCGGATCGGGCTGGGATTTCGATTTCCACATCCATCGCGGGGCCGGGGCCTATATCTGCGGCGAGGAGACGGCGCTGCTGGAGAGCCTGGAGGGCAAGAAGGGCCAGCCGCGCATGAAGCCGCCATTCCCGGCGGCGATGGGCCTGTATGGCTGTCCGACCACGGTGAACAATGTCGAGAGCATCGCCGTGGCGTCGACGATCCTGCGGCGCGGGGCGACGTGGTTTTCCTCGCTGGGCCGGCCGAACAACGCCGGCACCAAACTGATGGCCATTTCGGGCCATGTGAATACGCCCTGCGTGTTCGAAGAGGAATTGGGCGTGCCGCTGAAGGAGATCATCGAGAAACATGGCGGCGGGGTGCGCGGCGGATGGGACAATCTGCTGGCGGTGATTCCGGGCGGCTGTTCGGTGCCGGTGCTGCCGGCATCGGTCTGCGAAACCGTGCTGATGGATTATGACAGCCTGCGCGCCGAGCGGTCGGGGCTGGGCACGGCCTGCATGATCGTCATGGACAAATCGACCGACATCGTCCGCGCCATCGCCCGGTTTTCGCAATTCTTCAAGCATGAGAGCTGCGGCCAGTGCACGCCGTGCCGCGAGGGCACAGGCTGGATGATGCGGGTGATGCAGCGCATGGTCGAGGGGCGGGCCGAGATCGACGAGATCGATATGCTGGAGCAGGTGACGCGCCAGGTCGAGGGGCACACGATCTGCGCCCTGGGCGATGCGGCGGCGTGGCCGATCCAGGGTCTGATCCGCCATTTCCGCCCGGTGATGGAGGAGCGGATCCGGGCCTACAAGGCAGCCCATGGCGGGCGGATCACGCAGGTGCCGGCGCAGGCACGCATTCCGGTGGCGGCGGAGTAGGGGCGATGGTGAAGGTTACCGTCGACGGGATCCAGGTCGAGGTCCCCAACGGGTCCAGCGCGCTGCAGGCGTGCGAGGCGGCGGGCAAGGAAATCCCGCGTTTCTGTTTTCATGAGCGGCTGTCGGTCGCGGGCAATTGCCGCATGTGCCTGGTGCAGGTGGTGCGTGCGCCCAAGCCCGTGGCGTCCTGCGGGTTTCCGGTGGCGGAGGGGATGGAAATCCTGACCGACACCGACATCGTGCGCAAGGCGCGGCGCGCGGTGATGGAGTTCCTGCTGATCAACCATCCGCTGGATTGTCCGATCTGCGACCAGGGCGGCGAATGCGACCTGCAGGACCAGGCGTTCGGCTATGGCGCGGATCATTCGCGCTACCAGGAAGCCAAGCGGGCGGTGACGGACAAATATCTCGGCCCGCTGGTCAAGACGGTGATGACGCGCTGCATCCAGTGCACGCGCTGCGTGCGCTTCGCGACCGAGATTGCCGGCGTGCCGGAACTGGGCGCCGTGTCGCGCGGCGAAAACATGGAAATCACCAACTATGTCGAGAAGGCGCTGACATCGGAATTGTCGGGCAACCTGATCGATATCTGCCCGGTGGGGGCGCTGACGTCCAAGCCCTATGCCTTCGTGGCGCGGCCGTGGGAGTTGAAGCGCACCGATTCCATCGACGTGTCCGACGCGGTCGGCACCAATATCGGCCTGCATGTCCGCGGCAGCGCGGTGCTGCGCATCGTGCCGCGCGTCAATGACGCGGTGAACGAGGAATGGCTGGCGGACAAGGGGCGGTTTTCGGTCGACGGGCTGAAGCATCGCCGGCTGGACCGGCCGTGGGTGCGGGTGCACGGCAAGTTGCAGCCCGTATCCTGGCAGGACGCGTTCGTGGCCATCGGCCGCCGGCTGGACGGCGTGGCGGGCGAGCGGATCGGCGCCATTGCCGGCGATCTGTGCGACGCCGAAAGCATGATGGCGCTGAAGGACCTGCTGACGGCGCTGGGGTCGAAGAATATCGATTGCCGGCAGGATGGGGCGGAGTACGATCTGTCCAGCCGGGCCTATTACACGTTCGGCAGCACCATCGCCGGGATCGAGGAGGCGGACGCGCTGCTGATCGTGGGGTCGATCCCGCGGCAGGAGGCGCCGGTGCTGAACGCGCGGATCCGCAAGCGCTTCCTGGCAGCCGGGCGCGGGGGATTTCCGATCGGCATGATCGGCGTGCCGACGGCCGATCCGACCTATCAGGCGCAGGTGCTGGGCGACGGGCCCGCCGTGCTGGCGGGCCTGCTGGATGGCAGCCATCCGTTTGCCGGGACGCTGAAGGCGGCGAAGCGGCCGATGATCATTCTGGGCCACGGCGCGCTGGTGCGCGACGATGCGCGCGCGATCCAGGCGGCGTGCTGGGCGCTGGCGCGGGAGGTCGGCGCGGTCGGCGCCGGGTGGAACGGGTTCAACGTGCTGCATCACGCGGCCGGCCGCGTGGCGGGGCTGGATCTGGGCCTGGTGCCCGGGCCGGGCGGGCGCAGCGCCGCGGGCATGATGAGCGGCGGGGTCGACGTGCTGTGGCTGCTGGGGGCGGACGAGTTCCATACCGCGCGGATCGGGCCGGAGACCTTCGTGATCTATCAGGGCCATCATGGCGATGCGGCGGCGGCGCGGGCCGACGTGATTCTGCCGGGGGCGAGTTTCGCCGAGAAATCCGGCACGTACGTGAATACCGAGGGGCGCGTGCAGCGCACGTTCCGCGCGGTGATGCCGCCGGGCGACGCGCGGGAAGATTGGCGGATTCTGCGGGCATTTTCCGAAGTGGTGGGCAAGACTCTGCCCTATGACACGCTGGAGGCGCTGCGCGAGCGGATGGCGCTGGCCAATCCGGTCTTCCGCGTGATCGGCGGTGTCGAGGCGGTGGACGTCACGGGCCTGGGCGGTCCGGCGGGCGAGGCGCGGGGCGTATCGGGCGCGCCGTTCCGCCCGATATTCGACGATTATTACCAGACCAATCCGATCTGTCGGGCCAGCCCGACGATGGGCGAATGTTCGCGGATCTATGTCCATGCCGGGATCCAACCCGGGATCGAGGCGGCGGAGTAGGGCGACGTGGCGCATTTCTTTCTGCACACACTGATCGGCCAGGTGATCCTGACCGTACTGGAGGCGCTGGCCGTTCTGGTGCCGCTGCTGCTGGGGGTGGCGTATCTGACCCTGGCCGAGCGCAAGGTGATGGCGGCGATGCAACTGCGCAAGGGGCCGAACGTGAACGGTCCGTTCGGCATGCTGCAGGCCTTTGCCGACGCGATCAAGATGATCACCAAGGAGACGGTCATACCGGCGGGCGCCAACCGGTTTCTGTTTCTGTTCGCGCCCTTCCTGACCTTTTCGCTGGCCATGGTGGCCTGGGCGGTCATTCCCACCAACAATGGCTGGGCGGTCGCGAACATCAATGTGGCCGTGCTGTACCTGCTGGCGATTTCCTCGCTGGGGGTCTACGGCATCCTGATCGCGGGGTGGGCGTCGAATTCCAAATACGCCTTCCTGGGCGGGCTGCGCTCGGCCGCGCAGATGGTGTCGTACGAAGTGTCGATCGGGCTGGTGATCGTGTCGGTGCTGCTGGCGGTCGGCAGCCTGAATTTGAACGACATCGTGCTGGCGCAGCGGCATGTCTGGTTCTGCCTGCCGATGTTTCCGATGTTCATCGTCTTCTTCATCTCGGCGCTGGCGGAAACCAATCGCGCGCCGTTCGACCTGCCCGAAGGCGAGAGCGAGCTGGTGGCCGGGTTCTTCGTCGAATATTCGGCGCTGGCCTTCGGTCTCTTCTTCCTGGGCGAATATGCCAACATGTTCCTGATGTCGGGAATGGTCAGCATCCTGTTCCTGGGCGGCTGGCTGCCGCCGGTCGGGATCGCGCCCTTTACCTGGATTCCGGGGCCGCTGTGGCTGATCGCGAAAATCCTGTTCTGCCTATTCGTCTTCATCTGGGTGCGCGCGACGTTTCCGCGCTACCGCTATGACCAGTTGATGCGGCTGGGATGGAAGGTGTTCCTTCCGTTCTCGCTGGTCTGGATGGTGCTGACGGCAGGCTTCCTGATGGCGACCGGGCTGCTGCCCCAGGGAGGAGCGAGCTGATGGGATATCTGGACCGGACTGTCCGCTCCTTCCTGCTGGCCGAGCTGGTGGCCGGCATGGGGGCGACCTTGAAGGCGTTCTTCAAGCCCAAGGCCACGATCAACTACCCTTATGAAAAGGGGCCGCTGTCGCCGCGCTTTCGCGGCGAGCATGCGCTGCGCCGCTATCCGAACGGCGAGGAGCGGTGCATCGCCTGCAAATTGTGCGAGGCGACCTGCCCCGCCGAGGCGATCACGATCGAGGCCGAGCCGCGCGAGGACGGGTCGCGGCGCACCACGCGCTATGACATCGACATGACGAAATGCATCTATTGCGGGCTGTGCGAGGAAGCGTGCCCCGTCGATGCGATCGTCGAAGGCCCGAACTATGAATTCGCGACCGAGACGCGCGAAGAGCTGATGTACAACAAGGAAAAGCTGCTGGCCAACGGCGATCGCTGGGAAAGCGTGCTGGCGCGGCGGCTGGAGCTCGATGCGCCTTATCGCTGAGAGGTCCGGCCCGGCGATCGTGCCGGTCCCGGCGGGACGGCGCGGCGCGCGGCGGCGGCAGGAGGAAAGAGCCATGCGGCAGGAAGGTCACGGATGATGACCCAAATCGTCTTCTATGTATTTGCGACGGTGCTGGTCCTGTCGGCCGGGATGGTGGTCAGCGCCCGCAACCCGGTCCATTCGGTGCTGTTCCTGATCCTGGCCTTCTTCAACGCCGCGGGGCTGTTCCTGGTCGCGGGGGCCGAGTTTCTGGCGATGATCCTGGTCATCGTCTATGTCGGCGCGGTGGCGGTGCTGTTCCTGTTCGTCGTCATGATGCTGGATGTGCGCTTCACCGAAATGCGCGAGGGGCTGCAGCGTTATGCACCGTTCGGGGCCGCGGTGGGCGGAGTGCTGCTGGCGGAGCTGGTGCTGGCCTTCGGCCATTGGCGGGTCGCGTCGCAGATCGGCGCGATCGGCCATCTGGTGCCGGCGCCGGGGCGGAGCAACACGGCCGCGCTGGGTGACGTGCTTTACACGCACTATGTCTTCCTGTTCCAGGCCTGCGGGCTGGTGCTGCTGGTCGCGATGATCGGGGCGATCGTGCTGACCCTGCGCGAGCGGCCGATGGGGCGGCGGCAGAATATCGAGCGCCAGCATGCGCGCACCGCGACGGAATCGCTGGAGATGATGGCCCTGCCGCTGGGCGGAGGGGTGATCGGCAACGGGGGATTCCTGCGGCCGAAGGAGTCCTATTTCATTGCCTCCGTCCCCGGATCGTACGGCGTGACGGACGAGATCGCGCCGGAGGCGGCGACGCGGGCCGAAGGCGCTGCGGACCAGGAAGGAGCGGCGCGGTGAACGGCGGTTTGGGAAGCATCGGCATCGGGCCGTATCTGGCGGTCAGTGCCGTCCTGCTGGTTCTGGGCGTGTTCGGGATTTTCCTGAACCGCAAGAACGTCATCATCATCCTGATGTCGATCGAGTTGATCCTGCTGTCGGCGAACCTGAATTTCGTCGCGTTTTCCTCGGCGCTCGGCGATCTGTCCGGGCAAGTCTTCACCCTGTTCGTCCTGACCATCGCGGCGGCGGAATCGGCGATCGGGCTGGCGATCGTAACGGTCTATTTCCGCAATCGCGGATCGATCGAGGTCGAAGACATCAGCATGATGAAGGGGTGAGCGGATCATGGAAACGGCATCCAACCTTTTCGAGATCGCGGTTCTTGCCCCGCTGTTCGGTTCGGCCGTCGCGGGCCTGTTCGGCCGGGTGACGGGCGACAGGATCGCGCAGGCCCTGACCACCGTGCTGATGGTCGTGTCGGCGGGCTGCGGCATCGGCGCGCTGTACGCCGCGCTGCATGCCGGCGGCACGCCCGCCGTGGTGTCCCTGGCCGATTGGATCCGCGCGGGCAATTTCCATGCCGCCTGGACGCTGCGGATGGATACGCTGTCGCTGTCGATGGTGGCGATGGTCGGCTGCGTGTCGGCCTTGGTGCATATCTACAGCACCGGCTACATGGGGCACGAGAAGGTCCCGACCTATCGCTTCTTCTCGTACCTGTCGCTGTTCACCTTCGCCATGCTGATGCTGGTGACGTCCAACGACCTGATCCAGCTGTTCTTCGGCTGGGAAGGGGTGGGGTTGGCCAGCTATCTGCTGATCGGATACTGGTACGACCGGCCCAGCGCGAACGACGCGGCGATCAAGGCGTTTGTGGTCAATCGCGTGGCCGACCTGTTCTTCCTGGTAGGGGTGGCCCTGCTGTTCGTGGAATTCGGTTCCGTCACCTACGACAATATCTTCGCCCTGGTGCCGGCGCATGGCGACGACGTCTATCACCTGTTCGGCACCCATCGGGTCTATGAGGTGATCTGCACGCTGCTGTTCATCGGAGCCATGGGCAAGTCGGCACAATTGTTCCTGCACACCTGGCTGCCGGACGCGATGGAAGGCCCGACGCCGGTTTCCGCGCTGATCCATGCGGCGACCATGGTCACCGCCGGGGTGTTCCTGATGGCGCGCATGTCGCCGCTGGTGGAATTCGCGCCCTATACCAAGGATTTCATCCTGTTCATCGGGGCGACGACCTGCTTCTTCGCCGCCACCGTCGGGCTGGTGCAGCCGGACATCAAGCGGACCATCGCCTATTCGACCTGCTCGCAACTGGGCTATATGTTCATGGCGGCCGGGGTCGGGGCCTATCAGGCGTCGATGTTCCATCTGACGACGCATGCCTTCTTCAAGGCGCTGCTGTTCCTGGGAGCGGGATCGGTCATCCATGCCGTGCATGACGAGCAGGACATGTTCCGCATGGGCGGGCTGTGGAAGAAGATTCCGCTGACCTATGGCGCGATGTGGGCGGGCAGCCTGGCGCTGGCGGGGATTTTCCCCTTCGCCGGCTACTGGTCGAAGGACGCGATCCTGGAAGCGGCCTGGATGGCGCATAGCGGCCTGGGCTTCTATGGCTGGGTGCTGGGCTGCATCACGGCCTTCCTGACGGCGCTGTATAGCTGGCGGCTGTTGTTCCTGGTCTTTCACGGTACGCCGCGCGATGCGCATCTCTACGAGGGCGCGCATGAAAGCCCGCTATCGATGACGCTGCCGCTGGTGCTGCTGGGGCTGGGGGCCGCGCTGGCCGGCCTGCTGCTGGCGCCGCATTATGTCGGGGCCGGGCAGGCGGATTTCTGGGCCGGGGCGATCGTGAACGCGCCGGGCGACACGGTGATCGCGACCCTGGAGCAGACGCCGGAACTGATCGCGCTGGTGCCCAGCATCGCGGGGATCGCGGGGATTGCCGTGGCCTATCTGTGCTATGTGGCCCGTCCGGCGATCCCGGCCGGCCTGGCGCGCGGCATGCGGCCGCTGTACCTGTTCCTGCTGAACAAATGGTATTTCGACGAATTATATGACCGCATCTTCATCCGGCCCTATCAGGCGCTGGCGCGCCTGTTGTGGAAGGGCGCGGATGAAGGGGTGATCGAGGCCATACCCGCCGGGCTGGCGCGCGTGACCGCCGGCACCGCGGCGCAGGCGGTGCGCACGCAGACCGGGTCGATCGCCATCTACGCGTTCACGATGCTGATCGGGCTGGTGGTGCTGGTCTCGACCCTGCTGATTATCCACTGATCTCCGGGAAACGGGTGTAAGCGATGAACTGGACACTTGCTCTGCCGGAAATCGTCCTGGCGTGCTGCGGCCTTGCGATCCTGGTCTTCGGCGTGGTGCAGACGAAGGCGCAGCCTTTCCTGTCCTGCGCGATGCTGACGATCGCGTCCTTCGTGGTGACGGGGTTCCTGGTCCTGACCACGCCGGACGGGGTGGGATACAACCATATCTTCGTCAATGACGACTTCGCCCGCTTCATGAAGATCCTGAGCCTGGCGGGCGGGGCGCTGGCCACCATGCTGACGGTGGGCCATGCGCGCGCGATGAAGGTCGAGCGGTTCGAATTTCCGGTGCTGCTGCTGTTCTCGACCCTGGGCACCATGATGATGGCGTCCTCGGGCAACCTGATGACCCTGTTCATCGGGCTGGAATTGTCGTCGCTGGCGATCTACATCCTGTGCGCCTTCGCGCGGGACGAGGTGGCGGGGGCCGAAGCCGGGCTGAAATATTTCGTGCTGGGGTCGCTGGCGTCGGGCCTGCTGCTCTATGGCTCGGCGCTGGTCTATGGCTTTGCCGGGACCATGGAATACGGCGCCATCCAGCAGGCGCTGGGCGCCGAGGGCGCGGTGCCGCTGGGGCTGATGTTCGGCATCGTGTTCATGCTGGCGGGCCTGACCTTCAAATTGTCGGCGGTGCCGTTCCACATGTGGACGCCCGACGTCTATCAGGGGGCGCCGACCTCGGTGACGGCGTTCATGGCGGGCGCGCCGAAATTCGCGGCGTTCGCGCTGCTGCTGCGGGTGATGGCCGGGCCGTTCGGCCATGTGGCGCCGCAATGGCGGATGCTGGTCGAGGCGATCGCGATCCTGTCGATGCTGTTCGGCGCGGTCGCGGCGATTCCGCAGAAGGACATCAAGCGGCTGATGGCCTATTCGTCGATCGGCCATATGGGATATGCGCTGATGGGGCTGTGCGCCGGCACGCCCGAGGGGATGCGCGGAACGCTGGTCTATCTGGCCACCTACCTGCTGATGAATGTCGGCGCCTTTGCCGTGATCGTCGCCATGCAGCGCAAGGGGCGCGGCCTGACCGCGATTTCCGACCTGTCCGGCCTGGGCCGGACGGACCCGGGCCTGGCGATGGCCATGGCGATCTTCATGCTCAGCATGGCGGGGCTGCCGCCGCTGGCCGGATTTTTCGGCAAGATGATGGTGTTCTATGCCGCGCTGAACGCCCATCTCCATGTCCTGGTGTTGGCCGGTGTGGTCAGCAGCGTGATCGGGGCCTATTATTATGTTCGCGTGGTCAAGGTGATGTTCTTCGAGGATGGCGCGCCGTCCTTCGACCGGCGGCCGCTGTCGCTGTCCTTCCTGTCGGTGGGGATGGGAGTGGCGACGGTCTGCTTCCTGCTGGTATGGGGACCGGTTTCGAGTGCGGCGCAGGCGGCGGCCCTGGCCCTGTTCAGGTGACGGCGGCCGGCTTGCCCCGGCCGCCCGCGCCGTCCGGCGGGACGGCGTGGCGGCTGGAGATCCATGATTCATTGGATTCGACGTCGGATCTGTGCCTGGCGCGTGCCGCGCGGGGCGAGGCGGCGGGGCTGGCCGTGCTGGCCAGGCGGCAGACGCGGGGGCGCGGCAGCCGGGGACGCGAATGGCAGGATCCGGGCGGCAACCTGGCCTTTTCGGTCCTGTTGCGGCCGGAGGGCATTGCGGCGTGGCCGGTCGGGTTGTGGCCCTTTATCGCCGGGCTGGCATTTCATGGGGCCATCGCACCCTGGATCCGCGATCCGGCGCTGCTGCGCCTGAAATGGCCGAACGACCTGCTGCTGGGTGGGCGCAAGATGGCCGGCATCCTGATCGAAAGCGGCGAGGGTCGGTCGGGGCGCTGGATGGTGATCGGTTTCGGCGCCAATCTGCGTGCCGCCCCGGTCGTGCCGGGGCGCGAACTGGCCTGCGTGGCCGATTTCGGCCCACCCCCCGCGCCCGAGAACGTGGCGCGCGCGATCTGCCGCGAACTGGATGCGTGGATGGCGGTCTGCGGCGACGGAGGCTTTGAGCCGGTGCGCGCGGCATGGCTGGCGCGCGCGCATCCGGTGGGCACCGGGCTTGTGGTACGCGGGGAAAGCGGGCAGGTAGAAGGTTCGTTCGACGGCCTGGACGCGCAGGGGATGCTTCTGTTGCGCTGTGCCGGCGGGCAGAGACGGATTTCCACCGGCGAGATCCTGCTGCTGGAGCCCAGCGCCGCGGCGCCGGGGACAAGCGGGACACGGGACGGTGCGCGTCGGGCGGCGGACGGGGATTGAACCGGCGGCCGGCCGGACGGTTGTTGCAATGGGACGCGCTGCGCGTCCGAGGGTTTTGGACGGCCATGGGGCGGGCCGGTCGTCGAGCGGACATGGATTGTCCGGCTCCGACCGGGTCTGGCGCCGGCCGGACGTGGGATCGCCTCCGACGGAGGCATGCCCCTGAGGGCGCCTTTCTGGAGGCGTTTCCCTGGGGGCGGCATGGTCAGGCGGACATGGGCGATGTCCGCGACGGGTTCGGGCCATAGGGCCCAGATGTTGAGAGCGACTGGAAGACTGAAGGATCGAGTATGCAGGACGTGACGGATGGTCTGGCCTTTCTGCCCCTGGGCGGAACGGGCGAGATCGGTATGAATTTCAACCTCTATCGCCTGGGGACCACATGGCTGGCGGTGGATTGCGGGATCGGTTTCAGCGGCAACGATACGCCCGAGGCCGAGATCCTGATGCCGGACCCGGCCTTTATCGTCGAGCGCAAGACGGATCTGGCCGGGCTGGTGATCACCCATGCGCATGAGGACCATCTGGGGGCGGTGGCTCATCTGTGGCCGCGCCTGAACTGCCCGGTTTATGCCACCCCGTTCGCCGCCGCCGTGCTGCGCCGCAAGCTGGGCGAGGCGCATCTGCAGCATCATGTGAAGATCGTCACCATCGCCCCCGGCGGCGCCTTCACGGTCGGGCCGTTCGACCTGCGCTTCATCCCGGTGACCCATTCGGTGCCCGAGGCGCAGGCGCTGGTGCTGCGGACCCCGCACGGCAATGTGGTGCATACCGGCGACTGGAAGTTCGACCCCAACCCGATGGTCGGGCCGCCGACCGACGTGGCGGCGCTGGAGGCGGTAGGCAACGAGGGCGTGCTGGCCCTGGTCTGCGACAGCACCAACGTGATGACCGAGGGCCCGTCGGCGTCGGAATCCGATGTGCGGCGCGGCATGACCGATCTGATCGGGTCGTTGCGCGGGCGGGTCGCGGTGACCTGCTTCGCCAGCAACGTGGCGCGGGTGGAAACCATCGCCAAGGCGGCGCAGGCCGCCGGCCGTTCGGTGGTGATCGTGGGACGGTCGCTGCGCAACCTGGACGTGGCGGCGCGGGAATGCGGCTATCTGGCCGATGTGCCGCCCTTCCTGTCCGAGCAGGAGGCGCACACGCTGCCGGACGACGAGGTGGTGATGATCATCACCGGCAGCCAGGGCGAGCCGCGTTCGGCCCTGTCGCGTATCGCGGGCGACACGCATCCCAATATCTCGCTGGGCGAGGGGGATACCGTGATCTACAGCAGCCGCATGATCCCGGGGAACGAGCAGGCGGTCATGCAGGTGCAGGATAACCTGACCCGCCGGGGCGTGCGGGTGCTGACCGACCGCGACCATCTGGTGCATGTGTCGGGCCATGCGACGGGCGGCGACGTGCGCCGCCTGTTCGACCTGGTGCGGCCGCGCTTTGCCGTGCCGGTGCATGGCGAATGGCGCCACCTGACGGCCAACGCCGCGATCGCGCGGGAGAAGGGCGTGTCGCCGATCCTGCTGGAAGACGGCGACATCCTGAACCTGTCCCCGGGTGTGGTCGAAGTGGTCGATACCGCGCAGACCGGCCGGCTGGTGCTGGATGGCGGACGGCTGTTGCCGATGAATGGCGGGGTGCTGGCGGCGCGCCGGCGCATGCTGTTCAACGGCATGGTCATCGGCAGTTTCGCGGTGGATGACGAGGGCTATCTGATCGGCGATCCGAAGGTGAGCGCGCCGGGCCTGCTGGACCCCGAGGATCACCGAGACCGTGCGCATGACCGAGGAGTTCGGCGACGCGCTGGACGAGATTCCCGACGAGCTGCGCCAGGACGATACGACCTTCCGCGAGGCGGCGAAGACCGCGCTGCGCCGCGCGCTGGGGCGCAAGCTGCAGAAGCGGCCGCTGGTGGACGTGCATCTGCTGCGCGTCTGAGCGGTCGTGGTGCAAGCCGGCGCATCTGACAGGCCGGCGTGTCTGTCGGGGAGCTGAAAGCGGGGGGCTGAAAGGATTACGGCAGGAGGTGCATGGCGCCTCCTGCCGTTCCCGGACGTTTTTTCCTTCCCTAAACCCGGTGCCTGTGACGACCGGATCAGACAGCGGGGACTGTAGGAGCCCCGTTCGGGCCTGTCACCTGCCTCACGCCTTTGTTGAACGGGTTGGCGCGGAGATGGGCTTCACACTTCGTTGTTCGTTTTATGCGCCTGTTTGCGCGCCCGTGTGCGCGGCCCGTGGCGGAATGGCGGGTTCTGGCGTATTCGTCTTACCTTTCCACGATCCGCCCGGCCGGTGGCCGGTTTTTCGAGGTTGATATCGGTATGCGTCTGTCCCGCGGCTTCCTGCCGACTCTCAAGGAGAATCCTGCCGAGGCGCAGGTCATCTCGCACCGCCTGATGCTGCGGGCCGGGCTGATTCGCCAGACGGCGGCCGGGATCTATGCGTGGCTGCCGGCCGGCTTGCGCGTGCTGCGCAATATCGGCCAGATCGTGCGCGAGGAGCAGGATGCGATCGGCGCGCAGGAATTGCTGATGCCCACCATCCAGCCGGCGGAATTGTGGCGGCGGTCGGACCGCTACGATGCCTATGGTCCCGAGATGCTGCGCATCCAGGATAGGCACGAGCGCGAATTGCTGTACGGGCCGACCAATGAGGAAATGATCACCGACCTGTTCGGCCAGGTGGTGAAGTCGTACCGCGAACTGCCGCAGGTGCTGTACCATATCCAGTGGAAGTTCCGCGACGAGGTGCGGCCGCGATTCGGGGTGATGCGCGGGCGTGAATTCCTGATGAAGGATGCCTACAGCTTCGACGCCGATTACGATTCGGCGGTCGATACCTATCGGCGGATGATGCTGGCCTATCTGCGCACCTTCCAGCGCCTGGGGGTAAAGGCGATCCCGATGGTGGCCGATACCGGCCCGATCGGCGGCGAGCTGAGCCATGAATTCCTGATCCTGGCGCCGACCGGCGAAAGCGGCGTGTTCTTCGACGGGGCGTTCGAGGAGCAGGACTGGCTGTCCGAGCCGGTGGACATCGCCGACCGCGATTCGCTGGCGGCGTTCTTCAGCCGCATGACCTCTTTCTATGCCGCCACCGACGAGAAGCATGACGAGGCCGCCTGGGCCGGCGTGCCCGCCGAGCGCCGGCGCGAGGGGCGCGGCATCGAGGTGGGGCATATCTTTCATTTCGGCCGCAAATATACCGGGTCGATGGATATCGCGGTCAGCGGGCCGGACGGCGCGCCGCTGCACCCGGAAATGGGGTCGTACGGCATCGGCGTGTCGCGCCTGGTCGCCGCGATCATCGAGGCCAGCCATGACGATAACGGCATCATCTGGCCGGAGAGCGTGGCGCCGTTCCGTGCTGCGATCCTGAACCTGAAACCGGGGGACGCGGGGTGCGACGCGCTGTGCGAGCAATTGTACCGCGCGGCGCCGGACCGGTTCCTGTATGACGATCGTGCCGAGCGCGCGGGGGTGAAATTCGCCGATGCCGACCTGATGGGCCATCCCTGGCAGATCATCGTGGGCCCGCGCGGCGCCAAGGACGGCAAGGTGGAACTGAAGCGCCGCGCCGACGGCGAACGGTTCGAATTGCCGGTGGACGAGGCGCTGGCGCGGGTGATCGGGGCCTGATCATGTTCGGTCCATTCGAGCGCGCGGTGGCCGGGCGCTATCTGCGCGCCCGCAAGGGCGAGCGGTTCGTGTCGGTCATCGCCATCTTCTCGCTGGTCGGGATTGCCCTGGGGGTGGCGACCCTGATCATCGTCATGGCGGTGATGAACGGGTTCAAGGCCGATCTGATGGGCCGTATCCTGGGGTTGAACGGGGATATGAGCCTGTTCAGCGTCAGCCGCTCGATCGGGAATTACGACGACCTGGCCGCCACCGTGCGGCACGTGCCGGGCGTGACGGCCGCCACGCCGCTGATCGAGGGGCAGGTGCTGCTGAGCGCCGGCAGCTACAATACGGGGGGGATGGTGCGCGGCATGACCCGCGCGGGCCTGCGCGACCTGCACGAGGTCAGCGATTCGCTGGTCGCGGGGTCGCTGGACGGGTTCGACGGCAATGACGCGATCATCATCGGCGTGACCCTGGCCGAACGGGCCGGCCTGTCGGTCGGGTCGCGGCTGACGCTGATTTCGCCCAACGGAGCGGCCACGCCGTTCGGCACCATGCCGCGGATCAGGGCGTATCACGTGGTGGCGATCTTCGACGCCGGAATGAACGATTATAACAGTTCGTATGTCTTTCTGCCGCTGCCGGCCGCGCAGGTCTATTTCCAGATGCCCGACCAGGTGACGCAGATCCAGGTGATGACCCGCGACGCCACCAACGTCCAGCCGGTGCGCGCGGCGATCGAGCGCGCGGTGGGCGACAGCCGGATCCGCGTGCTGGACTGGACGCAGACCAACAATGCGTTCTTCGGCGCGGTGACGGTGGAGCAGAACGTGATGTTCCTGATCCTGACCCTGATCGTGCTGGTGGCGGCCTTCAACGTGATTTCGTCGCTGATCATGATGGTGAAGGACAAGACGGCCGATATCGCCGTGCTGCGCACCATCGGGGCCAGCCGGGGGGCGATCATGCGCATCTTCCTGATGTGCGGCGCCTCGGTGGGGGTGACGGGGACGGTAATCGGCACCGTGCTGGGCATCGTGTTCTGCCTGAACATCGAGCGGATCCGGCAGTTCCTGCAGTCGCTGACTGGGACGAACCTGTTCAATCCCACGGTCTATTACCTGGAGCACCTGCCGGAGAAGCTGATCTGGTCGCAGGTGGTCGAGGTGATCGTCATGGCGCTGAGCCTGTCGCTGCTGGCGACGCTGTACCCGTCCTGGCGCGCGGCGCGGACCGATCCGGTGGAGGCGCTGCGTCATGAGTGAGGCTGTGACGCCGCTGGTGCTGTCGGGCGTCTGGCGGACCTTTCGCAGTGGGGACGAGGTGCTGGACGTGCTGCAGGGCGTGGACCTGGCCCTGCGCGCCGGCGAGATCGTGGCCCTGGTGGCGCCGTCGGGGACCGGCAAGTCGACATTGCTGCACCTGGCCGGGCTGCTGGAGTCGCCCGACCGGGGGCAGGTCGTGGTCGGCGGCCAGGATGCGGGGCGGCTGGGCGACCTGGAGCGCACGGCGATCCGCCGCCGGCGCATCGGATTCGTCTATCAGTTCCATCATCTGCTGGCGGAGTTCACCGCCCGGGAAAACGTGATCCTGCCGCAACTGATCGCCGGCGTGCCGCGCGCCGACGCGCGGGCGCGGGCCGATTCGCTGCTGGGCGCCTTCGGGCTGGGGCATCGGCTGGAGCATCTGCCGGGGCGGCTGTCGGGCGGCGAGAAGCAGCGCGTGGCCATCGCCCGGGCGCTGGCGAACCGGCCGGGCATCCTGCTGGCGGACGAGCCGACGGGAAATCTGGACGTCCATACCGCGGACACCGTGTTCGACGAATTGCTGCGCATGGTGCGGGGCGAGGGCGTCGCGGCGCTGATCGCCACCCACAACGACGCGCTGGCCGCGCGGATGGACCGGGTGGTGACGCTGCGCGAGGGCAGGCTGGTGGAACTGGCCCGTCACTGAAGCAGCCGGGCCAGCGGGTCAGGGGAAGCGGGCCAGGGCAGGCGTTCCGGGGGATACGCTTTCCCGGCGGGGGGTGATACCGCCGGGGCAGAGGATGGGGTAGGCTTGCGGCATGTCGCACGCCGATTTCGTCCATCTTCGCGTCCATTCCGCCTACTCGCTCAGCCAGGGGGCGATTCGCGTCGCCGAACTGGCCGGACTGGCGCAGGAGATGCGCATGCCGGCGGTGGCCATCACCGATACCGGCAATCTGTTCGGCGCGCTGGAATTCTCGCAATATTGCTCGGGCAAGGGGGTGCAGCCGATCATCGGCTGCCAGGTCGGCCTGCCGCCGCGGGCGGACAAGCCCGGCCTGCCGGCCGAGCCGGTGGTCCTGCTGGCGCAGGACGAGATCGGGCTTGCGAACCTGCAATATCTGTCCTCGCAAGGGTTCCTGCAGGGGGATGCCGCCGAGCCCATGGTGTCGCCCGAGCTGCTGTGTGCGCGCTCCGAAGGGCTGATGCTGCTGACCGGCGGGACGCGCGGGCCGCTGTTTCGCATGCTGGCCGACGGGCAGGAGGACGAGGCGCGGCGTTTCCTTGAACAATTGCAGGGCGCCTTCGGCGACCGGCTGGCGGTCGAACTGCATCGCCACGGGCTGCCGGTCGAGCGGGCGGTGGAACCCGGGGTGATCCATCTGGCCGACCAGTTGGGCCTGCCGCTGGTGGCGACCAACGAATGTTTCTTTCCCCGCCCCGACCTGTACGAGGCGCATGACGCGCTGCTGTGCATCGCCCAGGGCCGCACGATGGCCGAGCGTGATCGCTGGCGGGTGACGCCGGAACACTGGTTCAAGACCCCGGCGATGATGCGCGAGCTGTTCGCCGACCTGCCGGAAGCCTGCGACAACACGCTGGCGATCGCCCGGCGCTGTGCCGTGCGGGTGGAGACGCGCAAGCCGCTGCTGCCGGTCTGTCCCAAGGTGCAGCCGGGATCGACCGAGGAAGAGACGCTGCGCGCCATGGCGGCCGACGGGCTGGCGCGGCGCCTGGAGCGCATGACGCTGGATGAGGAAACGCGCCGCGCCTATCGCGAGCGGTTGACCTTCGAGCTGGATATCATCGCGAAGATGGGGTTCCCCGGCTATTTCATGATCGTCGCGGACTTCATCCAGTGGGCGAAGGCGCACGACATCCCGGTGGGGCCCGGGCGCGGCTCGGGCGCCGGATCGCTGGCGGCCTGGGCGCTGACGATCACCGATATCGATCCGATTCCCTTCAACCTGCTGTTCGAGCGCTTCCTGAACCCCGAGCGCGTGTCGATGCCGGATTTCGACATCGATTTCTGCCAGGACCGGCGTGACGAGGTGATCCGCTATGTGCGGAGCGAATATGGCCCCGACCGGGTGGCGCAGATCATCACCTTCGGAAAATTGCAGGCCCGGGCGGCCGTGCGCGACGTGGGGCGCGTGCTGGGACTGCCGTTCGGCATGGTCAACAAGGTCGCCGAGCTGATCCCGAACAACCCGGCCAAGCCGGTGACCCTGAAGCAGGCGATCGAGGGCGAGCCGCGCCTGCAGGAGATGCGCGACGCGGACGAGGCGATCCGCCGGCTGCTGGAGATCGGCCTGCAACTGGAGGGCCTGTATCGCCATGCCAGCACCCATGCCGCCGGCGTGGTGATCGGGGACCGGCAACTGGTCGAGCTGGTGCCGCTCTATCGCGATCCGAAGAGTGACATGCTGGTCACCCAGTACAACATGAAGTTCGTCGAGCAGGCGGGGCTGGTGAAGTTCGACTTCCTGGGCCTGACGACGCTGACGATCCTGCAACGGGCAGTGCAGTTCCTGAAGGGCCTGGGCGAGACGGTGGACCTGTCGGCGCTGCCGCTGGACGATCCGCTGACGTACGAGATGCTGGCGCGGGGCGACACCGGCGGGGTGTTCCAGTTCGAAGGGGCGGGGATGCGCGACGTCCTGAAGCAGATGCGCCCCACCCGGCTGGAGGACCTGATCGCCGCGGTGGCGCTGTATCGCCCGGGGCCGATGGCGAACATTCCCGATTATTGCCGCCGCAAGCACGGCGAGGCGTGGGAGCCGCCGCACGAGGAGATCCGTTCGATCCTGGAAGAGACCTATGGCATCATGGTCTACCAGGAGCAGGTGATGCAGATCGCCCAGAAGATGGCGGGCTACAGCCTGGGCGGGGCCGACCTGTTGCGCCGTGCGATGGGCAAGAAGATCCGCGCCGAGATGGACAAGCAGCGCGAGATCTTCACCGAGGGCGCGGTGGGGCGCGGCATCGATCGCGACAAGGCGATCGAGGTCTTCGATCTGATGGCGAAATTCGCCGATTACGGGTTCAACAAATCCCACGCGGCGGCCTATGCCCTGGTGTCGTACCAGACGGCCTGGATGAAGGCGAACCATCCGGTGCCGTTTCTTGCGGCCTGCATGTCGCTGGCGCGGGAAAAGACCGACAAGCTTGCGGCCCTGCGGCAGGAGGCCGAGCGGCTGGGCATTCCGGTGCTGCCGCCCGACATCAATCTGTCGGGCGCCGATTTCACCGTCGAGCGGCTGGAGGATGGACGGCTGGGCATCCGCTATGCCCTGGCGGCGGTGAAGAAGGTCGGCTTCGCGGCGATGGAGGCGCTGGTGGCCGCGCGGGGGCGGCGGCCGTTCGCCGACCTGGCGGACCTGGCGGCGCGGGTCGACCCCAGGCAGTTGAACAAGATGCAGATCGAGAACCTGGCCAAGGCAGGGGCTTTCGACCGGGTCGTGCCCAACCGCGCCCTGGTGGCGGCTGCGGCCGAAACCGTGCTGCGCCGCGCCAATGCCCAGGCCCAGGAGGCGGCCAGCGGGCAGATCGGGCTGTTCGGCGGCGGCGGGAACGCGTCGCCCGAGCCGCTGCGCCTGCCGGAGGTGGCGGACTGGCCGGAATTCGAGCGGCTGAGCATGGAGGCCGAGGCGATCGGCTTTCACATGACGGCGCATCCACTGGATTCGTACGGGCTGTTAATGCGCCGGCTGGGAGTGGTGCGGGCCAGCGGGCTGGAAGCCGCGGCCCAGGCCGGGCTGACGCGGGTGAAGGTCGCCGGCTGCGTGATCGACCGCAAGGAGCGCCCGACCCGCACCGGCAGCAAGATGGCCTGGGTGCGCCTGTCGGATGCCAGCGGCGGGTGCGAAGTCACGCTGTTTTCCGAAGTGCTGTCGCGCACCCGCGACGTCCTGACCGCCGGGACCGCCGTGCTGGTCAGCGCCGAGCTGCGCCTGGATGGCGACGCGCTGCGCATCACCGCCAGCGACGTCGTGTCGCTGGAGCAGGCGGCGGCGGACGCGGCGGCGGAACTGCGCATCTGGTTCGACCGCGAGGAGGCGATCGGCCCGATCCATTCCATCCTCTCCGACGAGAAGGGGGGACGCGGCAAGGTGATCCTGCTGCCCTCGGTGGCCGAGACGCGGGATGTCGAAGTGCGCCTGGGGGGCGCGTACCGGGTGACGCCGCGCATGGCGCAGATGATTCGCGCCGTGCCCGGCGTGGAGAAGGTCGAGCAGGGCTAGCCGGCCGGCCCAGGGACCTCCGGGCGCCTTGTGTTGGCGGTTTTCGGCCGGCGGGCGCTTGCATTGCGTGGGAAAAATCGTCATATCGACGCCCGTCGGCCGGTTCGGCCGGCAATTCGCACGCGAAGCAATGCCTCTGGTGTCCCGCGCGGGACCGGCGCTTCGCGGAGGACCAACCAGAAGAGCAAGGATTTGGCCGATCATGGCTATGCCCGATTTCACGATGCGCCAGCTATTGGAAGCCGGCGTGCATTTCGGACACCACACCCGCCGCTGGAACCCGCGCATGGCGCCGTTCCTGTTCGGCGTGCGCAACCAGGTGCACATCATCGACCTGCAGCAGACGGTGCCGATGCTGGACCGTGCGCTGAAGGCGATTCGCGACACCGTGGCCGGCGGCGGCCGCGTGCTGTTCGTCGGCACCAAGCGCGCCGCGGCGGACCAGATCGCCGATGCCGCGAAGCGTTGCGGCCAGTACTACGTCAACCATCGCTGGCTGGGCGGCATGCTGACGAACTGGAAGACCATCACCGGTTCGATCAAGCGCCTGCGCCAGATCGACGACATGCTGGCCGGCGATACCCAGGGCCTGACGAAGAAGGAAATCCTGGACATCACCCGCAACCGCGAGAAGCTGGAACGCTCGCTGGGCGGCATCAAGGAAATGGGCGGCCTGCCGGATATCCTGTTCGTCATCGACACGAACAAGGAGAAGCTGGCGGTCGAGGAAGCCAACAAGCTGGGCATTCCGGTCGTGGCGGTGCTGGACAGCAATTCCGACCCGCGCGGCGTGACCTTCCCGATCCCGGGCAATGACGACGCCATCCGCGCCATCGCGCTGTATTGCGAGCTGGTGTCGGGCGCGGTCCTGGACGGCATTTCGGCCGAGCTGGGCGCGTCGGGCCAGGATTTCGGCGCGGCCGAGGAACTGCCGATCGACACCGTGGCCGAGGCCGACGCCGCCGAGGCCCAGGCGGTCTGACGCCGGGAGCCACCCGGCGGGACGATTCATCGAAGAATCTCCCGGACCGGCGGGCCGTTCGGATAATGCTTGCCGTGTCCGTTCGCTGACGGGACATGCAGGCGCTTCCCGCGCGTGCGGCACCGGGCGGGCTGGAGTATGAGGGGTTTCGCCCGTGCGGCATCGGCGGCCAGCGGGGGGAACCGGCATGATGACAGACGCAAGCGCGCGTCCTGCCGGTCCGGCAGGGCGCGCCTGCCTTGAGGAGAGACGGATATGGCGGAGATTACCGCAGCCCTGGTGAAGGAACTTCGCGAGAAGACCGGCGCCGGCATGATGGACTGCAAGAAGGCCCTGAACGAGGCCGGCGGCGAGATCGAGGGCGCGATCGACTGGCTGCGCAAGAAGGGCCTGGCCGCCGCGGCGAAGAAGTCCGGCCGCGTGACGGCCGAGGGCCTGGTCGGCGTCGCGTCGTCCGAGTGCGTCGCCGCGATGGTCGAGGTGAATGCCGAGACCGACTTCGTCGCCCGTAACGAGAGCTTCCAGAATTTCGTCGAGGCCGTGGCCAAGGCCGCGCTGACCGCCGGCGAGGACCTGGAGAAGATCAAGGCCGTGGTGCTGGAGAGCGGCCGCACGGTCGCCGACGAGCTGACCCACCTGATCGCCACGATCGGCGAGAACATGTCGATCCGCCGCGCGCGCGTGCTGAGCGTGCCGTCGGGCGTCGTGGCCAGCTACATCCATTCGGCCGTGCGTCCGGGCCTGGGCAAGATCGGCGTTCTGGCCGCGATCGAGGCCCCGTCGGGCAACGAGGCGCTGGAGATTCTGGGCCGCCAGGTCGGCATGCATGTCGCCGCGACCCGTCCGGCCGCGCTGGATATCGACAGCGTCGATCCGGCGTCGCTGGAGCGCGAGCGCGCCGTCCTGATCGAGCAGGCCCGTGCGTCGGGCAAGCCCGAGGCGATCATCGAGAAGATGGTCGAGGGCCGCATCCGCAAGTTCTACGAGGAAGTGGTCCTGCTGGAGCAGGTGTGGGTGCATGACGGCGAAAGCCGGGTGCGCAAGATCGTCGAGAAGGCCGGCGCCAAACTGGTGGCGTTCGATCGCTTCCAACTGGGCGAAGGCATCGAGAAGGAAGAGAACGACTTCGCGGCCGAGGTCGCCAAGGCGGCCGGCGTCTGATCGACGCGGCATCATCGAGCCTGGACGGGGCGGGGCCTTCCTGATGGAATGGGAGGTACCCGCCCTTGTGCTGTCCGCGGCGCCCTATGGCGAAAGCAGCGCCATCATCCACCTGCTGACCGAGGAATACGGGCTGGTCCACGGTCTGGCGCGCGGGGGCACGGCGCGGGCCAGCCGGGCGCTGTGGCAGCCCGGCAACCTGATCCGCGCGGCGTGGCGCGCGCGCCTGCCGGACCAACTGGGCAATCTGTCGGGCGAACTGGTGCATGGCCCGGCCGCACGGCTGATGACGGCGCCGCTGGCGATGGCCATGCTGGCCTCGACCTGCGCGGTGGCGGATGGCAGCCTGCCGGAGCGCGAGCCCCATCCGCGCATCTTCCATCTTCTGACCCGTTTCTTCAGCCTGATCGGCCTGGATCCGGACCTGGCGGGGTGGAGCGGCATGGCCGCGCTGCTGCGGTGGGAAGCCTGCCTGCTGAGCGACCTGGGCTATGGCATGGATCTGTCGGCCTGTGCGCTGGGCGGCGGGCGGGAGGACCTGGCCTGGGTCTCGCCGCGCACCGGGCGGGCGGTCGGCGACGCGGCGGCCGGGGCGTGGCGGCCGCGCCTGCTGCGGCTGCCGCCGCTTTTTCTGGATGAATCGGACCCCGGCACGCACCGTGACTGGTGCGACGGGCTGCGTCTGACCGGGCATTTCCTGGCGCGCGACGCGTTCGGCCAGCGCCATCGTCCGCTGCCCCCCGCCCGGCTGCGGCTGGCGGACATGGTCGCGGAACTGCCCGATACGGCGTGATCGCGGCTTGCCGGCGCCAAGTATGGCAGCAGGCGCGGCAGTGGACAAATCCGGTGTTTTCTCTATCTGTTCCCCCGACAGGAGGAACGCATGACAGTGGATACCAGCGGCCATATCGAGGAAACCCGGCTCGCCGACGCGCTGAGCGAACGGTACCTGGCCTATGCGATGTCCACCATCATGTCGCGCTCGCTGCCCGATGTGCGCGACGGGCTGAAGCCGGTGCATCGGCGGATGATCTACGCGATGCGGCAATTGCGCCTGGACCCCTCGGCGGGGTTCAAGAAATGCGCCCGCGTGGTCGGCGACGTCATCGGTAAATACCATCCGCACGGCGATGCGTCGGTCTATGAAGCCCTGGTGCGGCTGGCGCAGGATTTCGCGGTGCGGTACCCGCTGGTCGAAGGCCAGGGCAATTTCGGGTCGATCGACGGCGATAACGCCGCGGCGATGCGGTACACCGAAGCGCGGATGACCGAGGTGGCCCGCGCGCTGCTGGAGGGAATCGACGATGACGCGGTCGATTTCCGCCCGACCTATGACGGCGAAGAGCAGGAGCCGGTGGTCCTGCCGGCGGCGTTTCCCAACCTGCTGGCCAATGGCGCGGCGGGAATCGCGGTGGGGATGGCGACCAGCATTCCGCCCCATAATGTCGGCGAGGTCTGCGCCGCGGCGATGACGCTGATCCGCCGGCCCGACGCGACGGTGGCCGAACTGATGGAAGACATGCCGGGTCCGGATTTCCCGACCGGCGGCCTGATCGTCGAGGACCGGGCGAGCCTGTTGCAGGCCTATGAGACCGGACGGGGCAGCATCCGCATCCGGGCCCGCTGGTCGGTCGAGCAGGGGCGGTTCGGCACCTGGCAGATCGTGGTGACGGAAATCCCGTACCAGGTGCAGAAATCCCGCCTGATCGAGCAGATCGCGGATCTGATGGAGCAGAAGAAGCTGCCGCTGCTGGGCGATATCCGCGATGAGAGCACGACGGATATCCGGCTGGTGCTGGAGCCGAAATCGCGCGGCGTCGAACCCGAAGTACTGATGGAGACGCTGTTCCGCGCCACCGCGCTGGAAAGCCGGTTCGGGCTGAACATGAATGTGCTGGGCGCGGACAGGGTGCCCGGCGTGCGCAGCCTGCGCGAGGTGCTGCGGGCCTGGCTGGACCATCGGCACGACGTGCTGCAGCGGCGCAGCCGCCACCGGCTGCAGGCGGTGGATCGCCGGCTGGAGATCCTGGACGGGTTCCTGGCGGTCTATCTGAACCTGGACGAGGTCATTCGCATCATCCGCGAGGAGGACGACGCCAAGGCCGGGCTGATCGCCGCGTTCACGCTGACCGAGTTGCAGGCCGAATCCGTCCTGAACATGCGCCTGCGCAGCCTGCGCCGGCTGGAGGAGATGGAGATCCGCAAGGAGCATGCGGCGCTGACGGCCGAGCGCGGGGAGCTGCTGGCGCTGCTGGACAGCGAGGCGCTGCGCTGGAAGCGGATCACCGAGGAGTTGAAGGCGATCCGCAAATCCTTCGGCGGCGGTGCGCTGGGCGCGCGGCGCAGCGAACTGGCCGAGCCGCCGCGTGCGATCGACGTGTCGGTGGCCGAGGCGGTCGAGCGCGAGCCGCTGACCCTGATCCTGTCGGCCAAGGGCTGGGTCAAGGCACTGAAGGGGCACGGCATCGACGCGGCGGCGCAGAAATTCAAGGAAGGCGACGGGTTCCGCATGGCGGTGGAGTGCCACTCCACCGATCGCCTGTGCTTCTTCGCGACCGATGGCAGGGCCTTTACCCTGCGCGCCGCCGACCTGCCGCGCGGGCGGGGCGACGGCCAGCCGATCCGCCTGCTGGTGGATCTGTCGAATGACGAGGACGTGGTCGACATCTTCGTGGTGCGCGAGGGGGGGCGGCATCTGCTGGCGTCCAGCGCCGGGCGCGGGCTGGTGGTGCGCGACGAGGACATGGTCGCCGAAAAGCGCACCGGCAAGCAGGTGCTGAACCTGAAGGATGCCGAAAGCGCGCGGATCTGCCTGGCGGTATCGGGCGATCATGTCGTGGTGCTGGGCCAGAACCGGCGCATGCTGGTCTTTCCGGTGGGGCAACTGCCGGAAATGGCGCGCGGACTGGGGGTCGCGCTGCAGAAATACAAGGAAGGCGGCCTGATGGACGCCTGCATCCTGTCGTCCGAGGCCGGGGTGGCGTGGCCCGATCCGGCGCGGGTCCGCCCCTTTGCCGATTTCCGCGATTATCTGGGCAAGCGCGCCGATGTGGGTCGTCCCGCCCCGGCCTGGGCCACCCGCAAGCCGCGCCCCAAAGCATGAGAGGCAGGGGCTGTGACACACAGCCTCTGAGGCGCGCGGAGCGCGCGCCCTATTCGGGGAATGCGACCGGGAAACGGGCCATGCCGGCGCCTTCCTCGGGCAGGTTCTGGTGGTTCAGGGGGGTCCATGCGCCGCGGAACAGGATTTCCGCCGGGCGGAATCGGGCCTTGTAGGCCATTTTCGCGCTGTCGCGGATCCAGTAGCCCAGATAGAGATAGGGCAGACCCAGCCGCCGCGTATGCGCGATCAGGTGCATGATGGCATAGGCGCCGAGCGAGCGGGATTCCATTGTCGGGTCGAAGAAGCTGTAGACGGCCGACAGCCCGTCATCCAGCCGGTCGATCAGGCTGACGCACACCAACTGGTCTTCCTGGGTGCGGAATTCGACCATCAGCGTGTCGATGGGCGTATCCTCGATCATCGCGCGATAATCGTAGAAATTCATCGCCGCCATGTCGCCGTCGGCATGGCGGGCGAACTGGTAGCGCTGGAAGAGGGTGAATTGCTCGGTCGTGGCGTGGGCCGGGACCTCGAACCCTTCGATGGCCGCGTTGCGGCGCAAGATGCGGCGCTGCGTGCGGTCGGGGGCGAAGGTCGCGACCGGGACGCGGATCGGCACGCAGGCGCTGCAGGCCGGGCAGACCGGGGCGTAGGCGATGGTGTGGCTGCGCCGGAAACCGGCGCGGGACAGGCGGTTATGCAGCCGCTCGGCGTCCGGGCCGCCGATGTCGGTGACGACCTTGCGCTCCATCCGGCCGGCGACATAGGGACAGGGCATTGGCGCCGTCGTGTAGAACAGTTGCGGACGACGCGGCGATGTATAGGTCATACGCCTCCTCGACAGGATACAGCGCCCGGCGGGCCGATTGGCGACGCGGGCCGCCGGGCGGACGCCCCGGTGTCCCGCCGCCGAAATTCGGCACGAATTCCGGCGGTCGGCAGGCCACCAGGAGAATGCTGCGTCGCGCGGGCCCCGCTTTCCGGCCGATGGTAACGGTTTGATCGCGCGTTTGCATCACAATCTGCCGTGCGGGCCGAGATTTGTGACGTCGGCATGACGCTTCGGGCACGGGGCCGGCCGGCGGGGAATCAGCCGGCGCGGAGCAGCCGGGCGGCCTCGACCGCGAAATAGGTCAGCACCCCGCTGGCCCCGGCGCGGCGAAAGCCCATCAGGCTTTCCAGGATCGCGCGGTCGCGGTCCAGCCAGCCGCGCTCCATCGCCCCGGCCAGCATGGCGTATTCGCCCGACACCTGGTAGGCGAAGGTCGGCACCGCGAACCGCTCGCGCACGCGGCGGATGACGTCCAGATAGGGCATGCCGGGCTTGACCATGACCATGTCCGCGCCCTCGGCCAGGTCCTGTGCCACTTCGCGCAGGGCCTCGTCGCTGTTGGCCGGATCCATCTGGTAGGTCTTCTTGTCGCCCTTCAGCAGGCCGCCCGAGCCCAGCGCGTCGCGAAACGGGCCGTAGAACGCGCTGGCGTATTTGACGGCGTAGGACATGATCCGCGTATCGGTCAGGCCCTGGGCGTCCAGGTCGCGGCGGATGGCGCCGACGCGGCCGTCCATCATGTCGGACGGCGCGATGATGTCGATGCCCGCCGCGGCCTGGTTGACGGCCTGGCGCGACAGGATGGCGACCGACTCGTCATTGGCGACATAGCCGTCGCGGATCACGCCGTCATGCCCGTGGTCGGTATAGGGGTCCAGCGCCACGTCCCCGACCAGCCCCATATGCGGGAATTCGCGCTTCAGCAGCCGGGCGGCGCGGCAGATCAGGTTGTCGGGGTTCAGGGCCTCGGTCCCCTGGGCGTCGCGCAGCGCCGGGGGGGTGACGGGGAACAGCGCCAGGGCCGGGATGCCCAGCGCCGCCGCCGGTTCGACGTGGGCAGCCAGCCGGTCCAGCGTAACGCGCAGCACGCCGGGCATCGAGGCCACTTCGGCCCGGGTGTCGGCGCCTTCGATCACGAAGATCGGCCAGATCAGGTTGTCGACCGCGAGCATCGTCTCGGCGACCAGGCGGCGGGTGAAATCGTCCCGGCGGTTGCGGCGCAGGCGGGTGGTGGGAAATTGGCCGGTCGTCGTCATATGCGCTCTCCGCGCCCGGCGCCGGCGGTCCGGCGGGAACGGCGCGGCTGCGGGCTGATGGTGTAACGGGCACCCGCGCGCCGGGCGCGAGTCCCTCGCCCGCCGCGCATTGCCTTGGGGCCAGTATGGTCCGCCGGGGCCGAACCCGCCAGATATCGGCCGGGCGGGGCGGCCATGCGCCCCTGCCCGGATGGGGTCAGGATAGGGGCGTCAGGATTCGGAAGCCAGGGCGCTGTTGCGGCGACTGTAGCCGAAATAGATCGCCATGCCGATGATCAGCCATACCGCCAGGCGGATCCAGGTCAGCCCGTCCAGCGACAGCATGACCGCCAGGCAGCACAGGATGCCCAGCACCGGAATGACCGGGCCGCCCGGGACGCGGAAGCGGCGTTCGAGCCCCGGTGCGGTGCGGCGCAGGAACATCACGCCGACGCAGACGATGACGAAGGCCAGCAGGGTGCCGATCGAGGTCATGTGCGCCAACTGGTCGATCGGCAGGAAGGCCGCCAGGCCGCCGGTGATGACCATGAACAGCAGGTTGGAATACCACGGCGTGCGCCATTGCGGATGAATGGAAGAGAACATCGCCGGCAGCAGCCTGTCGCGCGACATGGCGTAGAAGACGCGGCTCTGCCCCAGCAGCAGCACCAGCAGCACCGAAGTGAAGCCGCAGATGATGCCGATCTTGACCGCCAGCTTCAGCCACGGGAAGGGCGTGCGGTCGATGGCGGTGGCGACGGGGGCCGCGTCGCCCAGCATGTCATGGTAATTCACCAGCCCGGTCAGTACCAGCGAGAACGCCACATAGGCCAGGGTGCAGATCAGCAGGCTGCCCAGGATGCCGATCGGCATGTCGCGGGCGGGGTTGCGGGTTTCCTGCGCCGCGGTGGAGACGGCATCGAAGCCCACATAGGCGAAGAAGATGGTGCCGGCCGCGCGCATGATGCCCGACAGGCCGAAATGACCGAACGTGCCGGTATTGGCCGGGATGAAGGGAACGTAGTTCGCCGTCTTGATATAGGGCAGGCCGAAGGCGATGACCGCGGCGATGATCGCGAGCTTCACCACCACGATGACGCTGTTGACGCGCGCCGATTCCGACACGCCGCGGATCAGCAGCGCCGAGACGACGCAGATGATGAAGGCGGCCGGCAGGTTCATGAAGCCGGTGACGTGGCTGCCGTCGGGCAGGGTGACGGCCTCGAAGGGCGAGGCCAGCAGGCGGGGCGGCAGCGAGATGCCCCAGGTGCCGAGCAGGGAGGCGACATAGCGCGACCAACTGACCGAGACGGCGGCGGCGCCGACGGCGTATTCCAGCACGAGGTCCCAGCCGATGATCCAGGCCACGATTTCGCCCAGCGCCATGTAGGCATAGGTGTAGGCGCTGCCGGCGATGGGGATCATGCTGGCCAGCTCGCTGTAGCACAGCCCGGCGAAGCCGCAGGCGATGGCGGCGACGATGTAGGACAGGACCACGGCCGGCCCGGCATTTTCGGACGCGGCGATGCCCGTCAGCGAGAACAGGCCGGCGCCGATGGTGCAGCCGATGCCCAGCGCGATCAGGCTGGCGGGGCCCAGGACGCGGCGCAGGCCGTGGCTGTCGTTCGGGATTTCGATTCGCTTGCGGCGGAACAAGCCCGTGGCAGTCTGGTTGGCAGGCGGCTGCGCCATGCAGTGCGTCTCCTGAGAATAGGACGGGGAGGATAAGGCTGGGTCCCGCGGCAACGCCGTGTGGCCTCGCGACGCCAGAGACGCTAGAATGCGCGAAATGACAATGACGCGTGGGCAAAGGCCATTGGGATTCTTCCGATGACTGGCGGCGGCGTTGAAGGAACTGGAGATTATAACGATGCCGGACCAGATGAGCCAGAGCGGGTTGCATGCCTATTTCCGCGCGTCGCTGCGCGAGCGTGATCCCGCCGTCGCCGGGATGATCGCCGGCGAGCTGGAGCGCCAGCGCGAGGGGATCGAGCTGATCGCCAGCGAGAACATGGTGTCCGAGGCCGTGCTGGAGGCCCAGGGCAGCGTGCTGACCAACAAATATGCCGAGGGCTATCCGGGCCGGCGCTATTACGGCGGCTGCGGCGAGGTGGACAAGGTCGAGAGCCTGGCGATCGAGCGGGTCAAGGCGCTGTTCGGGGCGGATTTCGCCAATGTGCAGCCCCATTCGGGGGCGAATGCCAACCAGGCGGCCTTCATGGCGCTGGTCAGCCCGGGCGACACGATCCTGGGCATGAGCCTGGCGGCCGGCGGGCACCTGACCCATGGGGCGGCGCCGAACTATTCCGGCAAATGGTTCCGCGCGGTGCAGTATGGCGTGCGGCGTGAGGACGGGCTGCTGGATTACGAGGAGATGGAGCGCCTGGCCCGTGCCGAGAAGCCGAAGCTGATCGTGGCGGGGGGATCGGCCTATCCGCGGATCATCGATTTCGCGCGCTTCCGGGCCATCGCCGATGAGGTCGGGGCCTATCTGATGGTCGACATGGCCCATTTTGCCGGCCTGGTGGCCGCGGGCCTGTATCCGTCGCCGCTGCAATTCGCCCATGTGGTGACCAGCACCACCCACAAGACCCTGCGCGGGCCGCGCGGCGGGCTGATCCTGACCAACGATGCCGACCTGGCGAAGAAGATCAATTCGGCGGTGTTCCCCGGCCTGCAGGGCGGGCCGCTGATGCATGTGATCGCGGCCAAGGCCGTGGCGTTCGGCGAGGCGCTGCAGCCGGAATTCCGGGCCTATCAGGAAGCGGTGGCGGCCAATGCCCGCGTTCTGGCCGACACGCTGCTGTCGCGCGGCTTCGACATCGTGACCGGCGGCACGGACAGCCATCTGATCCTGGTCGATCTGCGCCCCAAGAAGGTGACCGGCCGCGCGGCCGAGCGGGCGCTGGAACGCGCCGGCATCACCGCGAACAAGAACGCCGTGCCGTTCGATCCGGAGAAGCCGGCCGTGACCTCGGGCATCCGGCTGGGCAGCCCGGCGGCGACGGCGCGGGGCTTCGGCGTCGAGGAATTCCGCGCGGTCGGCGAGATGATCGACGAGGTGCTGACCGCGCTGGCCGAGAAGGGGGAGGAAGGCTGCCCCGACACCGAGGCTGCGGTGCACCGGAAGGTGCGGACCCTGTGCGCGCGTTTCCCGATCTATCGCTGATCGGGCCGTCGTCGGACGGTTGAGCTCTCGGGGGCCGGAATGCGCATGGCCAGGCGCACGGCCGTCTGGCCTCGTCCGGGGCGCAAATTGGGCATGACAAGCATGCAGTCCGGGTAGGGCGTGCGGATTTCGTCCGGTCCGTCCTGCGCCAGCAGGGTGCCGCGCCGGCGAATCGTCTCCCCCCCGCGGAACGGCCGGACGAAGCGGAAGCCGGGGGTCTGGGCCGTGACGATGTCGGTGACCATCATATGCCGGGGCACCGGCTGCGGCGGCGGCGCGGGTGCTTCGTCCCGCGGCGGCAGCAGGCCGGTATGGCGCAGCAGGGCGCGGATCGCATGGTCGGTCGCTTCGACCGTCGCGGGGGCCCAATGGGCGCCTGCCTCCAGCAGGCAGGCGGCGCCCGGGCTGTGGGGATCGGAAAACCGGACGAAATCGATCAGTCGCGGTCCGGCGCGGTGGCCGTGATCGGAAACGATCAGCGGCGGGTCGCCCACCAGAGCGGATAGTCTGCGCCCGCTTTCCGCGCCGCCCGCGAGCATCAGCGGCGTGCCCGGCCAGAGCATGGAATGCAGATCCATCAGGATATCGGCGCTGTCGATCACCGGCAGGATCGCGCGGGCCCGGTCGAGTTCGTGCGAGCGGCGCGCGCTGGAGAGGATCTGCGGGCACCAGAGCCTATTCATGTCCTCATCGACGAAGCGCGACGCGACGGGGGAGGCGCGGTCGAAATGCGCGAAGGCGGCGAGATTGGCGAAGACCAGCGACAGGCGGCCGCGCCGGGGGCGGACGGATTCGCGCAGCAGCCGGTCCAGGGCGATCGCCCCGGCATATTCGTTCCCGTGGATCAGGGCGGTCAGCACCACGTGCGGGCCGGGCCGCGCCGCCTGGTAGTGCATCACGCCGGGGATGCCGCAATTGCCGGCCAGCCAGGGGGAAAGGTCCGGCGGCAGGATATCCACGTCGAAGCGCGGCAGCGGCGCGGGGGGTGGGGGCAGGGTGTCGCTGAATGTCGGACGGCCGCGTACGCGGGGCGAGGGGCCGGGGCGCGTCGTGGAACCGCAGCTCATGGCGCCGCGCCGTCTTCCTGACCGGATGGCGGGCCAGGGACATGTTCGTCTTTTCCGAAGTCGCCAGCGGCGGTGAAAGGGAGCGGACCGGCCATGGCGCGAGTTTATCGACTCGCCCGGGCGCTGCAATGCCACCCGGCCCATGGAGCCGGGCACATCGCTGTGTGCCATGCATGGCGCACAGTCGATAGCCGATCGGGGGCAGCCGATCGCCTGCGCCGATGAAGCCCGCGCCTGAATTTCGCGTCCGAATCCCGCGTCAGGGGGAGTCGATCGCGACGATGCGGGCGCCGCTCCGTTTCTCGATCTCGCGCAGCAATTGCCGCTCCGCCGGGTCGCAGAGCGACAGGGCCGTGCCCCGGCGGCCGGCCCGCGCGGTACGGCCGATCCGGTGGATATAGGTTTCGGGCTGCTCGGGGATGTCGAAATTCACCACCAGGGCCACGTCGTCGATATCGATGCCGCGGGCCATGACGTCGGTGGCGACCAGGGCGCGCACCGTGCCCCGGCGGAAGGCCGCCAGCGTGTGGTCGCGCCTTGCCTGTCCGTGATCGCCATGCAGGGCGGCGGCGGCGATCCCGGCGCCGGTCAGGCTGCGGGCCAGAGAATCCGCGGCCTGCCTGGTGCGGGTGAAGACCATGGTGCGGCCGGAATCCTGCTGGCGCAGCAGGGCGGCCAGGGTGGCCGGCTTGCGGTCGGCCGGGGTGAAGATCACCTGCTGGCGGATGCGCGGCGGCGGGGCCGACTGCTCGGGCGGGGCGACGCGCAGCGGCTTGTGCAGCAACTGGCGCGCCAGGGCCGAGATGGCGGGCGACATGGTAGCCGAGAACAGCAGGGTCTGGTGCCGGGTCGGCAGTCGGGCGGCGATCGCGCGTACGTCGTCGACAAAGCCGAGATCCAGCATCCGGTCGGCTTCGTCCAGTACCAGGCAGCCCGTTTCCTCAAGCGTGATCGTGTCGTCGGCCAGGTGGTCCAGCAACCGGCCGGGGGTGGCCACCAGCAGGTCGATGCCGGTCTGCAGGGCGCGTGTCTGGCGGTCCTTGGGCACGCCGCCGATCGCCAGGGCGACGGTCAGTCCGCAGCCGCGGATGCAGGTCCGGATGGTGCCGGCGGTCTGGCTGGCCAGTTCGCGGGTCGGCGACAGAATCAGGGCGCGTATCCGGCCAGGGGGCTGGGGCGCGGCGGCGGGAGGCATGGCGGCGGGAGGGGCGGCCTGGGCCAGCAGGCGGTGGACGGTCGGCAGGACGAAGGCCGCGGTCTTGCCGGTGCCGGTGCGGGCCAGGGCCTCGACGTCGCGGCCGTCGCGGATCGGCGGAATGGCCAGAGCCTGGATCGGCGAGGGCGCGGCATAGCCCGCCCGCGCGACATTGGCGAGAACGCGCGGATCCAGGCCCAGATCGTCGAAGCGGGTGGCTAGCTCGGTCATGATGGGAGGGGAATACCGTGCCGGGCCCGGATGGGGAAAGCGATTCCAGCGCCGTGGACGAGTGCGCCGTTGACGGGCGTGCCATTGACGGGGCGGGTACGCTGTCGGCAGATGGCCGCATGACGAGTCCGGCTGCCCCCCGCTCCATGCCGCCTGCCGATCCTGCGATGGCGCCCCCCCCGGTCGCCGTGGTGGCCGAGGACCTGGCCGGCATGCGTTCGCAGGCTTTCGGACTGGCGGCGCGGGCCGGGATGGCGCCGTTTTTCTGCCCGGTACGGGCCCGGGGCCTGTGGCGGCGCCTGCCGGCCGCCTGGTGGCCGGCGCCGCTGCGGGCGATCGACCCGCCGATCGATCCCGGGTCGGCCGGCCTGGTCTTCAGCGTCGGCGGGACGGGGGGCGCCGTGGGGGCGGCGCTGCGCGACGGCGGGCGGCGCGTGGTGCAGATCCAGAATCCGCGCATGCGGCTGGACCGGTTCGACCTGGTGATCGCCAACCGCCATGACGAGATCGCGGGGCCCAACGTTCTGCTGTCGCGGACGGCGCTGCATGGCGTGTCGGCCGAACGGCTGGCTGCGGCGCGGAGCGCATGGCAACCGCGCCTGGCGCACCTGCCGCGTCCGCTGGTGGCGGTGCTGCTGGGCGGGTCGAACGGGCGGTTCCGGCTGGACGAGGCCGTGGCCCGGGGGCTGGCCGGGCAGTTGGCGGGCATGATGCGGCAGGACCGGGTGGGGGTGGCGGTGACGCCGTCGCGCCGGACCGGCGTGCATGCGCGCGCGATCATCGGCGCGGCGCTGGAACCGCTGGGCGGCTGGGTGTGGGACATGCAGGGCGACAATCCCTATCTGGGCCTGTTGGCTTGCGCCGATGCCATCGTGGTGACTCAGGACAGCGTGTCGATGGTCTCCGAGGCCGTGGCGGGCAGCGCGCCGGTCATGGTGGCTGAATTGCCGGGCCGGTCGCGGCGGATCGGGCTGTTCCTGCGCGACCTGGCGCAGGCGGGGCGGATCCGTCCCTTTGCCGGCCGGATGCAGGACTGGCCGGTGACGCCGCTGGACGACACGATCGCGGTGGCCGAGGACATGCGCCGGAAACTGGGGCTGGACGGCGCGGCGTGACGGGCGGGCCCGTGCCGATCCCGCGGGGGTTAATCCTTCGGGAGTGATTTCTGCCCGCCGGATTCTGCGGTATGAACCCCGCATGCTGGACATTCGTACCTATGACGCCCAGGCGGGCGGCAATGTTCTCTACAAGGCGCTGGCCCATCCTTTGGCGGCCGAGGCGCTGGCCGGGCTGGCGGCCGGGATCCGCGCGGCCGGGCCGGTGGCGGTATATGACCCGGAGGGCATGTTCGCCATGCTGCGGGCGCTGGGGCCGGATCTGGGCGTGCTGGAGGGCGTGTATGTCCACGACACGCTGCGCGTGGGACAGGAGAGTGCGGCGGGGCCGGCGCGGGCGCTGACCGATCTGCCGGAATCCGGCGCGGCGGTCGTGCTGGCCGCGACCTTCGACGGGGCGCGGACCGGCGAGCGGATCGCCCATCTGATGCCGCCGGGGGCGCATTTCGTGGCGCTGGACGCGCTGCGCCTGCCGGACGGATTGCTGACGGTGCGCGAGCGCTATCTGGACAAGCTGAATTTCGCGACCAATCACGCCTTCTTCCGCGATGCGGACGGACTGTCGACGCGGCTGGTCACGGCGAATTACTGGTCGCGCTATGGCGCGGCGGCGGTGCGGCTGTGGCTGCGCCTGTTCGATGCCGATGGGGCGGTGCTGGCGACGTGGGAGGAGACGGTGCCCGGCGACGAGGCTGCGATCGTCATCGACAGCCGGGCCGTGCGGGCGCGATTCGGGCTGAAGCCCTTCGTGGGGCAGCTATTCGTCCACGCCGTGGGGGTGGCGGGCCATGACGTGGTGAAATACGCGCTGGATACCTATGGTACCGACGGCAATCGCAGCCTGTCGGTGACGCATGACGCCAATGCCTGGCCGTCCGACCGCTATGCCAACCTGCCGGCGCCGGATCGGGGCGAGGACGTGGTGCTGTGGGTGCAGAACAGCCACGCGGTGCCGATCCCGGCGGGGGCGATGAGCCTGAATCGGATGGGACGCGAGACACATGTGCCGATCGCGCGTGCGGTCGGCCCCTATGAGACGGTGGCGATTCGCGTCGCCGACTGCCTGCCGGACCTGGCCTGGCCGGCGCAGATCGAATTCCGGTCCGGCCGCCATGTGGTGCGCCCGCGCTATGAGGTGACGGGCGGAGGACGGACGCGCATCGCGCACCTGAATGTCGAGCGTGCCGATCTGCGCCCCGACCCGGGAATCCGTGACCTGGCCCCCAGCCTGGGGCGCGGCTATCTGCTGCCGTTCCCCATTCTGGACCCCGCGCGGTTCCGCACCATCGTCCAGCCGGTGCCGATGGCCGAATCGCAGGCCGATCTGCCGCTGCGGCTGGATTGCTTCGATGCGGCGGGTCGGCCGACCGGGCAGAAATTCCTGGGCTGCCTGCCGCGCGACCACGACCTGGCGCAGGACCTGGCCGAACTGGGCGTGCCCGGCGGCCATGGGGAACTGGTCTATGACTTCCGCGACGGCGGCGAGGCCGATGGCTGGCTGCACGCGCTGGTGCGCTTTGTCGCGCGCGACGGCGGCCATGTGGCGGAAACCAGTTTCGGTGCGCATATCTTCAACACGGTCATGACCTATCGGGGCGAGCCGCAATCCTATTCCGGGCCGCCGCCGGGGCTGACCACGCGATTGTTCCTGAAGGGTGGGAACGGGCTGGGCGATGCGTTCTGCTGCCTGATCTATCCGGCGTCGAATCCATGGCGGACGGAATCGCGGACCGTGCTGAGCCTGCATGACGCGGCCGGGCGGACGCTGGCCGAGACCGGGTTGCGGATCGCGTGCTCGGGGTCGGCCATGGTGTGGCCGCACATGCTGTTCGCGGCCGACATGCTGGAGCGCGCGGGACAGGGCGGATATGTCATGATCCGCGACACGACCTGCCGCCTGTTCGGCTATCATGGCGTGATGCGGGCATCGGACGGCGCCTTCTCGCTGGATCACATGTTCGGCTTTTGACGAATCTATGACGAGGCGTCTTGCGATGGGGGAGCGGATCCATTAAGAGGGCCCCACCGAGCACGGATGGGTGCGTAGCTCAGCGGTAGAGCATCGCCTTCACACGGCGGGGGTCACAGGTTCAATCCCTGTCGCACCCACCATCCGATCTTCCCGGCCGGGCCGGCACGGCGTTGAATGATACCCGTGGATCGGCGGCATGCGGCGGGTTGCTGCTACTATTTTCTTGACACCAATTTGTGATTCGCGCCATGTGTGACGTGTTGCAGCGTTGCGTTTGCGGCTGCTTCTTGGACGTTTCCTCCCTAAACTTTCGCGGTGCGGTAGCGCCGCTTTTTTTTTGCCATGCGCCATGGCGATGATTCCGTGATAAAATATGTTCATCTGGAGCGGATCGTGACGCGATGGGGTGCATCGCGGCAATCTGCTCGGCGAGATATGGCCTGGGCGTTGTTTGGTCCGGGTCGCCAGCGAGAGGCAGGTGGGATATGGCCGGATTGTTTGACGGGCTGCTGAACACGGTGGAGCAACTGGCCGGCCAGGCCGGGCTGGGCGAGATGCTGAACCAGCATCTGTCCGAACTGACCTCGGCGCAGGGGATTTCGAACCTGGCAGCGCAGGCCGAGCAGGCCGGCCTGGGGGACAAGGTCCGGTCATGGATCGGCACGGGCCAGAACCTGCCGATCTCGGTGGATGAATTGCGATCGATCCTGACGAACCAGCAGGTCGAGGCGCTGGTCGATCGGACCGGCCTGCCGGCCTCGACCATCCTGCCGGCGCTGGCGCAGTTCCTGCCTGCCGCGGTGGATCAGCATACGCCGTCGGGGCAGGCGCCGAACGCGGGCTGAACCGGACCGCGCAAGGCGGTCGAGGGGCGATTCCAGGGAGAATCGTATCTGGGAAATCGTGTCTATGATGTCGTGCCGGCGGAGCGGGCCAGATCCTGGGCCACGCCCGCGAGCGTGCGCAGCAGGTCGGTCATGGCGGCGCGGATCGCCGCGAATCCGTCATTCGGGACCAGGCGGTTTTCGTCCATATAGAGCGGGCGGCTGATTTCGACCTGCAGTGCGTGGCGGTGGCGTGCCGGCTGGCCGTAATGCCGGGTGACGTAGCCGCCCGCATAGGGTTTGTTGCGGCTGGTCGCGAAACCCTGGGCGCGGAGCGCGGCCTCGGCCGCGGCGCTGACGGCGGGGGCGCAGGACGTGCCCCACCCGTCACCCAGCACGAAATCGGGCGGATCCAGGCCGGCGATGCCGGGCATGGAATGGCAATCGACCAGCAGGCAGGCGCCGTGGGCCGCCACCTGGGCCTGGATCAACGCCGCCAGCGCGGCGTGATAGGGCATCCAGAAATGGCGGATGCGCTCGGCGGCGTCGGCGAAAGGCAGGCGCGTGCGATAGAGCGGCGCCCCGGCGGCCGAGATGCGCGGAATGACACCGAGCCCGGCGCGCACGCGGGGCGACGTGCTGTCGCAGCCGGGCGGCAGGGGCTCGGTGAACATGCCGGGATCCAGTTCGGTGGCGGCGCGATTGGCGTCGCAATAGATTCGCGGGAAAGTGGCGCAGAGCAGGCTGGCCCCCAGGTCCGGCGCGTCGGTCAGCAATTCGTCCAGATGGAAATCCTCGCTGCGGCGCAGGGCCGGCAGGTCCAGCCGGGTCCGCGCCAGGAAATCGGGCGGATAGGTCCGGCCGGAATGGGGGGACGCCACGACCATAGGGATCGCTGTCCGGCGGGGCGGAACCAGGATGAAGGGGGCGTCCCGGGACGTTGAGATCTCGTTCACCTTGGTGGCTCGTCCACGGATCCGGCGCGGGGCTTCGCAGGGGATCGAGGCAATTTAACCCGTATTCTCAATTGTTTAATGAAAACAGACACGGGGCGTCATTTTTTCCGCACGGACGGGTTGCGCAACGGGACCAGCCCGGCTAGAAGCCTGTTCACCGAACGGATGGGCGCATAGCTCAGCGGTAGAGCACTACCTTGACATGGTAGGGGTCACAGGTTCAATCCCTGTTGCGCCCACCATCCTTCGGTTCTCCTTCTTTGTGCGTGCCGTGAAAACATATCGGCATTATGCCCCATCTTCGCCATCGGCGGGGCTGGCCGATGCGTCCAGCGCGCCCTGCAGCATGTAGGCGGCGGCCAGCTTGTCCACCAGTTCGGCGCGGCGCCGGCGGCTGATGTCGGCGTCCTGGATCAGCATGCGGTTGACCGCGCTGGAGGACAGGCGCTCGTCCCACATGGCGGCCGGCAGGCCGACCTGTTCCGACAGGGTGGCCATCCAGTCGCGCGCCGCCTGCGCCGCGGGGCCGAAACCGCCATCCAGGGACAAGGGCAGGCCGGAGACCAGGGCGCCCACATCCTCGCGCCGGGCGATCGCGCCGATTTCGGCGGCGACGGCCGACAGCTTGCCGCGGCGCAGCGTGCCGTAGGGCGATGCCAGCATCAGCGACACGTCCGACAGGGCCAGGCCGATCGTCTTCTGTCCCGGATCGAGCCCCAGCAGGCGCTGGTTGCGGCCCAGCCGGGCGCGGATCTGGTGCATGTTGAACAGGGGCATTATCTGGGTCTATGGTCCGCGCGATATTCTGTACGCAGGATATTCCCCCCAGATCATGATGGAAAGTTATGCTTCATGTCGCTTGATCCCGCGACCGTCCGACGTATCGCCAGGCTGGCGCGGATAGGTATCGATGAGTCCGATTTGCAGGCCCTGCAGGGGGAATTGAACGGTATCCTCGGCTGGATCGAGCAGTTGAACGAAGTCGATGTCGACGGTGTCGAGCCGATGGTGGGCACCGGCCACGCGGCGCTGCGCATGCGCGAGGATTGGGTGACCGACGGGGATGCGCGCGATGCCGTCCTGTCGAACGCGCCCGACAAGGCGGGGCCGTTCTATACCGTGCCGAAGGTGGTTGAATGATGCTGACCGAACTGACGATCGCTTCCGCCCAGGGGGGGCTGAAGCGGCGCGACTTTTCCGCCGTCGAACTGACGCAGGCCCATCTGGCCGCGATCGAGGCGCTGAACGGCCGGCTGAACGCCTTCATCACCGTTACCGCCGAACGGGCGCTGGACGCCGCGCGGCGGGCCGATGCGGTCCTGGCGGGCGAGGATGCGCCCGCGCTGACGGGTATTCCGCTGGGCATCAAGGACCTGTTCTGCACCGACGGCGTGCGCACCACCGCCGCCAGCCGGATGCTGGAAGATTTCGTGCCGCCTTACGAAAGCACGGTGACGGCGAATCTGCTGCGCGATGGCGCGGTGTTCGTGGGCAAGACGAACCTGGACGAATTCGCCATGGGGTCGGCCAACATCACCTCGGCCTTCGGGGCGGTGGAAAATCCCTGGAAGCGCACGGGTGAGCCGGACACCGTGCTGGTGCCCGGGGGGTCGTCCGGCGGTTCGGCGGCGGCGGTCGCGGCCGGGCTGGCGATGGGGGCGACCGGTACCGATACCGGTGGGTCGATCCGCCAGCCGGCGGCCTATTGCGGGATTGCCGGAATCAAGCCGACCTATGGGCGGTGCAGCCGCTGGGGCACGATCGCCTTCGCCAGTTCGCTGGATCAGGCGGGGCCGATGGCCCGCACCGTCGAGGATTGCGCCATCCTGCTGCAATCCATGGCGGGATTCGACGTGCGCGACAGCACCAGCGTGGACGTGCCGGTGCCGGAGTACCGCGCCGCCTGCGGCCGCTCGCTGAAGGGCATGAAGGTCGGCATCCCCGCCGAATATCGGGTGGCCGGCATGCCGGCCGAGATCGAGGCGGCGTGGGAGCAGGGCATCGCCTGGCTGTGCGACGCGGGATGCGAGATCGTGAACGTGTCGCTGCCGCACACCAAATACGGGCTTGCGACCTATTATATCGTGGCGCCGGCGGAATGTTCGTCGAACCTGGCGCGCTATGACGGCGTGCGCTTCGGCCGGCGCGTGCCCGGCGAATCGCTGGATGCGCTGTACGAGGCGACGCGCCGCGAGGGTTTCGGGCCCGAGGTCCGGCGCCGGATCCTGATGGGGACCTATGTCCTGTCGGCCGGATATTACGACGCCTATTACCTGCGCGCGCAGAAGGTGCGCCACCTGATCCGCCGGGATTTCGAGGAGGCGTTCCGCAAGGTGGACGTGCTGCTGACGCCGACCGCGCCCTCGCCGGCCTTCGCGCAGGGCGAGAAGATGGATGACCCTGTACAGATGTATCTGAACGACGTGTTCACCGTGCCGGCCAGCATGGCCGGCGTGCCGGCGATGTCGGTCCCGGCGGGGCTGAGCGGCAGCGGGCTGCCGCTGGGGCTGCAGGTGATCGGCCGGTCCTTCGACGAGGAAACGGTCATCGCCGCGGGCAGCGCGATCGAGCGGGCGGCGTCCTTCGCGCACCGTCCCGCCCTGCGGGCGGAGGTGGCGTGATGGCCTATGTGATCGAGGGCCGTACCGGCCCGTGGGAACTGGTCGTCGGCCTGGAAGTGCATGCCCAGGTCATCAGCCGGTCCAAGCTGTTCTCGGGCGCGTCGGCGTCGTACGGCGGCGAGCCGAACACGCATGTCAGCCTGGTGGATGCCGGGTTTCCCGGCATGCTGCCGGTCATCAACCGCGAATGCGTGGCGCAGGCCGTACGAACCGGGCTGGGGCTGAAGGCGCGGATCAACCTGCAGAGCCGCTTCGACCGCAAGAATTATTTCTATGCCGACCTGCCGACCGGCTATCAGATCAGCCAGTTCGCCCATCCGATCGTGGGCGAGGGCGCGGTGGAGATCGAACTGGCGGACGGGTCGACCCGCACCATCGGGATCACGCGCCTGCATCTGGAGCAGGATGCCGGCAAGTCGATGCACGACCAGGACCCGGCACGGTCCTTCATCGATTTGAACCGCGCGGGGGTCGCGCTGATGGAAATCGTCAGCGAGCCCGATATCCGTTCGCCCGAGGAGGCCGGGGCCTATCTGCGCAAGCTGCGCATGATCCTGCGCTATCTGGGCACGTGCGACGGGAACATGGAAGAAGGCTCGATGCGGGCCGACGTCAACGTGTCGGTGCGCAAGGCGGGCGAGCCGTTCCGCACGCGCTGCGAGATCAAGAACGTCAATTCGATCCGCTATGTGATGCAGGCGATCGAGGTCGAGGCGCTGCGCCAGGTCGAGATCTGGGAAAATGGGGGCGAGGTCGACCAGGAGACGCGCCTGTTCGATCCGGCGCGGGGTGAGACGCGGTCTCTGCGCAGCAAGGAAGATGCGCACGACTACCGCTATTTCCCCGATCCGGACCTGCTGCCGCTGGTGATCGCCGAATCGTGGGTGGACGAACTGGAATCGGCCCTGCCGGAGTTGCCCGACGCCAAGCGCGAGCGGTTCCAGACCGAATACGGCATTCCACGTTATGATGCCGGCGTGCTGGTGGCCGAGCAGGCGACGGCCGATTTCTACGAATCAGTGGCGCGCGGACGCGATCCGCGGCTGGCGGCCAACTGGGTGACCGGCGATCTGTTCGCCGCGCTGAACCGTACCGGCCGCACGATCCAGGACAGCCCGATCAGCGCCGAGGCGCTGGGCGGCATGCTGGATCTGGTCACGGACGGGACGATCAACGGCAAGATCGCCAAGGAAGTCTTCGAGGACATGCTGGAGACCGGCGATTCGGCGGCCGAGATCGTCGAGCGCAAGGGATTGCGGCAGGTGACGGATACCGGCGCGATCGACGCGGCGGTGCAGGCCGTGCTGGCCGCGAATCCGGACAAGGTGGCCGAATATCGTGGGGGCAAGGACAAATTGTTCGGTTTCTTCGTCGGTCAGGTGATGAAGGCGATGGCCGGCAAGGGAAATCCGGCCCTGGTGAACGAGGCGTTGAAGAAAGTTCTCTAGCGTTCTGACAGCCATCGGTTTGGGGTTTGACGGCGCTGTGGCGACAGTCTACAAGCAGCGCTGCAAACGCCGTGTGATGAGCACGCTCTTCGGCGGAGGGGTGGCCGAGTGGCTGAAGGCGGCGGTTTGCTAAACCGTTGTACGGTGTCAAGCCGTACCGTGGGTTCGAATCCCATCCCCTCCGCCAGTTTGAAAAGTTTCCTGAAAAATCAGTTTGTTGCGCGGGCCTCTGAGAGGCCCGTCCCTGTGCTTATGCTGGCATGCCGTCCTCTGCTTCGTAACGGCGGCGGAACGCCAGCGCCCAGCCCAGGAAATAACCCGCCAATGCGCCTGAGAGTGCACCGTGCAGCAGGTCCAGTGCGACTCGCCGGTCCGGCATCGCCGCGACTGCGATCGCGATGGCGAATTGCGCGGCGAACAGGGTGACGTTGCGGATCAGCGGCCAGGGGCTGCCCTTGCGATGCACGATGCCGCGCGTCCGATCGATCACCATGCGATTCGGACCGATCCTGTACCCGACCGGCGCCAGGCACATGGCCGCGATCAGCCAGGCCAGATAGGGCGTTGCCGTGCCCCCCGAATGCGCGACCAGGCCCGACAGCCCCCAGATGACGAACACCAGCGGCAGCAGCGCCACCCGTCGCACCGTTACGGTCGTATCCGACAGAGCGACGCATCCCTGCCAGACCAGATAGGACAGCAACAGCCAGACCCAGAGCGGGACGTGTGAAAGGATCATCGGCAAAGACATGGCGGGGCATTCCGTTCGGGTTTCGACCGGGTCACCCTGCAAGATCCCCGTCATACGGGGCAGTGCCCGTTTCGCGAAATGCTCGCCGCTTTCGTGAAACGATGCTTACATGCCGTTTGCGAAGCGTGGGCCGTTCGCGAAGCGTGGATGGAGGGCATGGAGGACGCGTTGACCGAGGCGATGCGCGACGTGATGCGGCGTGGCGGTTTTGTCCTGGCCACCGCCGCCGCCATGACGTTTCTCGCCCCATGGGGCACCCAGGCCATTCCTCTGCCCCGCCGCGCCTTCGACTGGCTGGCCTGCGGCGTCATATGGGAAACGGCGATCTGGCTGGCGCGCGACGGCGTGTCGCGGCGACGGCGCGGTGCGGACGCCAAAGCGGCCCGTCCGCCGTTTGGGGCCTATCTTCTGACATTGGGCATCGCCTCGATTCCGGCCGTGCCGATCAGCATGCTCATCGTAAACGGGTCGGTCGGCACCGCCGCTGACTTTGCCGCCTTCTATGCCTACGCGCTGGGGCTCGGGCTGATTCTGGCCGCCATCCGGTATGGCCTGCGGTCCGATGGTGCGGCGCGCGGGCACTTGACTGCCGGGACCGTCAGAAGCGTCCCGCCGACCGCATTGCCTGTCCCCGCCGCGAGCATGCCGGCACGCGATTTCCCGACGCGCGATTTCCCGGTGCGCGATTTCCTGGCGCGCCATGCGCCGGATCTGGCCGGGGCGACCCTGCTGGCGCTTGCGGCCGAGGACCATTACCTGCGCATTCATACCGACCGGGGGCAGGCGCTGATCCTGCTGCGTCTGCGTGATGCGATCGACAGCCTGGGAGCGGATGCGGGCCTGCAGGTGCATCGCTCGTTCTGGGTGGCGATGGATGCGGCTCCCCGGGTCGCGCGCCGGGGGCAGTCCTGGCAGTTGGAATTGCCCACCGGCCTGAATGTCCCCGTCAGCAAGGCCAATGTCCCGGCCTGCCGGGCCGTCGGCTGGCTGTAGCCGACCAGGGACGGAACGATGCGCGGTCGGCGCCCTTCGTCATGCAAAGCGGCTCTTATGCAAAGCGCCGGGCACCGGCGACGCAAAGCATGACCAGGCTGGCTTCATCCGGCATGATGATCGTCGAGGATGACATCTTCGGCGATTTCGAGCCCGAATCGTCGCCGCGTCTTGCCGTGCTCGATGGGCTCGCGCGTGTGATCCGCATCGGCAGCTTTTCGAAGACGCTCTCGGCTTCGATCCGTTGTGGCTATATCGCGGCGCGCCCGGACTGGATCGACGCGTTGATCGATCTTCAGGTCGCGATAAGTTTCGGCGGCGTCAGTCCGGCCACGGCCGAGCTGGTTTTCGCGGTGTTGAACGACGGTGGTTACCGCAAGCATATGGAGGCGGTGCGGCGACGGCTTGTCCGCGCCCGACGCGATACGGCCGTGCGGCTTGAGGCACTGGGCATCACGCTCTGGCTTATGCCGCGCGGCGGGTTCTACCTTTGGTGCGCCCTGCCCGCCGGCCAGGACGCCACGACGCTCGCCCGGGCGGCGCTGTGCGAGGATGTCGTGCTGGCGCCCGGCAATGTTTTCAGCGTCTCGCAGAGCGCCTCGGGCTTCATGCGATTCAACGTCGCACAAATGGGCGAGGCACGCATCTTCGACGTACTGGAACGCGCTCTGGCGTCCGGCCGCTGTCGCGAAAAAGGTGGAGGTCGTCTGGAAACGTTATCTGCGGAAGATGGATCGATCCGCGCAACGATGTGACCCTGCCGGCGTTCGATAGGATTGCGCCAGGTTTCCGGGTCACGCAACAGGATGGGCACGCCCTGCCGCGCCGGCCTGATTCTGTCCGAGATTTCTCTCATCCTATGTCCGAAAAAGGGGAATTGGTTGGCTGACGGGTTTTTGGCGCTCCCTTACGCCAAGGAGGTGGCGGAAGCCGGTCTGGTGGACGCTGGTCTGGCGCGGGCTGGTGCGCTGGTTTCGATCATCGGAGTGAGGGAGAAGCCCGCGCGGATTGATGAGAGGCGCTTCGCGTATGGCGTGCTGCGGGTAAGCTTTGATGACATTCCGGTTCCGGAATGGGTGGCTGCGGACGGATCGCGCTGGTTTGGCCCGTATGAGGAGCAGGTGCGCGACGTGCTGGCGTTCGGGCGCCATGTGCGTGCGGCCGGCTGCGACCATGTCGCGGTGCATTGCCTGCATGGCCGCAGCCGGAGCCCGGCCGTCGCCGTTGCCATGATGGCCGACGCGCTGGGCCCCGGGCGGGAGGCCGAGGCGGTGTCGCGCCTGATGACCCGGTCGGCGCGTCCCGGGGTGCCGTCCGATCCGGACTCGGTCCGGCGCATATTGTGCAATCCGGGGGTGATTCGCCTTGCCGACGGCATCATGGGCCGTGGCGGCGCGCTGGAACGTGCGGTTGCCGCGGGGGTGCCGCTCTATGCCGCCTGGGCGGGGTTCTGGCAGGCGCAATGTCTGGTTCCCTGACCGGCCGGTGAGGTGGGGCCGGTGACGTGGCCGTTCCGCGCGGGGTCGCCACTCGAGGGCCGTGCCTGTATGGATGAGCGCCGACAGAGCAGGGACGACAAAGGCGCAATGAAGGCGGATATGGCGACGCGGCGCAGCCGGGTCTTGGCGGCGGGCCTGTGGTGGATCGCGCTGGCCTTGACGATGGCGCTGCCGCTCTTTCAGTTGCGCGGCCGGGCAATCGGCGACGGGATCATGTCCGCCGTGGGGATTCTGTTCCTGGTCCAGTGCCGGATCGAGCGTGCCGGGACGTGGTGGCGGCGCGGGTGGTTTCCGTTCGCGCTGGCTTTCTGCGGCCTGGCGGTCCTGTCATCGCTGCTGCATGGATCGCGCCATGCGGTGGGGGAGGCCGCGGTTCTGGTCCGGTTCTTTCTGTTCGCCGCGGCGCTGGAGCATTGGGTGCTGCGGGGCGCGGCGGCGCGGCGGCGGCTGGGGACGGTGCTTGGGCTGGTGGCGGCGTGGCTGGTGGTGGAATGCTGGCAGCAATATCTGCTGGGCCATAACCTGCTGGGCTATCCGCGCTGGCCTGACGGCGCGCTGACCGGCCCGTTCTACGAACCCCGGGCCGCGACGCCGCTGCTGATGACGGCATTTGCCGGCGCCATGCCGGTGGCGCTGCGCTGGATGACGGCGCGGGGCTGGCCATGGCGCGCCGCGGGGGCGGCAATCGTCATGCTGCTGGTGCTGACGATGGTGCTGATCGGCCAGCGCATGCCCGCGCTGCTGTTCGGGCTGGGCCTGGCGCTGACCGCCCTGTTCGTGCGCTGGGCGCGCCTGCCGGTGCTGCTGGCGGCCGTCGCGGGCGGGGTGGGGCTGGCCCTGCTGCCGGTGCTGTCGCCGCCGGCCTATGCCAAGCTGGTGGTGCATTTCCTGCAGCAGATCCGCCATTTCTCGGATAGCGCGTACGGGCAGATCTATATCCGCGCGGCGGCGATCGTGCGGGACCATCCCTGGCTGGGGCTGGGCGCGGACGGATTCCGCGATTTCTGCGCCGATCCGGCCTATGTCCACGGGGTGCGCCTGTTCGGCCTGGACCTGCCGGCGCGCGGCGCCGCGGAAGGGTGCAATATCCACCCGCACAATATCTACCTGGAGGTCGCGACGACGGCGGGCCTGCCCGGGCTGGCCTGTTTCATGGCGATGGCGGCGCTGTGGCTGGGCCGGATGATCCGGGCCCTGGACCCCGGCGCGGCGCCGCAGCAGGCCATGCTGTGCGTGATCTGCTGCGTGGTGCTGTGGCCGGTGGCGTCCAGCAGCGCGCTGTTCTCGGCGCGGACGGCGGGTTGGATCTTCCTGCTGGTCGGCTGGGGGCTGGCGGCCGCGCGCGACGTGGCGGGCGAGGCGCGGCTGCGGCGCGTCTGATCCGTTCAGGCTTTCATCAGGTCCTCTGGGCCGAACGCGTCCGGCAGCAATTCGCCCAGCGTCCGCACCAGCAGCACGGCGCCCGTCGGGCCGACCATGCGGATGCGCAGGTCCGGCGCGCCGAATTCGCGGATCTTCTGCCGACAGCCGCCGCAGGGGGCGCAGGGCCGGTCGCCGCCGCCGCAGATCACGATGTCGGTGATGCGGCGCTGGCCGGCCGCCACCATGGCCGAAATCGCCCCGCCCTCGGCGCAGATGCCCTGCGGATAGGCTGCGTTTTCCGTGTTGCAGCCCGCGAAGATCCGGCCGTCCGCGCCGCGCAGCGCCGCCCCGACATGAAAGCGCGAATAGGGGGCGTAGGCATTGGCGCGGACCGCGACGGCGGCGTCGATCAGCGGATCACCGGACATGTCTGTTCTCTCCTTGCTCGGTTCCCGTCGCTCTATCGGATCGGCGGGGGGAAGGATAGCGCGGCGCTTGGAAGCAGGGGCGGGAACCGGTATCCTGATGAGATGACCGAACCATCTTCTTCGCCCATGGGGCAGGACCCGACCGTCGCGGACATGCTGGCCGGCCGGCCGCATCTGTCGATGCACGCGCTCGACGGGCTGGTCCTCGAGGACGTGCCGCTGACCGCCATCGCCGATGCGGTGGGCACGCCCACCTGGGTCATGGGCGCGGGCACGCTGCGCGCCCGCTATCGCCGCCTGACCGACGCCATGGCCGGGGCCGGGCTGTCGCCGTCGGTGCATTTCGCGGTGAAGGCGAACGACCATCTGGCGGTCCTGCGCGTGCTGGCGCAGGAAGGCGCGGGGGCGGATGTCGTCAGCGGCGGCGAGTTGCTGCGGGCCCGGGCGGCCGGCATTCCGGCGTCGCGCATCGTTTTTTCCGGCGTCGGTAAATCCCATGACGAGCTGGGCCTGGCCCTGGCCGAGGCGATCGCGCATATCGCGGTGGAAAGCGCCGAGGAACTGGAGATTCTGTCCGCGGTGGCCGCGGCGGCCGGGCGCGTGGCGCGGATCACCCTGCGGGTGAATCCCGATGTCGATGCCGGCACGCACGAGAAGATCACGACCGGCCTGTCCACCAACAAGTTCGGCATCGCCTATGTCCGGGCGGCGGAGCTGTATGCCCGCGCCGCCGCGTTGCCCGGGCTGCATCCGCTGGGCTTTTCGCTGCATATCGGCAGCCAGATCACCTCCATGGCCCCCTATCGCGCCGCCTTTGCCCGCGTGGCCGACCTGGTGCGCGCCGTGCGGGCGCGCGGCCTGGCGGTGTCGCTGGTGGATTGCGGCGGCGGACTGGGCATCTGCTATCGCGACGAGGGCGAGGGCGCGCCGGCGGCGCTGGCCGGCGCGATCCGGGCCGAGCTGGGCGCGCTGGACGTGCGCCTGGCGATCGAGCCGGGGCGCTGGCTAGCCGGTCCGGCCGGGGTGCTGCTGTCGCGCGTGATCCTGCGCAAGGCGGGCGAGGACGGGTTGCCGCCTTTCCTGATCCTGGACGCGGCGATGAACGACCTGATGCGGCCCAGCCTGTACGATGCGTGGCATGGCATCCTGCCGCTGTCGGCGCGCGATGCGGTGCAGCCGCCGGAGGCGGTGAACGTGGTCGGACCCGTGTGCGAAAGCGCGGATTCCTTCGCCCGCAACCGCATGCTGCCGCGCCTGGGCGATGGGGCGGCCGTGGCCCTGCTGGATACGGGGGCCTATGGGATGGTCATGAGTTCGACCTATAACGGGCGGCCGCTGGCCGCGCAGGTCCTGGTCGATGGCGGGCGCTGGAGCGTAATTCGCCCACGCCAGCCGGTTGCCGAATTGTGGGCGGCCGACCGCGTTCCGGACTGGATCGCTCCCGCGCCGGTCGGCGCCTGAGCCCATGACGGGCGGGACCGCTTCCCCCCAGGAGATGGCCGGGCAGATGGCCGGGCAGGGCGCGGTGCCGGCGTCGTTTCCGGCCCGGCTGGCTGCGGCGCGGCATCGGGCGCGCGCCGTGCTGTGGATCGAGGCCGCGTGGCCGGTGCTGCTGCCGGTGCTGGGCGGGGTTCTGGCCTATATGATCGCGGGCCTGCTGGGCCTGCCGCAGGGCTTGCCGGACGGGTGGCATGTCCTGCTGCTGCTGGTGCTGGCGGGGGCTGCCGCGGCGTGGCTGGCCTGGCGCGGGCGCCGTATCGTGCCGCCCGCCGCGCGCGGGATCGACCGGCGGATCGAACTGGCGTCGGGCCTGGCGCATCGGCCGTTGCAGGCCCTGTCCGACCATCCGGCGGAAGCGGGGGCCGGGCAGGCGGCGCTGTGGGCGCAGCATCTGCGCCGGACGGGGCAGGCGATCGGCCGCCTGCGCGCCGGCTGGCCGCGCCTGTCGGTGGCGGCGCATGACCGGTGGCGGCTGGGGATGATTCTGGTGCCGGGGCTGCTGGCCGCGCTGCTGTGGGCCGGCGGCGACGCGCCCGGGCGGCTGGCGGCGGCGTTCTGGCCGGGTCTGGACGATCCGGGGGCGCCGCGTCCGCATATCCAGGCCTGGATCACCATGCCGTCCTATGCGCCCGGGGCGCCGGTTTTCCTGGACGATCGCGCGGGAACGGCGGTCGTGCCCGAGGGCGCGGTGCTGAGCATCAGCGTGACCGATCTGCGCGGCCGGCCGTCGCTGCGCGTGGCGGCCGACGGAGAGGGCGCGGCGGCGAGAGGCGGCGCAGTGGCGGGGGCAGTGGCCGGGGCAGTGACCGGGCCAGGCCGGTTCCGCCCGCTGGGCCCCGGTAGCTGGTCGGCCGACATAAAGTTGCTGGGCAGCGCGAGCCTGACCCTGCGCGGCCGTGGACGGTCCTTCAGCCGGTGGAATGTGACGATTCTGCCCGACGCCGCGCCGGCCGTGTCCTGGAGGGCGGGGGCGGGCAGCATGCCGGGGGAATGGCGGACACGCCTGCCCTATAGCGCGCGGCAGGCCTATGGCATCGCCACGTTGCGGGCCGAGCTGCATCTGATTCGGCCGGGCAGGGAGCAGGCGCGGGGCCAGGGGGAGGCGGAGCGGGTATTATCTGTGCCGATCCCGGTGGATGGCCGGCCCAAGGAGGTGACGGGCACCGCCCTGCCGGACCTTTCCGCCGATCCCTGGGCGGGCGAGGAGGTGGCCGGCCGCCTGGTGGCGACCAGTGCCAGCGGGCGCGAAGGGCGCAGCGACGAGATCCGCTTTCGTCTGGGGGCGCGGCTGTTTCGCAATCCGATGGCCAGGGCGGTGCTGGATGTGCGCCGCCGGGTCGCCGTGGGGCGGGAGAGCCGCTTTACGGCGGCGAGCGACCTGCTGGCGCTGGGCGAGACGCCCGATCCGTTCGCGCATGATGCCGGAATGCTGCTGAACCTGACCAGTGCCGCAGCCCTGCTGGAAAGCCGGGACGTCGAGGCCGGCGCGGCGACCGCCCGGGCCGTCGACCAGGCGCTGGCGCGGCTGTGGTACCTGGCGCTGGATATCGAGGACAGCGCGCAGGGCGGGCGCGCCGGAGCGCAGGCCGCGCTGGATGTCCGCGCAGCGCAGGAGGCCGTGGCCGCCCAGTTGAACCATATGCGCGCATTGGGCGCGCAAGGGCAGTCCCCGGCCGAGCAGGCCGAATTGCAGCGCCGGGTCGAGGCGCTGCGCCAGGCGATCATGCGCCGCATGCAGGCCCTGACGCAGCAGGCCGTGCGGTCGCACACCGCCATTCCCGCCCTGCCGGGCCTGGCGCAGGATGGCGACAAGGCACTGTCGCACATGATGCAGCAGATGCAGGATGCCGCCCGGAACGGCCGGTCGGCCGAGGCCATGCAGGCCCTGCAGCAGATGGAAGACATGCTGGAGCGCATGCGCTCGGCCACGCCGCAGGACCTGGCGGCCATGGCGCGGCAGATGCAGGCCCGCCAGCAGGCGCAGGAACAGCAGCAGGCGCTGCAGGACCTGATCCGCCGCCAGTCCGGCCTGCTGGACCACAGCCAGTCGCGGCTGGACCGGGCGCGCCGCGCCCAGGAGCGGGCCGAGGAGGCGCGGCGTGCGGCCCAGGGGGCCCAGGGGGATCGTGCGCCCGACACGGATCGCGACCTGGCATCGATGCCGACCGCCGAATTGCTGCGCCAACTGGGGCTGAAGCCGCCGCCGGACATGCCGCCGGACGAAACGGACGGGCAAGAGGATCACCGGACGCCCCAAGGCGCCGACAGCCGGGAGGCGGACGGAAAGAGCGATGGGACGGGGGACCAGCCCGCCCCGCACGATGCGGCCGATGGAGAAGCCCGGCATCAGGATCGCGCCGTGCAGCATGCGCTGGACCGTGCGCTGGACCAGTTGGGCAGCGAGTTCAAGGACCTGACCGGAAAGGGCGCGCCCGGCGGGTTTTCCGATGCGCGGGGAGCGATGAAGGCGGCCCGGTCCGCCCTGTCCGCCGGCAGCGATGCCGATGCGGCTGACGCGCAGCGCAAGGCCCTGGCCGACCTGCAGAAGGGCGCGCAGCAGATGCGTCAGGCCATGAAGGGTTCGGGCGGCGGAGCCGGCAGCCTGCTGCCGGCCATCGGCGGCGGATCGGGCGCGGGCGGCCCGGGTGACGGCAGCCCGGGCGATGGCGGGCAATCCGGCGACGATGCGCAGGCGGACGACCGCGGCGGGGACCGCGATCCGCTGGGCCGCCGCACCGGCGAGGGCAAGGACGGGCTGGATGCCGACACCCATGTGCCCGACACGATGTCGCGCGAGCGTGCCCGGGACATCGAGCAGGAATTGCGCCGCCGCGATTCCGACCGGACCCGCCCGCGTGAAGAGCTGGATTACCTGGACCGGCTGCTGAAATCCTTCTGAACGCGCCGGATTCCGGCCGTCAGTCGGGGGCCGGATAGGTCCGCGGATAGGTGATGTGCGAGGCCGGGCCGGGGGCGGAGGGCCCCCCCTTCTTGCCGCAGGCCGCAAGGCCGCCCGCCAGGGCGCCCAGCAGCAGCAGCGTGCCCAGCAGGCGGGTCGCGCCCCTCATCGCGCCCTTCGTCATGCCCGTCATGCCGCCCATGCTTCTCATGCCGCGGGCTCTCCAAGGGCGGCCAGCCAGCGCGTGGCCTGGGCGCGGACATTGTCCGGCGCGGTGCCGCCTTCGCTGGTGCGCGAGGCGATCGAGGATTCGACGGTCAGCACCGAGAAGATTTCGGCGGTGATGCCGGCTTCCTCGGCCTGCATTTCTTCCAGCGTCAGGTCCGCCAGGTCGACGCCCCGCTTTTCGGCCAGGCCGACCAGGCGGCCCGTGACGTGGTGGGCGGTGCGGAAGGGCAGTTTCAGGACGCGTACCAGCCAGTCGGCCAGGTCGGTGGCGGTGGAGAAGCCCGACCCGGCATAGGTGCGCATCCGTTCGGTATGGGGCACCAGGTCGCGCACCATGCCGTCGCAGGCCGCCAGCGACAGGGCGGCGGCGTCGGTCGCGGCGAAGACCGGTTCCTTGTCCTCTTGCGTGTCCTTGGCATAGGCCAGCGGCAGGCCCTTCATGACCGTCAGCAGCCCGACCAGCGCGCCGCTGATGCGGCCGATCTTGGCGCGCACCAGTTCGGCGGCGTCGGGGTTGCGCTTCTGCGGCATGATGGACGAGCCTGTGGTGAAGGCGTCGGACAGGCGCACGAACGAGAACGGCGCCGAGCACCAGATCACGATTTCCTCGGACAGGCGCGACAGGTGCATGGCCAGGATCGAGAGCGCCGAGAGATATTCCAGCGCGAAATCCCGGTCGGACACCGCGTCCAGCGAATTGGCGGTGGGGCGGTCGAAGCCCAGGGCCGCCGCCGTCATCCGCCGGTCGATGGGAAAGGACGTGCCGGCCAGCGCGGCCGAGCCGAGCGGGCATTCGTTCAGGCGCCGGCGCGTGTCGGCCAGCCGCCCGCGATCGCGCGCCAGCATTTCGACATAGGCCATCAGATGGTGGCCGAAGGTCACGGGCTGGGCGGTCTGCAGGTGGGTGAAGCCGGGCATCGGCGCGTCGGCATGTTCCAGCGCACGGCGGCTGAGCGCGCGCATCAGCGATGCCGCCTGCGCGTCCAGCCCGTCGATGGCGTCGCGCACCCACAGACGGAAATCGGTGGCGACCTGGTCGTTGCGCGAGCGCGCGGTATGAAGCCGCTTGCCGGCCTCGCCGATCCGTTCGGACAGGCGGGCCTCGATATTCATGTGGATGTCTTCGAGCGCGGTACTGAACGTGAACCGGCCGGCGGCGATCTCCGCGCCGATCTCGGTCAGGCCCCTGCGGATTTCGGCCTCGTCCGCTTCGGAAATGATGCCGGTCCGAGCCAGCATGGCGGCATGGGCCAGCGAGCCCGCGATGTCCTGCCGCCACAGCGCCTGGTCGAAGCCGATCGAGGCATTGATGTCCTGCATGATGGCCGACGGGCCACCGGCGAACCGCCCGCCCCATTGAGCGTTGGCCAGCGCACCGTCCTTGCCCGTTTGCTGTTCTTCGTTCACAGACATTCCATGCCCCAGATCTTGTCGAAACCCGTCGATCGCCGCGCCCTGCTCGCGAATGGCGGCACCCTACTGGCCGCATGGCTCGGGTGCAAATCCATCCTTGCGCCGTGCCGGGCGGCGGCGGAAGACGGGCCGGTCGCCGTGCCCTTGTCCAGCCTGCGGCCGCATGCCCCGCGCGCCGTGCCGGACATGCGCTTCGCGGACGGGACCGGCGCGGTGCGGACGCCGGCCGACTGGCGGGGGCGGATCGTGGTGCTGAATCTGTGGGCCACCTGGTGCCAGCCCTGCGTGGCCGAAATGCCGGCGCTGGCGGCGCTGGCCCGGCATGCGGCGCCCGGCGGCGACATCGCGGTCCTGCCGGTATCGGTGGATCATGGCGGGGCGGCGACCGTGCGCCGCTTCTATGCCGCGCACGGCGTGGCCGGCCTGCCGGTCCTGTGCGATCCGCAGATGGCGATTCCGGCAGCGCTGCACGAGGATGGCGTGCCTGTGACCCTGGTGCTGGATCGCAAGGGGCGGGAAATCCTGCGGATCGGCGGTCCGGTCCTGTGGGATGCGCCGGATGTGCCGGCGCTGCTGCGCCGCATGGCGGGGTGAGAGGGTTGGAACGAGGCGGGCGGGATGAGGCCGGCGGAATTCGGGGGCACGGTGCGGGACGATAATCTTTCGGGTCACGGTCTTTCCAGTCCGGGTCCTTCAGGACAAACGGGGTTGCTGGGGCCGCATGACCCGGCGCCCGTCATGATCCATGGGCGGGCGGGCGCGTCGCCCTTCGTCCTGGTCAGCGACCATGCGGGGCGCGCGGTGCCGGCCGGCCTGGGCGACCTGGGCGTGCCAGCGGCGGAGTGGGAACGTCATATCGCCTGGGATATCGGCATGGCCGGCATGGGGCGGCACCTGGCGGGGCTGCTGGATACGATCCTGATCGAACAGGCCTATTCCCGGCTGGTGATCGACTGCAACCGCGCGCCGGGTCATCCGACCTCGGTCGTGCGGGTCAGCGACGGGACGGCGGTGCCCGGCAACCTGGACCTGGATGACGACGACGTGGCGGCGCGGGTCGCGGCGATCTTCCGCCCCTATCACGACCGGATCGCCGCCGAACTGGCCGGGCGGCCGGCGGACTCCACGATCGTGGTGGCGCTGCATAGCTTCACTCCGGAAATGGGCGGAGTGGCGCGGCCCTGGCATGCCGGCATCCTGCACAACCATGCGCCGCGTTTCGGCCTGATGCTGAAGGCGCTGCTGGAGGAGGAGACCGGGCTGCTGGTGGGGGACAACGAGCCCTATGCCTTGACCGATACCAGCGACTACACGATTCCCACACATGCCGAGGCGCGAGGCCTGCCGCATGTCGAGCTGGAGATCCGCCAGGACCTGGTGGCGGATGCGGTTGGCCAGCGGGAATGGGCGGAACGGCTGGCGCGGCTGCTGCCGCTTGCATGGGAGCGTTATCGGGCATGACCGGAACGAGCATGCCGCCGCCGGGTTGGCGGCCCATCGGCGGCGCCACCCTGCTGGCGGGGGTGATCGGCTGGCCGGTCGCGCATTCGCGCTCGCCCCTGCTGCATAATTTCTGGCTGGCCCGGCATGGGATCGACGGGGCCTATGTGCCGCTGCCGGTGCGGCCGGGGGATTTCGCGGTGGCGGCGCGCGGCCTGGGCGCGGCCGGATTCCGCGGGGCGAACGTGACCATTCCGCATAAGGAAGCGGCCTTTGCGATCGCGGACGACCTGCATCGTTCGGCGTGGCGCTCGGGGTCGGTCAACACGCTGGTCTTTGGCGTGGACGGGCGGATCGCGGCGCGTTCGACCGATGGCGACGGATTCGTCGCCAGCCTGCAAGGCAAGGGCGTGGACGTGGACCGGGGGCCGGTGCTGCTGCTGGGGGCAGGAGGGGGCGCGCGGGCGATCGCGGCCAGCCTGCTGGACCGGGGGATCGCGGTGTCGATCGCCAATCGCACCCGGGCGCGCGCCGAGTCCCTGGCGGAGGCGCTGGGCAGCGAGGGAGGGCGGATCGCCGTGATCGACTGGGAACGCTGGGCGGACAGCCTGGCGGACCATGCGCTGCTGGTGAACACGACGTCGCTGGGCATGCATGGCGGGCCCGACGGCCCGTTCATGCCCGACCTGTCGGCGGCGGCGCCCGATCTGGTGGTCAGCGACATCGTCTATGTCCCGCGCAGGACGCCGCTGCTGTGCGCGGCGGCGGCGCGGGGCCTGACGGTGGTCGAGGGGACGGGCATGCTGCTGCATCAGGCGCGGCTGAGCTTTCACGCCTGGTTCGGGGTCGACCCGGTGGTGGATGCCGAGATCGAGGCGCTGCTCGACGCCGATCTGGCGCGATAGGATGCGCGTCCTGGGCCTGACGGGCGGGATCGGCATGGGCAAGTCGACCGTGGCCCGGCTGCTGGGCACGGCGGGCTTTGCGGTGTTCGACGCCGATGCGGCGGTCCATGCGCTGCAGGCGCCGGGGGGGCGGGCCCTGCCCGCCATCGCGGATCTGGTGCCCGGGTCGGTGCGCGACGGGGTCCTGGACCGCGCCGTGCTGCGCCGCGCGGCCCTGGCCGATCCCCAGATCATGCGGGGTCTGGAGCGGATCATCCATCCGATGGTGCGGCAGGAGCGCATGCGGTTTCTGGCGCGGGCCAGGCGGCGCGGCCGGTCGTGGGCGGTGCTGGATATTCCGCTGCTGTTCGAGACCGGGGGCGATCGGGCCTGCGACCGGGTGGCGGTGGTGTCGGCGCCCCGGGATGTGCAGATCAGCCGGATCGCCAGGCGGCGCCACGTTTCGGCCGACCAGGCGGCGGCGCTGATCGCCCGGCAGATGCCGGATCGCGAAAAGCGGCGGCGGGCGGATGATGTCATCCTGACCGGCCTGTCGCGCGGGGATACGGTACGGCGCGTGCGGCGGCTGGTCGCCCGCCTGCGCGCGGAGGAGAGGAAGAGATGAAGCGTTCGATCCTGTTCGATACGGAAACGACCGGCCTGGACCCTGCGAACGGGGACCGGGTGATCGAAATCGCCGCGCTGGAGCTGATCGACGACCTGCCCACCGGGCAGCATTACCATGTGCTGGTCCATCCCGACCGGGACATCCCCGAGGAAGCGTCGCGGGTGCACGGCTTTACACTGGCCGACCTGGAGGGCAAGCCGCGCTTTCACGAGGTCGCGGCCTCGTTCCTGGACTTCATCGGCCAGGACGACATGATCGCCCATAACGCGCGCTTCGATTTCGGCTTTCTGAACGCCGAGCTGCAGCGCGCGGGCCTGCCCGTCCTGGCGCTGGAGCGGATGGTCGATACGCTGGATATCGCGCGCGAGCGGTTTCCGGGCCTGCCGAACAGCCTGGATGCGCTGTGCCGCCGCTTTTCCATCGACCTGTCGGCGCGCACCACCCACAACGCGCTGCTGGACTGCCGGCTGCTGGCCGACGTCTATCTGGAACTGAGGGGCGGCCGGCAGCGCGGGCTGGGGCTGACGGTCGAGGATGGCGGCGCGGTCCAGGCGACGTACAGCTATGCCGGGGCCGCGGCGCGCGTGCCCCGCCCGATCGTGCCGAGCGAGACGGAACTGGCAGCGCACGCGCGTTTCCTGGAGAAGATCAAGGACCCGATCTGGTCGGCGTGAACGGGCCAGGGGGCGGCCACGGGGCCGGTGGGACACGGCGGTCTTGGCGCTTGCGTTTCCAATGGCCTATGGTCGTACCATGACGGGGCGCGGCGCCATGGCAGACCGGGAAGAGAGCATTGTCCGCTGACGAGATCGTGGATCCGGCCGATGCACGGTCGGACCAAATGCGGCGTGTCCTGCTGCAGGTCGGCGTGCCCATCCTGGGCGTGGCGCTGGTCATCGCGGTCATTGCCGCGATCGGGGTGCATTCCTATCGCGTCATCCGTGACGGCGCGCTGTCGCTGACCCACGACCTGCTGGTCAGCCAGCAGAATTACATCGCGCAGGAAGTCGGGGATTATCTTTCGCCCGCGTCCGCCGGGACGGTGATCGCCCGCGACCTGCTGGAACATGGCGCCCAGGATGTGACCGGCAGGATCTTCAATTCCTATGGCGGCAGCATGCTGCGCCACGTGCCGCAGATCCATTCCTTCTACCTGGCCGACGCGGATGGGCATTTCGCGCTGGTCGAGCGCGATCCCAAGGGGCAGGGGCTGGAAACCACGGAACTGACGGGACTGGGGGCCGGCGCGCAGTTCGTGCATCAGTTCCGTGACGCGCAGGATCGGCCGCTGCGCACCGAGAGCAACCCGACCGGCGGCTTCGACCCGCGGACGCGGCCGTGGTATCGGGGCGCAGTGCGGTCGGGGCAGCTTTACTGGTCCGACCCCTATCTGATTGCGCAGACCGGCCAACTGATCATCACGGCTTCCATCGCATTCCAGACCCTGGACGGGCGGCATTATGTCTTCGCGGTCAATCTGTCGCTGAACGAACTGACCAATTTCCTGGATTCGCTGAAGATCGGACAGAGCGGGCACGCGCTGATCCTGGACCAGGACGGGCACCTGCTGGCGGGGCGCCATATGGTGGACGTGGCCAAGAAGGCCGGCTGGGACCCGGCGAAGATGGTGCTCGACCCCGGGACCTATCCGATCCTGGCGCAGGCTTTCGACGTATATCGCGTGGAAGGATACGGGCCGCATACGGTCCGAAGCGGCAAGCGCAACTTCATTTCCATTGCCGCCCCCCTGCCGGTGACCGCGCGGAAATGGGTGCTGCTGCTGGTTGCGCCCGAGAGCGATTTCGCGAATTTCGCCCTCGCCGACGGGCGGCAGAACCTGGTGTTCTCGCTGCTGATCGTGGCGCTGGCCGGCGTGCTGGGGATATTGCTGTTCCGCCAGGGGCGGCGCGGCGACCGGCTGGCGGAACAGCTTGAGCAGGCGCGTGCCGCGTCGGGACGCGAGAGCCAGGCGCTGCAGGCGGTGGCCGGCTATCCCAACCTGTTCGACCCGACGGACGACGCGCTGATCCTGACCCATGGCATGGCCGAACTGTCGCACGCGCGACGGGTGGCGATCTGGCGGCTGATGCATGACGGAGGGACGCTGCTGTGCGTCGATTCCTACGATTCGCGGCAGGATGCGCATTCCGGCGGGTTCGAACTGTCGCGGAGCCAGCTTGAATCCTTCTTCGACGCCGTGGCGCATGGCGATGCGATCCACGTCGCCGATGCGGCGGCGGATGCGCGCACCGCCAGTTTCCACCTGCTGTTCATGCGGGCCTTCGGCAGCCGCGGGCTGTCGCTGGTGCCGGTGCAGGGGGCGTCGGGACCGGTCGGGGTGATCACGCTGGAGGACGCGCCGCGTGCCGTCGCCGCATCGCATTTCATCGCCATGAGTGCCGGGATCGTGGCCGCGCGTTTTTCGGCGCAGCGTTATGACGCCGTGGCGGCGGCGGCCGCCGAGCTGGCATCCGGCGAACGGGTCGGCGGACCGTCCGCCGAGGAAGCGGATCATGCATTCGGCAGCGGCTTCCTGGTCCCGCCGGGCGGCGCTGTTCCGGTGGAGGGGGAGGCCATGCCGGCCGGGCTGTTCCCGGCGGTGGCGGTCATGGTCATCACGTTTTCGGACCTGATCGTGTCGGCGCGCGCCGATCCGGCGAAAATGATGGCGCTGGTCGAGACGCTGGCGGTGCGCCTGCAGGACGTCGCGCATCGATGCGGCCTGTACGCGATCAAGATGCTGGGCCACCGGCTGGTCTGCGTCGCCGGCTGCAGCCGGACGCCCGATCCGGGGGCCGCGGAGCGGATGGCCAACGCCGCCCTGGCGATGCGCGAGGCCGCGTTGTCGGTCCTGGCCGAGGCGGACCTGGAGCCCGTGTTCCGCATGGGGATCGATGTCGGACCGGTCTTCGGCGGATTGCTGGGGCAGGAGCCGCGGGCCTTCAACATCTGGGGCGATGCCATCGGCATGGCCGAAATGATGGCCTACGGCGCGCCGGAAATCGGCACGATCCAGGTGACCGAGACGGTCTATCACCTGCTGCGACAGCGTTTCCTGTTTCGTGAGCGCGGCAGTTTCTTCATGCCGCAGGCGGGGGTTACGCGCACCTATGTCCTGGCGGGGCGCCGATGAGCGAAAGAGTGGGGAGCGAAGGAGCGGGGAACGACGGGGCGGGGAGCATAAGGGCGGGGGCGCCGCCTGGGCCCTGGAGGGCGCGACTGGCCGCGCTGTCGGGGCGCGTCCGGCCGCCCCTGGCGGCGATCGGGCGGCTGACGCGGCATCAGGTCCGTTTCGCGCTGGTGCTGGTCGGGGCGGGCTGGGGCGTGCTGCGCGAAACCCTGCGGCCTTATACCTGGCGCCGGACGGTCCGGCAGGAATTCCGGCTGTGCCTGCGCCAGGTCGTGGGCGGCGGTTTTCTGAGCGTGCTGGTGACCGCGACCCTGGCCGGCCTGACCGTGGTGTCGCAGGCGGCATACTGGCTGGGCTTCGCCGGCATGGCGCAGATGACGGGATCGATCCTGGTGTCGGTCCTGGTGCGCGAGATCGCACCGGTGCTGGTGGGCGTCATCCTGCTGGGGCGCAGCGGCATGCTGAGCCTGACGGAAATCGGCATGCTGACCCTCGGCGGGCAGATCCGCGCCATGGAGGCCCAGGGCCTGGACCCGTTCCTGCTGCTGGTCCTGCCGCGCACCTTCGCCTTTACGGTGGGCGGGTTCACGCTGGGCATCATCTTCGCGACCGTGTCATTGCTGATGGGGTTCATCGTCACCCATACGGCGGGCGTGATCAGCACGTCGGTCTGGACCTTCTTCTCGAACGTGCTGAGGGCGATGTCGGCGTGGGATTTCCTGATCATTCCGCTGAAATTCGTCCTGGTCGGCTATTGCATCGGGCTGGGGTCCTGTCTGACCGGGCTGCTGGTCGACCGGGACGATACGATCGCCACCCTGATGCCGCGCGGCTTCGCCCGGGGGATATTGCTGGTGCTGGGGGTCAATATCGTGTTCAGCCTGGGGTTCTGAGCGATGGCGAGCCGTGGCCCGATGCTGGAACTTCGTGCGGCGCGACCCTCGTTCGAGGAAAGCGGCATGGCGCCGGTGCCGATCGACTTGCGGCTGATGCCGGGCGATTGCGCCGTCATCGAATGCCGCGATCCCGGGCGCGCCACCCTTTTTGCCGATCTGTGCTCGGGCATGGTGAATCTGACGGCGGGTTCGGTCCGCTTCATGGGGCTGGACTGGCGCGAACTGGGCGACCGGCAGGCCAATGCGCTGCGCGGGCGGATCGGGCGGATCACGCAGCGCGCATCCTGGCTGGACCTGTTCGGCACGCACTTGAACATCATGCTGCCGCAACTGCATCATACGCGCCGTCCGGCGAGGGAACTGGTCGAGGCGTCGATCGCGCTGGGTCATGCGTTCGGCCTGCCGGGTATGCCGCTTTCCGGCCCGGGGCGGCTGTCGGCGGCCGACCTGGCGCGCGCGGCCTGCGTGCGCGCCTTTCTGGGCCGGCCGGACCTGCTGCTGCTGGAGGACGTGTCCGACACGCTGCCGCCGGACGCGGCGCCGGCATTCCTCGCGGCCGTGACGGCGGCGCGGGATCGCGGGGCCTCGGTGTTGTGGTTTGCGCGCGACGCTGCGGCGTGGCGGGATTATCGCCGGGCGGTCAGCGCCCAAATGCGCCTTCTGGACGAAGGCCTGTTTCCGATACGGAGGGGATAGATGGCCCAAGGCCGGACAATGGGTCAGACGGCCGATCCGTCGCGCCAACTGGTGCGCGTGCGCTATGCTGACGAATGGGTGGGGCTGCTGGTGCTGGTCTCGCTGGCGATCTGCTTCGCCGCGATCGTCGAGGCCGGAGTGCTGCGCGATTGGCTGACCCCGGCCGGGCAGTTGCAGATCGTGCTGCCGGATGTGGGGGTCAGCGGCCTGGCGATCGGGGACGATATCGAGGTCGTGGGCATCCATGCCGGGACGATCCGGCGCATCCGCATCAACCCGTCGGGCGGGATGTATGCGATCGCCGACATCGATCCGCAGCTCGAGACCTATATCCGCCGCGACAGCACGGCCACCATCCGCCGGCGCTTCGTGGTGGCGGGGGCCGATTACGTGGACATCACGCGTGGGACCGGTGAGCCGATGGATTGGCATTACGCCGTGATCACCGCGCAGAACGCCCCGAATCCGGCGGACATGATCACCCAGACCTTCGCCGATATCCGCGCGCGCATCCTGCCGGTGCTGGACAGTTCGCAGCATATGATGTCGATGCTGGACGCCACCATCACGGACCTGCATGCCGGCAAGGGAACGGTGGGCCAGTTGATGACGAACGACGCGCTGATCCGCCAGGCGGACCAGTTGGTCGAATCGCTGAACGCCGCCGTCGCCCAGTTGACGCCGATCGAGCATCAACTGTCCGGGGTCATGACCAAGGCCGACGGCGGCATGGCCAATATGCGCGCGGTGACGGCGGACCTGCGCAAGGCCAGCCCGCGTCTGCCCGAGATCACCCGCAATCTGCAGGAGACGTCGTCCGAACTGCCCGCGCTGCTGACCCAGGCGCAGATCACGGCGACCAGCCTGCAGAAACTGACGGACCAGTTGCGCGGCCTGTGGCTGCTGGGCGGCGGCGGCACGGCCCAGCCGCCGCAACGGCGCCTGCCGGCGGAGAGAATCCAGCCATGAAGGGCATGGCCGCCCGTCTGGCGGTGCTTCTGATGGTGTCGGCCCTGGCGGGATGCGGCGGCGGGCGGACCGGGCCGCAGGACGACATGCTGGACCAGGCGATGGAGACCGGCCGCCAGGCCGTGGCGCTGGATCGGCTGGAACTGGCGGAAATCCAGTATCGTCTGGCCGGGCGGCGGGCGATGGCGCGCGACGATGCCGGAGCGATCGGCGATGCGGGCTATGACCTGGCCGTGGTGCAACTGGATCAGGGGCGGGCCGCCGATGCGCTGCGCACGCTGTCCGCCACGCGTGGTGCCATGGCGGTACGGGGCTGGGGCGGCCCGGATGCGGCGCTGGATCTGGTCCAGGCGACGGCGCTGCTCCGGCTGAAGCGCGACGACGAGGCCGCAGCGCCTGCCGGCAGGGCGATGGGCAGCGCCGATCCCGCCATCGCCGAGCATGCGGCCCTGCTGAGCGGGCTGATCGCCGATGCGCGCGGGGACCGGGCCGGGCTGTCGGCCGCCCTGGAGCATCTCGCCCGGGAGCACACGGCGCCCCGCCGGCCCGTCACGCCGAAATGGCAGGCGGATGAGGACGAATTGCGGGCCCGCCTGCTGCTGGCGTCCGATCCGTTGCGCGCGCGCGACCTGGCCCGTGCTGCGGCCGATCGGCGCCGGCAGATCGTGGATTATCGTGGCATGGCGCGCGCGCTGGTGCTGGCAAGCCACGCCGCGGCGCGGGGCGGCGACGGGCAGGGGGCGTCGTCCCTGGCAATGCAGGCCGCGCAGAGCACCGCCGCCCAGGGCGAGAAGCCGCGGAACGTGATCGCCCAGGGCGCGGTGTCGGTCACGGTCGAAGGCGTGCCGGCGGAGGACGCCGCGATCGCGGCGCATGGACCCGATCCGTTCGCCGAGCCATCGCCGGGCCGGTAGGACGCCGGCGCGACGGGTCAGAGATCAGCGATGCTGTCATCCGCCCGGCGCCACCAGCATTGCGCGGGCGGGCGTGGCGCGGGCAGGACCTCCAGCGGGTCGCCCGTATACTGGACGGTGTTGGTCGGGGTTTCCTGCAGGGTGATCTCGGCACAGACCAGATGGCCGCCATCGTCCGCCAGCAAAGCGTTCAGCTTGGCCATCATCAGGCAGGCCATCAGTTCCGTCGTCGGGTCGCCCGGGGTGACCACGATGCGCCTGGCCCGCTCGGGTTCATGCGTGCCGAACCAGGCCAGCAGCGGGTCGTCTTCGGCCAATTGCAAGGCATGGTCCAGCCGTTCGTCGACGAAACGATGCCAGCGTCCCTTGGCGCGCTGGAAGGACACGACCATGTTGCCGGCCCCGTCCAGCGCGCGTGGCGCGGTGGGGCGCAGGCGCACGGTGACGAATTCGTTGTGGCCGTGGGGCAGGGCGCAGCTTTCGCTGGCGCCGTGGATCAGCCGGTGCCCCATCGAGAACCGGCGGGTGAAGACCAGGTCAAGCATTGGCGAATCCGGTCCCCGAGCCCGTCGCGGGGTGTATCGCGGGCTGCGCGACATAGCGTTCCCACCCCGCGCGGCGCAGCATGCAGGCCGGGCAGGTGCCGCAGCCGTGGCCCCAGGGGTGCATTACGTCGCGTACGCCCAGATAGCAGCTATGGCTTTCGCGGTTGATCAGGTCGACCAGTGCCGGGCCGCCCAGCGATTCGGCCAGGCGCCAGGTGTCGGCCTTGTCGATCCACATCAAGGGTGTGTGGAGGACGTAGCGGCTGTCCATACCCAGGTTCAGCGCCACCTGCAGCGCCTTGATCGTGTCGTCGCGGCAGTCCGGATAGCCCGAATAGTCGGTTTCGCACATGCCGCCGACGATGTGCCGCGCACCGCGCCGCGCGGCCAGAGCGGCGGCGAAGGTCAGGAAGATCAGGTTGCGGCCGGGGACGAAGGTGCTGGGCAGGCCGTTCTCACCCATCGTGATCGCGGCGTCCCGGGTCAGCGCGGTTTCCGAGACCGCCCCAAGCGCGTCCAGCGCCAGGGTGTGGTCCTGGCCCAGCCGGGTCGCCCAGTCGGGATTCAGGCCGGCCATGCCGGTGCGCAGCGCGGCGCGACAGGCCAGTTCCACGGCATGGCGCTGGCCGTAGTCGAAGCCGAGCGTTTCGACCCGGCCGAAGCGCGACAGCGCCCAGGCCAGGCAGGTCGCGGAATCCTGGCCGCCGGAAAACAGCACGATCGCGGTTTCCCGCGTCGGGTCGGCGGGGGTCTGGAACGCGGTCATGTCAGGGAATTCCGATCAGCTTGTGGGTCTGCAGCGACAGGCGCCAGCGCGGATTCGCCTGGCAATAGGCGACGGCGGCCCGGATATTCTCGCCCTGGGCGGGGCCGTCCATCGGCTGCAGCCAGAATTGCTGGAAATCCAGCCCGGCCACGGAGTCGGGCGGCAGGGCGGGCTGCGGATAGACCAGTTTCAGCTCGTGCCCCGATCGCTGGACCAGGTCGGCCCCGGCCTTGGGGCTGACGCAGATCCAGTCCACTCCGGGCGGGACCGGCAGGGTGCCGTTGGTCTCGATCGCGATCGAAAAGCCGCGCGCATGGACCGCGTCGATCAGGGCGCGATCCAGTTGCAGCAGCGGCTCGCCGCCCGTGAAGACGACGAAAGCCTGCGTGCGGTCGACGGCGGGCCAAGTGGCGGCGATGGCGTCGGCCAGCGCCGCAGCGTCGGCGAAGCGGCCGCCGCCCTGGCCGTCGGTGCCCACGAAATCCGTGTCGCAGAACCGGCAGACCGCCCGCGCGCGATCGGCCTCGCGCCCCGACCAGAGATTGCATCCGGCGAAGCGGCAGAACACGGCGGCACGGCCCGCCTGCGCGCCCTCTCCCTGGAGAGTCGCGAACATCTCCTTGATGGCATACGACATGGCGGTGATTTCGGGCACCGCGCCCGTCCGCGCAAGTCCTAAATGCCCGCGCGGCATGTCGCGCGGGCCGGATGGGTGGAATTCAGCCCTGGATTTCGCCCTGGGTGATGCTGGTATGCATCCCCAGCCGGGCCAGCAGGCGGGCGTCGCGGCTGGCTTCGGGGTTGGGGGTGGTCAGCAGCTTCTCGCCATAGAAGATCGAGTTCGCCCCGGCCAGGAAGCACAGGGTCTGGGCTTCGTCCGTCATGTCCTCGCGCCCGGCGGCAAGGCGGACCCGGCTGGCGGGCATGGTGATGCGGGCCGCGGCGATGATGCGGACGAAATCGATCGGGTCGACCGTTTCAGCCTGGGCCAGCGGCGTGCCGGCGACGCGGACCAGCAGGTTGATGGGCACGCTTTCGGGGTGTTTCGGCAGGCTGGCCAGGCTGGCGATCAGCCCGGCGCGATCCGTCTCGTCCTCGCCCATGCCCACGATGCCGCCGCAGCAGACATTGATCCCGGCTTCGCGCACATGCGACAGCGTGTCCAGCCGGTCCTGGTAGGTGCGGGTGGTGATGATCGCCCCATAATGCTCGGGCGAGGTGTCCAGGTTGTGATTGTAGTAATCCAGTCCGGCATCGCGCAGGCGACGGGCCTGGCGATCATCCAGCATGCCCAGGGTCACGCAGGTTTCCATGCCCAGCGCCTTGACGCCCTCGACCATCGCGCAGACCGTCTCGAGGTCGTGGTCCTTGGGCGAGCGCCACGCGGCGCCCATGCAGAAGCGCGCGGCCCCGGCGTCGCGCGCCGCGCGGGCTTCCTTCAGCACCGATTCGACCGCCATCAGGCGGGTGGCCTTCACGCCGTCCTCATGCTTCGCGCTCTGCGGGCAATAGGCGCAATCCTCGGGACAGCCGCCGGTCTTGATCGACAGCAGGGTCGAGATCTGCACCTCGGTGGGATCGAAGCGCGCCCGGTGCACGCTCTGCGCCCGGAACATCAGTTCGGGGAAGGGCAGGGCGATCAGCGCCGCCACCTCGTCACGCGTCCAGTCGGTGCGCACGGGCGGCAGGGGCGAGGGAGCGTGATACGGCGATGTGGCCGTGATGACACCATCGGGCATCGGGCGGGTTCCTGGTATTCGTGACGTCGGTAGCGAGTCACGCTGTGCCACAGAAGCGGGGAGACTGTCACCCGTCCCGACCCCTTCAGGCCCCCTTCGAGCCCCGTCGGGATCGGGCGGGGCGTTCAGCGGGACGCCAGGATGCCGGCCAGGGTCCGGCCCAGCAGGGCCGGGCTGGGGGCGATGTGGATTCCCGCTTCCCGCATCGCGTCGATCTTGGCCGCCGCCGTTTCGTGCCCGCCGGTGATGACCGCGCCGGCATGGCCCATGCGCCGCCCGGGCGGGGCGGTGGCGCCGGCGATGAAGCCGACGACGGGTTTCCTGGTGCCGCTGGCGCGGATCAGGTGGGCGGCTTCGATTTCGGACGTGCCGCCGATCTCGCCGATCATGATGATCGAATCCGTATCCGGATCCTCGATGAAGCGGGTCAGGACATCGGTGAAATCCAGCCCCTTGACCGGGTCGCCGCCGATTCCCACGCAGGTGCTCTGTCCCAGCCCGGCTTCGGTCGTCTGGGCCACGGCCTCGTATGTCAGGGTGCCCGAGCGCGAGACGATTCCCACATGGCCGCGCCGGTGGATCGCGCCGGGCATGATCCCGATCTTGCATTCGTCCGGCGTGATGATGCCCGGGCAGTTGGGGCCGATCAGCAGGCTGTTCGAGCGGACCAGCACCTGATGCACGCGCACCATGTCCAGCACCGGAATCCCCTCGGTGATGCAGACGATCAGCGGGATCTCGGCGGCGATCGCCTCCAGGATCGCGTCGGCGGCGCCGGCGGGCGGCACATAGATCACGCTGGCATCGGCCCCGGTGGCCGCCCGGGCCTCGAGGACCGTGTCGAAGACCGGCAGGCCCAGATGGGTGCCGCCGCCCCGGCCCGGAGTCACGCCACCCACCAGCCTGGTGCCGTAGGCGAGCGCCTGTTCGGAATGGAAGGTGCCCTGCGCGCCGGTGAAGCCCTGGGTCAGGACGCGGGTGCCGCGATGGACGAGGATGGACATCAGGCCGCTCCTTCCGCGCCGGTCGCCGGGGTGGTTTCTCCGCGGACCGCAGCGACGATCTTGCGTGCCGCGTCGCCCAGATCCTCGGCCGGGATGATGCGCAGGCCGGATCGCGACAGGATGTCGCGCCCCTGCGCGACATTCGTGCCGGCCAGCCGCACCACCAGCGGCACGTGCAGCCCGGTATCGCGCGAGGCGGCGACGATCGCCTCGGCGATGATGTCGCAGCGCATGATGCCGCCGAAAATGTTCACCAGGATGCCGCGCACCTTGCTGTCGGACAGCAGGATGCGGAAGGCCGCGGCCACCCGTTCGCGCGTGGCGCCGCCGCCGACATCGAGGAAATTGGCCGGTTCCTCACCTTCCATCTTGATGATGTCCATCGTGGCCATCGCCAGCCCGGCGCCGTTGACCATGCAGCCGATGGTGCCGTCCAGGCCGACATAGGCCAGGCCGTGGCGCGCGGCCTCGCGCTCGCGGGGGTCTTCCTCGTTCTCGTCGCGCAGTTCCTCGAGTTCGGGGTGGCGGAACAGGGCGTTGTCGTCGAAGCTCATCTTCGCGTCCAGCGCCACCATCTCGCCCGTGCCGGTCACGACCAGCGGGTTGATTTCGACGATCGCGGCGTCCAGGGCGGTGAATGCGTCATAGGCCGCGCGCAGCACCGCGGTGAAGGCGCGGATCGACTTGCCGTGCAGGTCCAGCCGGGCCGCCAGGTTGCGGGCCTGGTAGTCGGACAGGCCGGTGGCGGGGTCGATCGGTTCCTTCAGGATCCGTTCGGCGGCGGCGGCGGCCACGTCCTCGATCGCCATGCCGCCCTCCTGCGACGCGACGATGACGATCCGGCCGCAGGCGCGGTCGACCAGCAGGGAAAGATACAGTTCGCGCGCGATGTCGCATCCGGCCTCGACATACAGGCGGCGCACGATGCGGCCGGCCGGCCCGGTCTGGCGCGTGACCAGCGTGTGGTCCAGCATGGCGCTGGCCGCCTGTTCGGCTTCCTCGGGCGTGCGGGCCAGGCGCACGCCGCCCTTGCCGCCGGGATCGTCGGCGAAATGCCCCGCGCCGCGGCCCCCGGCATGGATCTGCGCCTTGACGACCACCAGCGGGGCCCGCAGCGCGCGGGCCGCCGTCACGGCTTCGTCCGGCGAACGGGCGACGCGGCCGTCCAGTACCGGCATGCCGAAACCCTTGAGCAGGGTCTTCGCTTGATATTCATGTATGTTCATACGGTGTGATCCGCGTTCGTTCTTGTTGCGCCGTCCGGCGAACGGGCCGCACGCTGGGGAACGCGCGAGGGCCGATCAGGACTGCATGGCATAATCGAGGCTTTTATGCCATCTCGGAAGCCGAAAACCATTTGTGCGTGGTCCGGGCGGGGGCCGGCATGGGCGCGCGCCGGGGGGGACCGGGTATTGATGAAAGACGGGGTACGATGAAGCATTGGCGCATTGAACAGATGGATTGGGACAGTTTCGACCCTGCGCGCGTGGACCCCGATATCATTCCCGTGGTCAAGGCGGCCTCGGTCGTCGAGCGCAACGGCGTCGACTATGCGACCTATCTGAACAATGTATTCTCCGACGATCCGGCTTTTCGCGACGCCGCGGATAATTGGGCGGTCGAGGAAGTGCAGCATGGCGACGCGCTGGGGCGCTGGGCGATGCTGGCCGACCCCGAATGGAACTATCCCGAGGCGTTTGCCCGCTACCGCGAGAGCTATAAGCTGGATCTGGACGTCGATCGTTCGGTACGCGGGTCGCGCACCGGCGAGCTGATCGCCCGTTGCATGGTCGAGACCGGGACCTCGTCCTTCTATACCGCGCTGGCCGACGCGACCGAGGAGCCGCTGCTGAAGGCGATCTGCCAGCAGATCGCCGCCGACGAATACCGGCATTTCAAGCTGTTCTACGACCATATGCACCGCTATCTGAAGCGCGAGCGCCTGGGTGTGTGGCGGCGCACCCGCATCGCCCTGGGCCGCGTGACCGAAAGCGAGGACGACGAACTGGCCTCGGCCTATCACACGACCAACGAGCCGGTCGGCCGGCCCTATGACCATCGGCGCTGTATCGCGGCCTATATGTCGCGGGCGATGCGCTATTATCAGCCGAAGCACACGATCCGGGTGACGGGCATGATCCTGAAGACCATCGGGGTATCGCCTCATGGCTGGGTGCATGGGGTGATCGCCCGCGTCGTCTATCGGCTGATCCGCATGCGGCAGAGAAAATTCGCCCGCCTGGCCGCGCTGGCGTCCTGATCGTCCGGCCCTGGCTGAAAAAGGTAAAACGGAATCAATATTTAATGGCCTGATGTCCCGCTTCGTCCTTTCATGACACCATCAGGAATGCAGCAGCGCGCGGGAGCGGTTCATGGTCAAACGTTTCGGTAGTGTCGGTTCGGGCGTCGCCTGGGCGGGGCTCGGCCTTGCGGCGGCGATGGCCGCGCCGTCCGTGCCGGCGTTGGCCCGGCCTTATTCGCTGCCGATCGCCAGCTCGCCGCCCGCCCTGCCGGCCCCCGACGCCGCGGCCGTGGCCGCGCAGCAAGAACTGGCGCAGGTCGGGGCCGCCGCCTTTACCGCGCCCGGGTTCCGGCCGGGGCTGGTCCGGCATGTGGTGCTGTTCCGTTTCCTCCGTGGCGTCACGCCGTTCCAGAAGGCCGAGATTGCCCGCCGGTTCCTGGAGCTGGCGGTCGATTCGCGCCGCCCGGATGGCCGGTCCGTGGTGCGGTCGATCGAAACCGGCCTGCAGAATGGCGGCGAAGGACAGGATGACGGGTACGAGATGGGGTTCCTGGTGACCTTCGGGTCCGAGGGGGACCGCAATTACTATGTCGGCCGGCCGGTCGTAGCGCGGCCCGGCTTCTTCGACCCCGCGCATGACGCGTTCAAGACCTTCTTGGCGCCCTATCTGGCCGGGGTCTTGTCGTTCGATTATCGGGTGGCGGCCGAATCGCAGCCGCCTTCGGCATCGCCGCCGAAGAGCGTGAAGCACCATGCCAGGCGCCGGAAGTGACCGGTTCGCGACTCATGCAGGCAGGAGACGAAGGAAGCAGCATGTCTGATATCGGAACAACCGGGGGAACAGGCGGGGAAACAGCCCGGGCGCGCCGGCAGGGCGGCCTTGCGCGGATGGCGCTGTCGTGCGGGACGGCGGTCCTGCTTGCCGCGGGGCCCGCGGCGCGCGCGGCGGATCCCGTGCCGGCCTATGGCGCCGCGACGGATGCCGCGCCGTCCTATGGTTCGTGGGGCTTCGACCTTGCGGGCCGGAACCCGGACGTCACGCCGGGGAATGATTTCTTCGGCTATGCCAACGGCCGCGCCGTGCATGACATCGTGATTCCGCCCGACATGACGGCCTATGGGCCGTTCAACATGCTGTTCGAACTGTCGCGCAAGCGGGTGCAGGCCATCCTGCAGGCGGTTTCGGCCCATCCGGTGGCGGAACCCGTGACGATCGACCAGAAGCTGGGCACGTTCTATGCGACCTTCATGGATGAAGGCGCGATCGAGGCGCTGGGGACCCGTCCGCTGGCGGCCGGGCTGGAGGCGATTCGCGCGGTGACGGACCGGTCGGCCTTCGCCAGGCTGCTGGGGCAGGGGCAGACGGGCTTTCAATATTCGCTGTTCGGGCTGGCGATCCAGCCGGACGCCAAGGACCCCACGCGCTATGCCCTGATGCTGGACCAGGCGGGCATCGGCATGCCGGACCGTGATTATTACCTGAAGCCCGGCCTGGCGGCGAAGAAGACGGCCTATCAGGCCTATGTGCGGCAGGTCCTGACCATGATCGGCTGGCCTGACGCCGACCGGATGGCGCCGGCGATCGTGGCGTTCGAGACGCGCCTGGCCGGCGTGCACTGGGCGCGGCAGGATATGCGCGATCCGGATCGCATCTATAACCCGATCAGCGTGCCCGACCTGCGCAAGCGCGCCCCCGGCTTCGACTGGGCGTCCTATCTGGCCGGGGCGGAACTGCCGCCGGCGATCGTGAAATCCGGCACGCTGATCGTGGGTGAGCCCGACGCCATCGTGGGGGAGGCGCGGATCGCGTCCGAGACCGGCCTGGACACGCTGCGCGCCTGGCTGGCCTTTCACCTGGTGGACAATGCCGCGCGCGACCTGCCGCGGGCGTTCGTGCAGGCATCGTTCGATTTCAACGACAGGATCCTGTCCGGCCAGCCCCAGTTGCCCGAACGCTGGAAGCGCGCGGTGTCGGCCACCAGCGGCGCGATGGGCATGGCGCTGGGCCAGTCCTATGTCGCGCGCTATTTCCCGCCCGCCTACCGCGACACGATGCGCGACCTGACCGGCGAGCTGAAGGCCGCCTTCCGCGTGCGGTTGCAGCATAATGGCTGGATGGAGCCGAAGACCCGCGCCGCGGCCCTGCAGAAGCTGGGTCATTTCACCATCCAGATCGGCTATCCGAACCGCTGGCGGGATTATTCGACGCTGCGGATCCGCCTGGGCGATGCCTATGGCAATGCGGAACGCGCCATCGGCTTCGAATGGCGCTACTGGCTGGGCCATCTGGGGCACAAGGTGGATCGCGACGAATGGGATATGACCCCGCAGACGGTCAATGCCTACAACAACCCGGTGTTCAACGAGGTCGTGTTCCCCGCCGCGATCCTGCAGCCGCCCTTCTTCAACCCGAAGGCCGATCCGGCCGTCAATTACGGCGCCATCGGCGGCGTGATCGGGCATGAGATGACGCATTCCTTCGACGACGAGGGGCGGAAGTTCGATTATCTGGGCCGGCTGAAGGATTGGTGGACCAAGGACGACGCGGCGCGTTTCGACGCGCTCTCGGCGAAGTTCGGGGCGCAATATGACGCCTTCCAGGTGCTGCCCGGCGTGCATGTGAACGGCAAGCTGACCATGGGCGAGAACATCGCCGACCTGGGCGGCCTGACCCTGGCGCTGGATGCCTATCATGCCTCGCTGCACGGCAAGCCGGCGCCGGTGCTCGGCGGGCTGAGCGGCGACCAGCGGGTATTCCTGGGCTGGGCGCAGGTGTGGCGGCAGAAGCTGCGCGACGACATCATACGGCAGCGGATCATGACCGACCCGCATTCCCCGCCGCAGGCTCGCGTCAATATCCCGATGCATAATATCGATGCCTGGTACCGGGCCTGGAGCGTCACCCCGGGCGAGGCGCTGTATCTGAAGCCCGAGGCGCGCGTGAAGATCTGGTAGCGGACGCGCTGTCGGCCTCCGTCGCCGGGTGGCGGGGCCAGGGGAAGGGCCGGCGCTTTTTTGCGGCGCCGGCCCTTGCGCAATCTTGCGCCACCTGCTGGAACGACCCCGCTATCGGGGAGAGACGAGATGACGACGGTGACGCTGGGCCATCCGGATTCCATCCTGCACGCGGCGGAGGCTGCATCCGTTGTGCGCGTGCTCGAGGCCCATGAGCTGGAAGTCGCCTATGTGACCGGCGGCAAGGCCGAACTGGCCGCCGCCATGACGGCGGGCCGGATCGATCTGTTCGTTTCGGCCTGGCTGCCGGACATCGATGCCGCCTGGGCGTCCGGGCTGCCGGGCATGGAGGCGTTCGGCCAGTTGTACAAGCCTGTCTTCGGCTGGTCGCTGCCCGAGGGGGCCGCCCCGCAGGTCGCCGGAATCGGCGATCTGGCGCATGACGAGACGGTCAGCCGCAACATCGTGGCGGCGGAGTCGGTGCTGGAGCACGTGCGCCAGGCCGTGGCGGCCTATGGGCTGGCGGCGTGCGGTTTCACCATCGAGGCGCGGCCGGACGACGAGGCTTACGACCATGCCGCGCGGGCGATCGCGTCCGGCGAGGCCGCCATCCTGCCCCTGTGGCAGCCGAATTTCCTGCATCACGGCAGCCGCCTGCGCACGCTGGGCGACCCGAAGGGGGCGCTGGGGAGCGAGCAGCAAGCGCGCATGCTGCTGCGCCGTGCGGCCCGGGATGTGCTGGATTCCGACCTGCTGGACGAATTGGACGAACTGACCCTGGGCAACAAGGTGGTCAGCGCCCTGGACTATGCCATGCGCCGCGAGGGCATGAATGCCGATGAGGCCGCCGAGGCGTGGCAGCGCGGCAAGCTGCTGCCGCGCTGACCGCGCGGCCTTTCGTCCCGTGACGATGCGGCCCATCGTGATCTTCGGTGCCGGGGTGCGTCCTGACGGCACGCCGACCGCGACCCTGCGCCATCGGGTGGCTGCCGCCGCGTCCTATGGCCTGGCACGGCAATCGGTCCTGTTCATCCCGACCGGCGGCACGCCGGACGGCCGCCCGGCCGAGGCCGCGATCATGGCGGACCTGCTGCGCGCCGCCGGGGTAGCCGAGGCCGCGATCCTGCGCGAGGAAACCGCGGGCGATACGCTGGACTCGGTTCTGGCCGTATCGGCCATGCTGCGGCGGATGGGACATCGTGGCCCGGTCGCGGTGGCGAGCAGCGCCTATCACCTGCCGCGCTGCCTGGCGCTGATGCGGCTGGCGGGCTGGAAGGTGGTGCGGGTGCCCCCGCCCGACGTGCCGGCGTCGCGGCGCTTCGCTCGGCGCTGGTACTGGCGGCTGCGGGAAATTCCGGCCGTGCCGTGGGACCTGCTGCTGCTGGCCCGCCGACGCAGGGGCCGCGGCGCGGGCGATTGACAGCGGCGGCGCGCTGCCGCCATGTCGCCCGGCATAGGAATCATCTGGATGGCGAGGACGCGATGCCTGTTCATGCTTTTATCTTCCCCGGCCAGGGCAGCCAGTCCGTCGGAATGGGCAGCGAACTGGCGGCGGCCTTCGCGCCGGCCCGTGAGGTCTTCGAGGAAGTCGACGACGCGCTGGATCAGAAGCTGTCCGCGCTGATGTTCGGCGGGCCGATGGAGGACCTGACCCGCACCGAAAACACCCAGCCGGCGCTGATGGCGGTGTCGCTGGCCGTGCTGCGCGTGCTGGAGAAGGAAGGCGGGCTGGAACTGAAGCGTACGGCGGCGCTGGTCGCGGGCCACTCGCTGGGCGAATATTCGGCGCTGGCGGCGGCCGGCGCGTTCGGCATCGCGCAGACGGCGCGGCTGCTGCGGTTGCGGGGCAGCGCGATGCAGAAGGCCGTGCCGGCGGGCGAGGGCGGGATGGCCGCCCTGATCGGCGTCGATCTGGACCTGGCGCGGGAGATCTGCACGGAAGCCGCGATCCTGCGCGCCGAGGACCAGCCGGACGTGCGCGAGACCATCGAGGTCGCCAATGACAATGGCGGCGGTCAGATCGTTGTGTCCGGCCGCATCGGCGCGGTGGAGCGCGCGGTCGCGGCGGCTAAGGCGCGCGGGGTGAAGCGCGCCGTGATGCTGCCGGTCTCCGCGCCCTTCCATTGCACGCTGATGGCGCCGGCGGCCGATGCGATGGGCGAGGCATTGGAACGGGCCGAGATCGCGCCGCCCGTGGTGCCCGTAATCGCCAATGTCTCGGCGGCGAAGGTGACCGATCCGCAGGCGATTCGCGACCTGCTGGTGCGCCAGGTCACCGGGACCGTGCGCTGGCGCGAGAGCGTGGAGGCGATGGCGGCGATGGGCGTCGACAGTTTCGTCGAGCTTGGAGCCGGGAAGGTGCTGTCCGGACTGGTGCGGCGGATCGTGCCTGATGCAGCCGCCCGTTCGGTCGGAACGCCCGCCGATATCGAGGCGTTCCTGGCGACCCTGTGACGGAGCGGCCATGTGACGGGACGGAATGACGGATCGAGAGAATGATGGGCGAGAGAATGACGGACGGGGAGTGGATGGGCTGATGTTCAGTTTGGATGGCAAGACCGCGCTGGTCACGGGGGCATCGGGGGGAATCGGCGCGGCGATCGCGCGGGCCCTGCATGCCCAGGGGGCGCGCGTCGTCCTGTCCGGCACGCGGGAGACGGTGCTGAACGGGGTCGCATCCGAGATCGCGCCCGATGGCGAGCGGGTGCATGTCTGCGTGGCCGACCTGTCCGACCCGGCGGCGTCCGACGCGCTGGTCGCCGCCGCGGAAACGGCGGCGGGCGCGCCGCTGGACATCCTGGTCAACAATGCGGGGCTCACCCGCGACGGACTGGCGATTCGCATGAAGGACGAGGACTGGAACCGGGTGCTGGAGGTCGATCTGGCCGCGCCCTTCCGCCTGTGCCGCGCCGCGCTGAAGGGCATGCTGCGCCGGCGCGCCGGCCGCATCGTCAGCATCGCCTCGATCGTCGGGGTGACGGGCAATGCGGGGCAGGCCAATTATTCGGCGGCCAAGGCCGGCATGATCGGCATGAGCAAGTCTCTGGCGCAGGAAGTCGGCTCGCGCGGGGTGACGGTCAATGTCGTGGCGCCCGGTTTCGTGCAGACCGCGATGACCGATGTGCTGCCCGAGGCGCAGCGCGAGAAGCTGCTGGGCGGCATCCCGCTGGGCCGGATGGGCCGGCCCGAGGATATCGCCGCCGCCGTGGTCTATCTGGTCTCGGACGAGGCGGGCTGGATCACCGGGGCGACGCTGAACGTCAATGGCGGGATGGCGATGCCGTAGGGCGCCGCGGGATGGGATCGCGATTGATTCCGCCCGACCGATTCCGCTGGACGAGGCGGGGGATATCGCGGAAAACGGGGTGATTTTGTCGGATTCGTTCCGGTGCCGCGGCGCGGATTGTGGCGGAAACACGATCCCTGCCTTGGCGACGACCGAGGAACCGTGCTAATCCGCCGCTGCTTCGTCCGAGGCGGGCTGGACGCGTTCTCGCGGCTCCGGTTTGCGGGACGTCAGACAGGACGAATGATTTTCGAACCGCCCGTATCTCATGGGGCACACAGGAAGCGAAGACAGATGAGCGAAATCGCCGACAAGGTTAAGAAGATTGTGGTCGAGCACCTCGGGGTCGAGGAAAGCAAGGTCACCCCGGAGGCCTCCTTCATCGACGACCTCGGCGCCGACAGCCTGGACACGGTCGAGCTGGTGATGGCCTTCGAAGAGGCGTTCAGCGTCGAGATTCCGGAAGATGCGGCCGAGAAGATCGCCACCGTGAAGGACGCGATCGACTATATCGAGAAGCAGAAGGCCGCCTGAATTCGGCATCGCCAATCGGCATCGCCGGATAATCGGTTTTCGTCATCTAGGGAGCAGAGCGGGTTGGTACAGTCTACCGGAGTGGCGTCGGGAGCCCGTCGCGTTGTTGTCACCGGTATGGGCATTGTCAGCCCGCTCGGGCTTGGGCTCGAACATAACTGGTCGCGCCTGATCGCCGGGGAAAACGGTTTTGGCCGGATCACCTCGTTCGACCCGTCCGACCTGCCCGCCCAGGTGGCGGGCGAGGTTCCTGCCGGCCCGACCGACAGCGGTGGCCTGACCTTGTCCGACTGGGTGTCGGTCAAGGACCAGAAGAAGATGGACCGGTTCATCCATCTGGGCCTGGTGGCGGCGACCGAGGCGGTGGAGGATTCGGGCTGGACGCCGGAATCCGAAGAAGAGCGTTGCCGGACCGGGGTGATGATCGGCTCAGGCATCGGCGGCCTGCAGACGATCTATGACGCATCGATCACGGTTCATGAAGGACGCGCGCGGCGTCTGTCGCCTTTCTTCATACCGTCGGCGCTGATCAACCTGGTTTCGGGTCACGTCTCCATCAAATACGGCTTCAAGGGACCGAATCACTCGGTGGTCACCGCCTGCGCCACGGGCGTGCACGCGATCGGCGATGCGTCGCGCCTGATCATGCTGGGCGACGCCGATGTCATGATCGCCGGCGGCGCCGAGGCCGCGGTGTGTCCGCTGGGGATCGCCGGATTCTGTTCGGCCCGCGCGCTGTCGACCAGTTTCAACGACACCCCCGAAAGGGCCTCGCGCCCGTGGGATCGTGATCGTGACGGGTTCGTGATGGGCGAGGGCGCGGGTATCGTGGTGCTGGAAGAATACGAGCACGCCAAGGCCCGTGGCGCGAAGATCTATGGCGAGATCGTCGGGTACGGCCTGTCGGGCGACGCCCATCATATCACGTCGCCCGCCGAGGGGCATGAAGGTGCGTATCGCGCCATGCAGGCGGCGGTGCGCAATGCCGGCATCGACGTGGCCGATATCGGCTACGTCAACGCCCATGGCACCTCGACCATGGCCGACGATCTGGAGTTGCATGCGGTCGAACGCCTGTTCGGCGATCATGCCGGTGCGCTGGCCATGTCCTCGACCAAGTCTGCCATCGGCCATCTGCTTGGGGCGGCCGGTGCGGTCGAGGCGATCTTCTCGATGCTGGCGATCCGCGACAATGTCGCGCCGCCGACGCTGAACCTGGACAACCCGTCCCGCGAGAGCGTCATCGACCGGGTCGCGCATGAGGCTCAGCGCCGCAAGATCGACATCGCCTTGTCCAACAGCTTCGGCTTCGGCGGCACCAACGCCAGCGTCATCATGCGCCGCGTCTGAGGACGCTGCCCGAGCGGCTTGCCGGGCGGCCAGTCCGCTTTTTCTGATGGGGCGCGTGATTGGGCGAACCGGTCACGCGCCCCATTTCTTTTGCTCCATCGCCTTTGCAGCGCGGCATGGCCGCGCGGTGCGATCTTGCCCGGATATGCAGGATGGTCAGACGCCTTGTCACCCTGATGGCAGTGTTGTTGACGCTGGCGGCCGGTGCCGGCATCGGTGTCGCCGGCTGGGGCTGGTGGGCCTATCGCGCGCCTGGCCCGGCGGCGGAGGCCCGTGCGGTGGTGGTGCCGCGCGGCGGGATCGGCAGCACGATCGCCGCCTTGCAGCAGGCCGGCGTGCTGGCCGGCGGCCAGGCGCGGGCGCTGCTGTTTCGCGCCGCGGTTCGTCTGACGCGCCGCGACGGCGTGCTGCATGCGGCGGAACTGGAATTTCCGGCCCATGGGTCGATGGCCGACGTGCTGTCCGTGCTGCGCCATGCGCATCCGGTCCTGCATTGGGTGACGGTGCCCGAAGGGCTGTCGTCACTGCAGGTCGCCGATATCCTCGATCGCGCGCCGGTACTCAGCGGCGCCTTGCCGACGCTGACCGAGGGCGGAATCCTGCCGCAGACCTATGATTACGAATGGGGCACGCCGCGCGCGGCACTGCTGGCCCGGATGCGTTCGGCGATGAATGCCGCGCTGGATACCGTTTGGCGAGACCGGGAGGCCGTGGCCGAAATCCCCGATCGCCGGACGCTGCTGATCCTGGCCTCGATGGTCGAGCGGGAAACCGCCATCCCGGCGGAACGCAGGATGGTGGCCCGTGTCTTCATCAACCGGCTGCGGCAGGGGATGCGCCTGCAATCCGATCCTACGGTGGTGTACGGCATCAATCGCGGGGCGGGGCCGCTGGGACATGCGCTGACGCGGGCCGAACTGGAAACGCCCAGCGCCTATAACACCTACACGCTGCCCGGCCTGCCGGCGGGGCCGATCTGTTCACCGGGGCTGGTGTCGCTTCAGGCCGTGGCGCACCCTGCCGGCGGCGATGCGCTCTATTTCGTGGCGGACGGGAATGGCGGCCACATCTTCGCCGACAGCCTGGCGGATCATAACCGGAATGTCGCGGTCTATCGGGCGCACCGGCAGGGCATGCCCCGCTGAGGCGCGTCTTTACCCGTTCAAACGATTCCGTTTGAACGGGGTCTATATTATTTTAGTGGCCTGCTGACCCGAGAAATTCTCATAAGAATTTCTCGGGCAGGGCACTAGCGCGGTGCGCCCAGGGGCTGGCTGCTGACGGTGCCGGCGGGTGCCGGGGCGACCTGCATCGGCTCGGCACCCTGCGGGCCATAGGATTGGGCCCCGTAGGCGGCCGACGCGCCCATGGAGGATTGCCCATAGGCTCGCGCACCCAGGCCGGGCTGATAGGCGGCGCCGCCCGACGCCGTGGCCTGGGCCTCGCTGAGCGCGCTGCGCAGCGGATCGGCCCCGGGATTGTTGACCCGCATCGAGATCACGATGTCTTCCGGCCCGACGATCTGGCTGTAATAGGCCCGGTTGGCGCCGCTGTTGACCGACAATTTCGACCCGCCAAGCGCCGCGCCGGCGAACAGGCCCTTGGATTTCTGCAACGCCATGATGTCGGTGTTGCTCTCTCCGGCCGTGCCGCTTTCGATCCCCGAGCCCATGGTGGCGAAGGATGCCGACGCGTCAGCCCCCAACTGGAATTGATTGTCCAGCAATGCCTGAAGGCCGCGATCGGTCATGATGAAGAAGATGACCTCGGAATCCTGCATGCCGAGCTGGATGCCGATATTGGCCGAGCTGAGCGTATAGAAGGCCGGGTCGGACCATGAGCCGCGCGCGTCGCGCGACAGCAGCACGCAGCCGCCGCCCGAGCCGCCGATACCGATCGACATGCGGAAGATCGACGGACAGACCATGACCGCCCGGGCGCGGACCATATAACGGGTGATCTTGCTGTCGGGTCGGGCACCGGCGAACATGTCGCGCACGGTCAGGGTCGCGCGGTCTATCAGGGATTGCTGCGACTCGCCGGCGGCAAGGGCCGGCGCCGAGGACAGCGCCAGGGACGCGGCCAGAAGGGCGGGCACCCCGCGGGAAAGACCGTTCGGCAAAGCCATGCTGCGTGTACTCCTGGCCGGTGGCTGCTGCGGGGCGGATTGTGGCCGGTCCATCCCGGTTCCGATAGTGCTGTTTTGTGTCCTAACCATGGCCGCCGGTCAGTCCAGCGATACCGCCAGGGCGGCGGACAGATCGTCGGCGATTCCCGGAGCGGCGGCAAGCAGCGTGGCGCCGCCCTCCAGCCCGCCGTCGCGCAGGAAGGGCGAGACCCGGGCCCCGGCTTCCTCCAGGATGGCGAGCGCTGCCGCGACGTCCCACAGATTGATGACCATTTCCAGATATCCGTCCAGCCGGCCGCAGGCGACATCGGCCAGGGCCAGCGCGCCGGACCCGCCGGAACGCGGCATGGCGCCGAGACGCAGGATGGCCGCGACCTTTTCCTCGAACACACCTTTGGGGACGCGGTTGCTCCATCCCATCTCGACCATGGCCGAGCGCGTATCCGTGACGGGCGAAGCCTTGATCGGCCGCCCGTTCAGGACGGCGCCGCGGCCGCGCACGGCAGTATAGACCTCGCCCAGCGCCGGGGCATGGATGATGCCCGCCACCGGCAGGTCGCCATCCAGCAGGCCCAGCGAGATGCACCAGCGATTGCGCCCGCGGGCGAAATTGGACGTGCCGTCGATCGGATCGACGACCCAGCGCAGGCGGCCGGTGCGGGTGCGGCCTTCTTCCTCGCCCTGGAAGCCGTCTTCGGGGAACAGGGCCCCGATCCGGGCGGAAATCAAGGCTTCTACGGCGCCATCGGCCTCGGTCAGCCAGTCCTGGGCGCTTTTCAGCGTGGCGGCCGGTCCGCCGGACGGCGGGCGCATGGACATGGCGAGGTCGGCGGCATCGCCGACGATGGATCGGGCGGCTTCGAACCGGCACAGGATGGCGTCGGACATCGGGGGCCTCTCTTGGGGCGGGTGACAGATGTGCATGGCGCATATCGCGGCGCCTGTCAGCCCCGCCCGGGCTTGCAATGCGCCACTCATTCCACGCGGCGCGCCGCGCGCAGTGCGGCTGTAATCGCCGGGTCATTCAGCCGTGCGAGCCGCTCGGCGGCCTGCATGGCGAACAGATGGGTCAGTTTCCGCCGGCGCGCCGGCGCCAGCGTGTTCTGCGGCGCATCGCGCAGGATGGCGGATTCGGCGATCACCTCCAGCCCGGTCGGCAGCAGGCCGGTATCGGCGACCATGATTCCCGCGGTCTCGGGCAGCAATGCCAGGGGAAATCCATGGTCGACCGCGAAGAAAAGCTGGTCGCTCCACTCTTGATAGGTTTCCCATTTGCCGTCGGCCAGGAAGTCGCGCGGACCGGATTTGATCTCGATGCATACAAGGCCATTGTCCGGACGCAAGGCCATGATGTCGGCGCGCCGCCCGTCCGGCAGAACCAGCTCGTTCAGGGCGGCCCAGCCCAACTGGCCGCAAAGATGCAGGATGGCGCGGCGGATGGCGAGCTGGTTTTCCGCAAGGTCGGTCGACATGGTCGGGCAGGGTGCCATGATCGGGCGGCCCCGTCACGGCGGCCGTTTGCGATCGCCGCGGGATCGGGTAGGCGTGGACGAACCGGGGCGTGCCAGGGCGGGATGCCGGACAGACGAAAGGCGGGCGGAAGACGGTATGGGATTGCTGCGGACGGATATCTGGCGGACCGGCATCATTGCCCGTCCGATGTCCGACATCCTGGCGCGCGGGACGGTCGAGGGGTTGCCCGTGACATGGCTGCCCGACCAGGGCGCGTTCCGTTTCCTGGCCGATCCATTCGGGCTGTGGCGGGACGACCGGCTGCACGTCTTCGTCGAAGCCTATGATTATCGTGACCGGATCGGCCGGATCGAGATGTTCGTCCTCGACCGGGCCCTGCGCCTGCTGGACAGCAGGCCCGTCCTATCCGAGCCGTGGCATCTGTCCTATCCGGTGGTGATCGAGGACGGCGATGCGGTCTATCTGCTGCCCGAGGCCCATCGATCGGGGCGGTTGAGCCTGTATCGTGCGGTCTCGTTTCCCGATCGGTGGATGCGGGTGGAGGATTTCGCCTTTCCGGTGGCGGCGATCGATGCCTCGCCGCTGCGGGTCGGCGACCGCTGGTGGATCTTCTTCAGCCCGCCCGGGGGCAGCCCGGCGGACCGGCAGAGCCTGCTGCATGCCGCCTTCGCCGACAGCCTGCTCGGCCCGTGGCGGCTGCATCCAGCCAATCCGCTGCGCTGGGACCGCAGCGCAGCGCGCCCAGGCGGCACGCCCGTGATCGTCGACGGGCGGATCATCCTGCCGACGCAGGATTGCAGCGCCACCTATGGCGGGGCGATCACTCCGCTGACCGTCACCGAACTGGGGATGGCGCGCGTCATGACCCGGCCCGGGCCGCAGATCCGTCCGCCATCGTCCTGGGCGCCGTTCACCGACGGGCTGCACAGCCTGTCGGCGGCGGGGGACGTGACGCTGCTGGACGCCAAGACGATCACCCGCTCGCCGCGCCGGATTGCGATCGAACTGGCGCGGCGTGGGCGGCGGCTTATCAGGAACGGGTAGGGCGCGAAGCGGGCTGTACCCGATCCAGGATCGCCCGGCCGGCGGCGGCGAACCGCTCCGGCGCGAATCGGTCCAGCACTTGCGTGCGCGCGGCTTGCCCCATGCTGGCCAGCCGGTCCGGCCGGCGCAGCGCCCGTGCCAGCGCAGCCGCCAGCGCCGGCGGGTCCCTGGGCGGGACCAGCCAGCCGGACATGCTGTCCTGCACCGTATAGGGGATTTCTCCCACGGCCGAGGCGATCGGCGCCAGGCCGGCCTGCATGGCCTGATGTACGCCGATGCACAGCCCCTCGTGCAGCGAGGGCTGGACGTAGCCATGTTGCATCGCCAGGAAGGGAGGCACCGCGTCCTGGAACCCGGCCAGATGCAGGTTGGTCAGCCCGTATTGCCGGATCAGCGATTCGAGGTGCGGTCGTTCCGCGCCCTCGCCGGCGATGGTGATTTCGAACGGCGGCAGCGTCGTGTCGGCCTTCAGGATCGCCAGAGCGCGGCACAGGTGATCATAGCCCTTGACCGGATGCAGGCGCCCCAGCGAGCCGATGCGCACGGGTTCGCCCGCTTGCCAGGGCCGTGCGACCGGGCAGCCCGGATCGGCGCGGAAGATCGGCCACAGCATGGCGCGGCCGGGCGGAATGGCCAGGCGATCATGCATGAAGGCCAGCACGCATCGCGAATCGGCCACCCAGAGGCGGCTGAGTCCGCGCAGGGTGCGCAGCAGGCGCGTATTGGCGGGGCTAAGCCCCGCCGAATGCTGCCAACTGACCACCGGGATGCGCTGTTTCAACCCGATCATCTGCCCCATCACCGTGGCGCGGGTCAGCGATGTCCAGATCAGGTCCGGACGCCAGGAAGCGACCTGGCGGTCCAGCCAGCGCAGGGCGGCGACATGGTCCTGCCTGCTGCCCGCGCGCACCGCCGCTTGCAGGCCGCTTGCGGTGACCGCCGGCAAAGCGCGGCCGTCGCGGCGCAGCAGCGCGAAGAGCGCGACCTCGTGCCCGGCATCGCGCATCAGGCGGGTGATGTCGGGTACCGGAAAGGCGGCGCCGCCGCCCTCGACCGAATTGATCACATAGGCGATGCGCATGATTCAGCCCCGGTGCGGGCCCCGGTACGGGTCCAGGCGCGGGACAGGATCGCCTCGGCCTGCGCCAGGTCGGCGGGCTTGTCGATATCGACCGCGGCGCGCCCGTCCGGCAGCGGGACCAGCCGGACCGTGGCGTGGCTCAGGACTCCGATCCGCGCGCACAGCGCCGCCCGGGTCAGCCGTCCGGTCGCGTAGCGCAGCAGGACCATCGGCCCCAACAGGCGGGCCATGCGCAACGGGTGCTTGCGCTGTCGTTCGATCCGTTGCCACAGCCGCACGACGCCCAGGGCGGCCGGGGTGCGGAACAGGAACAGGTTGCAGCCGGAAAAGGCGCCGTCCGCCAGGCGGATCAGCGTACGCCTGCCGCCCGGCGCATCGCGGGCGATATCGCCGGCCATGGCGATGGCGGCCGCCATGTCGCACTGGGTGCCGGCCGAGGCCAGGAACGCATCGATCCATTCGGGGCGAAGCAGCGCGTGGTCGGCCGTGGTGACCAGCAGCGGCGTGCCCAGCGTCGACAGGGCCTCCATGACGCTGGCGCTGGGTCCTGGCGCCGGGGGCAGGACGCCGACCGGGTGGTCCAGGACCCCGTCCAGGATTTCGGGTCTTTCGATGCTGACGACGATCCGGCCGACGCGTGGATGGGCCGCCAGCGCGTCCACCACCCGGGCGATCATCGGATGGCCGGCGACGGGCAGGATCGCCTTGTGCGACACGCCGGCGGCCCGGGCCATCGGGTCGGACGTGCCGGCGCGCGTGCCTGCCAGGACCAGGACGGTCAGCAGGCCGTTCGTCACGCCGCGTTCCGCTGGGGCGGCGCGCCGTCCGGCTTCTCGCGCGGCGGCGCGCCGGTCAGGTCCATCACCCAGGGATAGAGGGCGGCTTCCTGGACGTCGTAACCCAGGTTGAAGACATGGGCGCTGCGCGGCCGCGCGCGGGCGTCGGCGTAGTAGCTGCCGAACAGGCGGTCGACGAAGAAGCTGGTGATGCCGTAATTGCCGTCCTCGTGATGGAAATGATGCAGGACGTGGCGCTGTTTCATCTTCTGGATCCAGCGCATGCGCGGCTTGTAGTTCAGATGCTGGATGCAGTGGAAGAATTCGTAGATGCAGGTGACGGTCAGCCCGGTCCCCATCGCGGCGGCGGCCCCGCCGAGATGCCCGATCGAATAGCCGACGGGCAGGGTGATGAGCGCGATCGTCGGCAGGGTGTTCAGCGGCGAGCCGAACAGCACGTCCAGCAGATGCGGATCCTGATGATGGTCGAAATGGATGCGCTTCCACAATGAAGCGGTCCATTTCATCCGATACAGGAAGCGCCCGTGCAGGATGAAGCGATGGATCAGGTACCACGCGACCGGGTAGATCGCGATGACGGCGCCCATGGCGACCGCGGTAGGCAGGATGCCCGGGAAATGGCGGCCCAGCATCGCGAAGCTGGCCACGGCCAGCGCGATATAGAGCAGGATGGTCGGATAGGTCAGGTAGGCGATCCACAACTGGCGGAGATCCATCTTGCCCAGATCGAAGCTCCGCCCGGTGCGGAGGGACCCATTGCGCAATGTCGAGCCGATCATCTCTCTTCTATCCTCAGCATCACGACGCCGACCGCGCACGTGAAGATCACGACGCCTGGCAGGGTCGCCAACAGTGCCGGCAGCGTGCCGGCATTGCCCAGGGCCCGCAGCAGTCCCTGGAACACCACGAACAGCAGGCCAGCCCCCAGGCACCAGACGGGCAGCCAGCTTCGCGTACCCGTCCGCGGTGGGATATAGACCACCGGCAGCGCCAATAACAGCATGACGACGAAAGTCAGCGGGGTTAGCGCGCGATCCAGCAATGCGGTCCGAAGATAGCCCGGCGGCTGGCTGGATGGCGCGCGGCCCTGCAGCATGGAAATCGCCGCCGCGGCCGATAGCGGCGGCGTATCGGCCGCCAGGCGCATCACCTGCGCCGGGGTCAGCGGATCCGGCCCGTCCAGGTCCCGTATCGGGCCGGATGGCAGAGCGGCGGGCCGGACCGATACGGAGGCGACATGCAGCCCGCGGCCAAGGCCGCCGATCCAGTGTCCGTGTGCGTAACGGGCCGAATCGAGATGGCTGGCTTGCGTCAGCCGCCCGGCCGCGTCGCGCCGATACAGATCCACCTTGCAGAGCAGCCGCCCGCCCTCTGCCGCATAGCCGACATCGACCAGCGTCGCGCCGCTACGGAACCAGAATCCGTGCCCGGCTTCGGGATGGGGGTCGGTTTCGTTCCACCATTGCGCCAGCACCAGTTCGGTGCGCGGCGTGACCTGGTCGTCCAGCACCATGTCGGCCAGACCCAGCCCCAGGACGGCCGGCAGGCACAGCGCGACCAGACCGGGCGTCGACAGGCCCGCTGCCCGCAGGATGGCGATTTCGCTGTTCGTCGTCATCTGGACCAGCAGGAGCAGCGCGCCGATCAGGACGGCCAGCGGACAGATGGTGCCCAGCAGCATCGGCGCGCGCAGGAGCGTGAAATAGAGCACGCCGCCGAGCCCGAGATGCCGTTCCAGGATCGGGGTCAATTGTTCCAGCAGCGCCAGGATTTCCATCAATGCAACCAGGATCGCGCCCGTAGTGGCGACGCGCAGCACCAGCTCGCGCGACAGATAGAAGAGCAGGACGCGGGACCTGCGCGACGACGTGGGGACCGTGGCGTGCCGCATCAGGACGGGCCGGTGGCGGGGCGCCGCCGCCATGTCCATGCCCATATCCATGCCTGGCCGGCCCCCGCCGATCCTGCGCGGCGCAGCACCAGCCAGGTGCAGGCGCAGCAGAACAGGGCATAGGGGCCCCAGATCGCCGGCCAGGGCGACAGGCCGCGGCTGGCGACCAGGCTCTGCCCCAGTTGCAGCGCATGGTCGAAGCCGACCAGGCTGATCGCCGCGATCGCCAGGCCCAGATTCTGCCGCTGCCGCTTGGCCAGGCCGGCCAGGGCGCAGGCCAGAAGCGGGATGAACGGAATGGCCATGGCGCGCGCAAGGCGGAAATGCAGCTCGGCCAGCAGGTGGGACCGCCGGATGGCCGGATCATGGCCGCGGATCGCCCGGCGCAGTTCGGGCACGGTCAGTTCCCGCTCGTCATTGCCGCGCGGGCGGAAGGCGTGGGCCGTGTTGCGCGTGCGGAACAGGCGGGTCGTGCTGGCGAAGAGCGTCAGGGTCGGCCGGCTGTCGTCCCGGTCGGTGACGATGATGCCGTGCGCCAGGTCCAGGCGTACGACGTCGTTGTCGCCAGTCATGAGCAGCCGGCCAGCGGCGGCGGTGATATCGCGCTCCAGCCCTGGGCTTCGTTCGCGCAGGAAGACGTGGAACAGGCGCGTGCCGGCCCCTTCGACCTGGTCGGCGGTCAGCATCAGCGTGCCGCTGGGCGTGGCGAACATCCGGCTTTGCAGGTGCGGCGCCCACCCGGCATGGCTGGCCAGGTACAGCGCCTGGCGGAAATCGTAGCGGGCATAGGGCTGGATGAAGCCGTACAGCGCGAAGCTGATTGCCGCCAGGGCCAGGCCGGAGGCGACGAAGGGACGGGCGATGCGCAGCAGGGACGTACCGCCGGCCATCAAGGCGTCGATCTCGTTGTTCTGGCTCATTCTCCGCACGACGGAAAACACGCTGACGCAGATCGCGGCCGGCAGCGCCAGCCCCAGATAATGCGGCACCAGGTCGGCCAGCAGGCCCGCGAAGACCTTCAGCGTCCCGCCATCGGCCGCCAGGACGTCGAACAGGACCAGCAGCCGTTCCAGGAGCAGCGCGGTCATCACGACGCCCAGCGAGATCGAGAAAGGGGGAAGCATCTGCGCGATCAGGTACCGGTCCAGCGTTCCCGGAAGGATTCGCCGGATGGAAGGAGGCCAGGACGGAGGAATGAGAGACGCGCGCATCATGGCGTCCAACACATACGCGCCGCGTTCAACGGACTCAAATCGCACCGGGCTCAAAACTCAAAATCGCACGCGGGCGGCTCTTTCCGTCTCGATCGACCAGCAGGGTAGTTCGCGTACGGCGTGTCCGGGGGCGACGATACGGCGGCGGATCTCGGCCCGGTAGCCCCGGGTGGTGGCGGTGACGGCGATCCGGTGCCATGCCGCCGCCCGTTCCTGGCACCTGGCGTGCATCGATGCGGAAGCGATGCCCAGGACCGGAACCAGCCCGTCGGGCCCGGGCAGGGTGGACATACAGGATATGTGCGCATGGCCGTGCAGGACCATTTCGGCGCCCGTCCTGGCGATCGCGGCGGAGAACAGGCCGGCATCCAGCAGCGACTTGCGGTGCGATACCAGGCCGGTGATGGGCGGATGATGAATCATGACCACGCGGAAGCGGCCCTGCCGCCCGGCTTCATGCAGGATATCGGCGAGGCGGGCCGCCTGGCTGGCACCGATCCGTCCGGCGGCGGAGAACCAGGCCATCGGCCGTGCCGAATTGACGCCGATCAGCGCCAGCGGGCCGATATGGCGCAGGTAAGGGAAACCGTCGGCGTCCGCTGCCATCCACGGGGCCCACTGGCCCAGCGTCTCGGACCACGATTCGCGGACCAGCATGTCGTGATTGCCGGGAATGGCGCAGATCGGACCCGGCAGGCGCGTATGCAGCCACTCGGCCGCCTGCCGGCATTCGGCCGGCAGGCCCAGATTGGTCAGGTCGCCCGTCAGCGCCACGACATCCGGAGCCATCGCACGGATATCGGCGGCAACGGCATCCGCCACCGCGCGGTCATGCAGGAAGCGCCGCTTGCAGCGCCAGGAGATCTGACTGGTCATCCGCTTGTTCAGCAACGCCCTGGCCGGAATGCGCAGCCTGTCATGCGGCAGATGCAGGTCTGAGAGATGGGCCAGCGTGATCTCGGGCAAGCAAAGCTCTCCTGTGGCCGGCGCAGGCGGGCGCGGGGCTTCGTGGACGGGGCATCGATGTTCCCGCCTTGCAATGGCGTCTGGAACGCGGCTTATGAGCCTACGAATGTACGACGCACAGAAAAAGGCCGGCACGGCGTGAGCGAACCGTTTGCCCTGATCCATAATTCGCGCAGTCGGCGCAATGGGGTGGAGGATGGCAGTTTCCGCAAGCGGGCGGCCCGCGCGCTGGGGCCGCACTTCTTCCATTCCACCAGCCGGACCCTGCTGCCCGAGGCGGTGGCTGAACTGGCGCGGCGCGAGGTCGGGGTCATCGCGGTCGATGGCGGGGATGGCACGGTCAGCGACGTCATGTCGGCCATCCATCGCTTCTACCCGGCGGATGCGCTGCCGGCGCTGGCGGTCCTGCCGTCGGGCAATACCAACCTGATTGCCGCCGATGTGGGGTTCGGCCTGCGCGGCCGCGCGGCGCTGGAACGCCTGACGGTCATGGCGCGCGCGGGCACGCTGCGCAGCACGGTCGCCCGGCGCGACGCGCTGGCCATTCGATGGTCCGATTCCACGCGCCCGGTGGCCCTGGGCATGTTCCATGGGGCGGCGGCCTTCACGAAGGGGGTTCGCATCGCCCACCGGCCGGCCATCCTGAACCGGTTCTCGCACGATATCGCGGTCGCCGTGGCCATCGCGTCGTCGCTGGGACGTCTGATGTTCCGCTCCACACGCCGCAAATGGCTGGCCGGGAATCCGGTCACCCTGGCCGTCGGGGCGGAGGCGCCGCGGACGATGGATTGCTTCCTGTTCATGGCCACGACCCTGCGTTGCCTGCCGCGCGGCATGTGGCCTTTCGCCGCGCGGCAAGGGGCGGACGACGGAGCGGGATTGGCCTATTTGAACGTACGGGCCTTTCCCGAGCGGCTGCTTGCGGCGACATGGGCTTCGCTGCGGGGCGAGACGCCGGCCTGGCTGGACAGTGCGCCGGCCTATGAACGGGGGCGGGCCGACTGCCTGTCGCTGCGGATCGACGGGTCCTTCGTGCTGGACGGCGAAATCTGGGATTCCGGCCCGGATGGGCGAACGATCCTGACGGCCGGCCCGCGTTTCGATTTCATCCGGGGGGCGTGATGGGGTCCGATCATTCCGCCATGGCGGCGGCAGGGCGGGTGGGGCACCTGCTGGCCGGCGAACTGGTCCAGCCGGTCGACCCTGCCGTCACCGATTTCGTGGCGCGGCTGGTGGGCGACGCGCCGGTGCTGGGGGTCCTGTTCTATGGCTCGGCATTGCGGCAGGCCGATCCGGACGGAATCCTGGATTTCTATGTGGTGGTGGCGCGCCAGGCCGACTGGCCGCGCGGCCGTGCGGCCAGGGTGGCCAACGCCTTGCTGCCACCGAACGTGGAATATCATGAAGCGACGGCCGGTGGCCGGTTTCTGCGCGCCAAGGTCGCGATCGTCACGCTGGCGCAGTTCCGGGCGCTGACCGGTCGCGGCACGCTGGACACCACGATCTGGGCCCGGTTCTGTCAGCCGGCGCGGCTGGTGTGGGTGCGGGATGCCGATGCCGCCGATGCCATTCTGGGCTGCCTGATCCGGGCGGTTGCGGTGGCGTCGTGGTGGGCGGCCTGTCTCGGCCCCGTGCAGGGAACGGCGGAACTGTACTGGGATGGGCTGTTTGCCCGGACATACGGTGCCGAACTGCGCGTCGAAACGGCGGCCCGGGCCCGCAGCCTGCTGGACGGCCGGGTGGCGCGCTACCGCGCCCTGCTGGAGGCGGCATGGCAGGCATCGGGCCTGTCCTTTACCCAGACGGGTGACCAGTTTCGTCCCGCGCTGCCGGACGCGGTCCGGGCGCGGGCATGGCGGCGGTGGGCGCTGCGCAGCCGGCTCGGGCGTCCGTTGAACGTGGCGCGCCTGGCCAAGGCCGCGTTCACCTTCGCCGGAGGGGCGCGCTATATCGTATGGAAAATCCGCCGCCATTCCGGGGTCGAGCTGCGGCTGACACCGTTTGCCGAGCGCCATCCACTGCTCTGCCTGCCCCGGCTGTTATGGTCGCTGCACCGGGCGGGATTGTTTCGGCGGACGGAACAGCGGGACGGCAGCCCCTGACCAGGCCGCGCCTTATTGCCGCAGGCCCAGTTCGCCGGCCACGGTGGCGAAGACGTCCACCGCGCGGTCGATCTGCGCGGCACTGTGCGTCGCCATCACCGAACTGCGCAGCAGCGGATGCTGGTCCGGCGTCGCGGGCGGCAGGCTGAGATTCACGTAGACGCCCAGATCCAGCAGCCGGTTCCAAAACTGTACCGCCTGCGCGACGTCGTCCAGCACTACGGAGACCACCGGGCTGGCCTGCGGGCCGGTACGCAGGCCGGCGGCATTCAGCCCGGCATGAAGCCGGCGAGCATTGTCCATCAGAGCGTGGCGCAGTTCGGGCCGGCTTTCCAGTTCGCCCAATGCGGCCATCGTCGCCGCGATGACGTCGGGCGGCAAGGATGCGGTGAACATGTACGGGCGCGAGCACAGGCGAATCAGGTCCAGCCCGTCATGGTCCGATACGCAATAGCCGCCGACCGTGCCCAGGCTTTTGGAAAACGTGCCGACCACGAAATCGACATCGGCTTCGACGCCGTCGGCTTCCGCCACGCCGCGGCCGTGTGCGCCCATGACGCCGACCGAATGGGCCTCATCGGCCAGCAACCATGCGCCGGTCTCGCGTTTCACGGCGGCGAATTCGGCCATCGGCACGACATCGCCCATCATGGAATAGATGCCTTCGACCACGATCAGCTTCGCTCCCGGCGTGCCGTCCAGGCGGCGCAGGCGCTTGCGCAGGTCCTCGGGATCGTTATGGCGGAACCGAATCACCTGCGCATGGCCCAGGCGGCTGCCGTCATAGATGCTGGCGTGGCTGTCGGCATCCAGCAGCAGGTAGTCGTCCTTGCCGGCCAGGGCGGAGATCACGCCCAGATTGGCCTGGTATCCCGTCGAAAACACCATGCAATGGCGTCGCCGGAAGAACCGGGCGATGCGCTCCTCCAACTGGCGGTGCAGGCCCTGGGTCCCGTTTGCGATCCGTGACCCGGTGGTGCCCACGCCGTGGGTGCGCAACGTGTCGATCGCGGCCGTGACAGCGGATTCGGACTGGCTGAGGCCCAGATAATTGTTGGTGCCGAACAGCAGCGTCTCACGTCCTTCGATCAGCCCGACGGTCGAGGAGACCGGCCGCTCGATGACCACGGCAAACGGATTGCGGCCGCCACCCGCAGTGACGGCGGCCAGCGAACGGGCCAGCCCGTCATACTTGCTGAAAATCGACATCGGGATCAGCCGCCGTGTTTCAGCGACACGATGCAGGCGGCCAGGTCGTCGATGGTCCGGATATCGGCAAGCCGGTCGAGCGGCACGGAGACGTCGAGCGAATCCTCGATCTCCATCACGAAATTCATGACCGCGAGTGAATCGAACGCCAGGTCCTCGACGATCTTGCTGCCGCCATCGATGTCCCGAGGAACCTTAGGATTGGCCAGCAATGTCTGGATGATCAGGGCAGAGACCTCTGCCGTCGTTTCACTCATCGATGTCTTCCTTTTGCAGAGCTGCCCGGTTACGCGACCGAGGCAGTCTCGGCAATGGTTTCGAACGCGCCGGACAGCAGCATCGCCTTGGCTCGGGCGCGCGTCAGCTTGCCGGACGACGTCTGGGGCAGCGTGTGCGGCGGAACGAGGATGACCGACACGTCCACGCCGTGCTGCCGCCGGAAGAGATTGGCGGCCTCGGTCCGCAGCAATTCCCGTGCCTCGGGGGTCGAGGCACGGCACTGGATCAGGGCCACGACCTTCTCGCCCGCTTCCTGGTCGATCGAGAACACCGCGACGTCACGGCTGCGCAGGACGCCGATTTCGGTTTCCGCGGACCATTCCAGATCCTGGGGCCAGATATTGCGGCCATTGATGATGATCAGGTCCTTGGCGCGTCCGGTCACGACCACCTGCCCGTCGAGCATGTAGCCGAGATCGCCGGTATTCAGCCATCCCGCATCGTCCAGCACGCGCTGGGTTTCCTGTGGCTGGTTGAAATAGCCGCGCATCAGGCTGGGGCCGCGGGCGAAGATGGTACCGACCTTGCGGTCCGGCAGGGCCTGGCCCGTGGAGTCGCGGATTTCGAGTTCATGTTCCTCCAGCACCTTGCCGCACAGGACGAAGGTGCGCAGCGCCTGGCCCGGGTCGTCGGAGGGGCGGGCGATCCCCTGGGTCTCCAGGACGCGCAGATCGACCGTATCGGTCTGGATGCCCGACGCCAGCGGAACGAAACTGATGGCCAACGTCGCCTCGGCCATGCCGTAGCTGGCGGTGAAGGCCCGGCTGTCGAAGCCCGAGGCGGCGAAGCGCTCGGCAAATTCCTCAAGGATGTGGTGACGGATCATGTCGCCGCCGATCCCCGCGATTCGCCAGCAGGACAGGTCCAGGGCGATGGAGGTGGCGCGCCGGGCGCACAGTTCGAACCCGAAGGAGGGGCTATAGGCGATCGTGCCGCGGTTGCGGCTGATCAGGTCCAGCCAGACATGGGGACGGCGGGCGAATTCCCGCGTCGGCAGCATATCCACGCTCAACTGGCAGGTGACCGGGGTCAGGAAGAAGCCGACCAGCCCCATGTCGTGATAGAGCGGCAGCCACGAGACGCAGCGATCGCCGGTGTCGCGCACTTTCAGGCCGTCGCGCGCGATCGCGCGGGCATTGGCCATCCCCGAGCGCTGGGTCACGGCCACCCCCATCGGGAAGCGGGTGCTGCCCGACGAGAATTGCAGATAGGACAGGTCGTCGGGGTTCACGGTCGGCAGGGCGAGGTCATCCGCCGGCAGGGCCATCAGTTCGGCCGGCCGGCCGCCGAAGCGCAAGGTGAAGCCGTCGATGATCTCGTCGGTCCAGGATGCGATGATCTCGGGGATGATGACGGCCGACGCACCGGCGCTTTGGATCATGCCGCGCAGCGTGGTCACGTAGCCCTGGCGCCCGCCGAAAGCGACCGGCAGAGGCATGGGGGCGGG